>NZ_JBSHMS010000019.1:0-13761 GCF_053645575.1 Nocardia sp. NPDC055321
TGCTCCTCCTCGCTGGTGGCGGTGCATCTTGCGGTGCAGGCGTTGCGCGGTGGGGAATGCTCGCTGGCGTTGGCCGGTGGTGCCACCGTCATGGCCACACCCGGCATGTTCGTGGAGTTCTCGCGGCAGCGCGGTCTGTCCCCCGATGGCCGGTGTAAAGCGTTCTCAGCCAGTGCTGACGGCACTGGTTTCAGTGAGGGCGTCGGTGTTCTGGTGTTGGAGCGTTTGTCCGACGCTCGCCGTCACGGCCATGAGGTGTTGGCGGTGGTGCGTGGTTCGGCGGTGAACCAGGATGGTGCGTCCAACGGGTTGACCGCGCCGAATGGTCCGTCGCAGCAGCGAGTTATTCGCGCGGCGCTGGCCAACGCACGCTTGTCCGCGTCCGACATCGACGCGGTCGAGGCCCACGGCACCGGGACCGCGTTAGGCGATCCGATCGAGGCACAGGCACTCCTGGCGACCTACGGGCAAGCTCGCACCGAGGGTCAGGCGCTGAAACTCGGTTCGCTCAAGTCGAACATCGGTCACACCCAGGCTGCCGCGGGTGTGGCGGGCGTGATCAAGATGATCATGGCCATGCGCCACGGCATCCTGCCGGCGACCTTGCACGTGGATGCTCCATCCCCGCACGTGGATTGGGCTTCAGGCTTGGTCGAACTACTCACCGAGCCATCGACATGGCCGCAGACGGGTTCGCCGCGCCGCGTTGCGGTATCGAGCTTCGGGATCAGCGGAACCAATGCGCATGTGGTTCTCGAGCAAGCACCGGTGGAACCAGATCCGGTGCTGTCCGAAGCGCGGTCCGATCACACCTCGACCACGTCGGTGCCCGACGGGAACGCTGTGGATTCTGTTGTGCCGTGGCTTCTTTCGGCGAAGTCGGCGAAAGCACTGCGCGGACAAGCTGACCGGTTGCTTGGGCTCGTGGTCGGTCAACCAGAGATAACGCCCGCTGATGTGGGCTTGTCGTTGGTGGCGACACGAGCGGTGTTCGAGAGCCGTGCGGTCGTATTGGGCGCGGATCGAGCACAACTACTCGCTGGCGTGGAGGCAGTGGCTGAAGCCCGGGATGCGGTCGGTGTGGTGCGGGGTGCACCGGTCGCAGGGCTGACCGCGTTCGTATTCTCGGGGCAGGGAAGCCAGCGCGCGGGGATGGGGCGTGAGCTTCATGCGGCGTATCCAGTGTTCGCTGAGGCCTTCGATGCGGTGTGTGCGGCGATGGATCCGCTGCTGGGGCGGTCACTGCGGGAAGTGGTATTCGCCGAGTCCGATGTGGACGGGTTGCTGGATCGGACGGTCTTTACTCAGTCGGGCTTGTTCGCGGTCGAGGTGGGGTTGTTCCGTCTTCTCGAGTCGTGGGGTGTGCGTCCGGATTTCGTGATGGGTCATTCGATCGGTGAGCTGTCGGCTGCGCATGTGGCGGGGGTGTTGGGTCTCGAGGACGCGTGTGTGTTGGTGGCGGCGCGGGGCAGGTTGATGCAAGCCCTTCCCGAGGGCGGGGTGATGGTTGCCCTGCAAGGGAGTGAAGCCGAGGTGGCGCAGCTGCTGGTCGGCTATGAACACCTCGTCTCTATTGCGGCGATGAACGGTCCTTCCGCAGTGGTGATCTCGGGGGAGCACGCGGCGGTCTTCGATCGGGTATCCGAGTGGGAAGTGTCAGGACGTAAAGCCAAGCGCCTCAATGTAAGTCATGGCTTTCATTCAGTGTGCATGGATCCCATGCTCGAGGAGTTCGACCAGATCGCGGCAGGGTTGTCGTTCCACGCGCCGCGGATTGCGGTGGTGTCGAATGTGACCGGATTGCAGGCGAGCGTCGAAGAGCTGTGTTCGCCTGCGTATTGGGTGGCTCATGTGCGCAAGTCGGTTCGGTTCCGTGATGGGGTGCGTTGGCTCGAGGAGCACGGGGTGACCCGGTTCGTGGAATTGGGTCCGGACGCAACACTGACGACTCTCGGGCAGGGGTGTGTGCGTGAGGGTTCGAGTGCGGTCTTCGTGGCGACTCAGCGTGGGGATCGTCCCCAGATCGAGTCGTTGCTCGAGGGAGTGGCACGAGCGTTCACCGCCGGGGTGGATGTGCGGTGGGAGGCGATCATCACGGGTGGTCGCCGGATTGGTCTACCTACCTATGCCTTCGACAGGCAACGGTTTTGGCTCGACGATCCGCGGGATCGCGACCATGGACGGGGAGCGGCGAGTGTTGCTGCTCCGATGCATTCTTTTGCGAGGGAAGCCGCGAAGCCGTCAGTTGCCGAGAAGGTCGCGGAGTCGATGCGGCTCGAAGGGCTATCCGATGCCGAGGCTGAGGCGCTGGTACTCGAGGCGGTGCTGACCCAAGCAGCGATCGTGCTCGGACACCGCGACGGCGACGCGATCGAACCCAAGCGCGCCTTCACCGATCTGGGCTTCAACTCGATGACCGGAGTCGAGCTGCGTAACCGGTTGAGCGCCACCACCGGACTACAGATTCCGTTGTCGGCGATCTTCGATTACCCGACCCCACACGAACTGGCCCAACACCTGCGTGCGGCGATATCAGCGGACCTCTACAGCCCACTGAGCGCCGAAGATACCGAGGCGGCGGCGATTCCGAAGAATACGAATGCTGCCGCTCGGCAAGCGAACAGCGCTGACCCCGACACGCTACTGTCACTGTTCCGTAGATCGTATGACCTGGGGCAGATCGACGACGGCATGAGTCTGCTCCTGGCAGCCTCGCGGCTGCGGCCCTCGTTCGAGGATCCCGATCTCGAGGTCGCCCCGGGACTTATGCGGCTCAGGAGCGGATCCCAGCGGTATCGCGTGATCTGCATACCTACTGTGACAGCGCTCTCCAGTGCGTTCGAGTACACCAGGTTCGTCGAGGCGTTCGAGGGGAACGGTGATGTGGTTGTCCTGCCACCGCCCGGATTCCAGGACGGTGAGCGGCTTCCCGCAACCGTCGATGCCATCGTGCGCCTGTTGGCCAAGGTCATCCAACGGACCTCGGACGGATCTCCCTTCTTCTTGGTCGGCTACTCGTCCGGCGGGTACCTCGCCAACACGGTGAGCAACCATCTCGAAGCCACCGGCCTCGCGCCGGCCGGCACGGTACTGATCGATACCCATACCCCGAACGGGCAAACGATGACAGAGCTACGTGAAGCCGTAGTCGGTCGAATACTGGCAAACGATCAGACATTCCCCGCGATCGGTACTGTTCAACTGACCGCGATGAGTGCCTATCTGAACCTGTTCTCCGACTGGAAGGTACACGAGGGCACGACGCCGCTCCTGTCTGTCGACAGTGCGACGGAAGCCCGAACGACGATCGAGCTCCGGAACCCCGACTCCGCCATCGAGGTCATCGACAGTGATCACTTCGGAATGATGGAAGACAGTGCGGCCGAAACCGCTGCCGCAGTGACAAATTGGATCGAAAAGACAATCGCAGGTGGTGCTCGGTGAATCCGTCCGATGAGATGAGCAATCAAGTTCTGGACGACTTCGAGCAAGAAGCCTTCTCACACAACGGAAAAACCCGTGCGGTGTACCGGCGCGGGACCGGCCCCACGGTACTGGTACTGGCGGAAGTGCCCGGCATAACACCGAAGGTCCTCGAGTTCGCACGGCGCGTGTCCGACATCGGCTGCACCGCAGTGGTGCCACATCTTTTCGGTACGCCCGGATGGGATCCGGCGCGGAGTGGACGCGTGACGACTGCGGTCCACCGCGCATCGGTCATTGTTCCAGCTTGTGTCAGTCGGGAATTCGTCGTATTTGCCACCGGTCGAACGTCGCCGGTCGTGGACTGGCTGCGAGCCCTCTCACGTAGCGAGCACGAACGCTGCGGCGGGCCGGGGGTCGGCGTGGTAGGGATGTGCTTCACCGGAGGCTTCGCGCTAGCGATGTCGGTCGACGAACACATGCTGGCCGCGGTCATGTCCCAACCCTCTTTGCCGCTGGCGATCACGAACAGCCGCAAGCACACGATCGATGTCTCCGAAGCAGATCTGGGCATCGTCCAACGGCGATGCGCGGCCAAGGAGTTGGAGGTGCTCGGGATCCGGTTCGCCGATGATCCGGTGGTTCCTACCGAGCGATTCGACTTCTTGCACGAGCGCCTGGGGGACTCGTTCACCTCGATCGTGCTCGACAGCGCCGCCGCCAATCCTGACACACCGTTGAGGCCACACTCGGTGCTCACCGAACATCTGATCGACGAGCCGGGAGAGCCCACACGCGATGCCCTCGACCAAGTCTTGACTCTGATGCGCGAAAAGCTCGTTCACCGATCCGAACGGCCGAGTCCGGCGGGTCGCACGTAGTGGACGCGAGTCGGTTTAGTCTACGGATTCATGTTGTGCCGCAAGGATTTGCGTCTTCGCAATCGAATGATCGAGACCGCCTGATCACGACGGCCCGGAACGGAAGTTGGTACTGACGATGGCAAAGCCCGGCGACATGCTGGTGATTCCCGATACAGACTTCACCCTGAAGTTCATCACAACCGGTGCCGAAACCGATGGTGAGCTGCTCGTGACCGAGTGGTCCGCGCCTATATGGAGCGGTCCGCCACCCCACTGGCACAGCTCGATGACCGAATCCTTTCACGTCTTGGCAGGGGTCATGACATTCACGCTCAACGGTTCCACCCGGCCGCTGCGCGCCGGGGACAGCGTCACGGTCGCGCCCGGCGAACATCATGACTTCAGCAACGACGGCCCGGACATCCTGCGATGGCGTCAGGAGAACAGGCCTGCTCTGCATCATGAGCAACTGTTCGAGCTGTTTCACACCATCATGACCAGAGAGGGCATCTCGGGCGCGCCGCAGCTGGGCGAAGCAGTGCGCCTCTTCCGCTATCTCGACGGCGGAATCAGCAGGATGTCCAGCTAGCTCACTCGTCGCAGGCGCCGCGCGCGAGCTGATCGCACGCGGCAGCCGGACATGGTCAACGACGTTCCACAGCGCGGGTTCCGCACGCTCGAGGTATCGTAGGCCGAGCTGATGATCAGGGGAACAAATCATCAGTTGAACTGACTATATGATTGGTCGGTCTCGACACACCTCCGGCCGCGGTGCTGCCGAGGGAGTTCGCGAGCGTTGGGCTCGCAGAAGTTGACGCAGTCGGACATGGCAAGTACTGGACAACGGGAGCCTCAGTGGTAACGACACAGAAAGACTCGACCCCGAGCACAAGGGCCGGTGATGGTTCGGCCCGGCCGGGATGGACCTTGGCCGTCGTGTGTTTGGCGACCTTCATGCTGATGCTCGACATCACAGTCGTGAATGTCGCGCTTCCCGATATCCGTTCGGACTTCGGGGCATCGTTCGCGGACCTGCAGTGGGTGCTCGACGCCTATGCCATCGGTCTCGCGGTATTCCTGCTGACCAGCGGATCGTTGGCCGACATCCTGGGCCGGCGCCGGGTATTCATGATCGGTCTCGTTGTGTTCACCGTGGCCTCGCTGGTCTGCGGTCTCGCGCCGAACGTGACGATGCTGATCGTCGCTCGACTGGTGCAGGGGCTCGCCGGTGCGACGCTGTTCGCCATCGGTCCCGCGTTGATCGGTCATGAATATCAAGGGAATGATCGCGGTAAGGCTTTCGGAATCTTCGGCGGTGTGGCGGGTCTCGCGATCGCCTTCGGTCCGATGATCGGCGGCAGCATCACCGATTCGATGAGTTGGCGGGCCATCTTCCTGCTCAACGTGCCGATCGGGATCTTCGCACTGGGTGCTGCGGCCCTGCGTATGCGGGAATCGCGAGCCGATACACCGCCGCCCGTGGACTGGCCGGGTCTGGTGACCTTCAGCGCGGGACTGTCGTTCCTGGTTGTCGCCTTCTTGCGCGGTGAGTCCGATGGCTGGACCAGCCCTCGCATCATCGGCATGTTCGCGGCCGCGGTGGTGCTGATCCTCGCTTTCGGAGTCATCGAGCGCCGCAGGGGTGAGAAAGCGATGCTCGACCTGACGTTGTTCCGCAACGTGACCTTCAACGGCACCTCTGCGGTGACCATGATCTGCGGCCTGGTCACCATGTCGGTGCTGTTCCTGCTGATCTCCTACACGCAGAACATTCTCGACTTCTCCGCGTGGGAAACGGGATTGAGGTTCTTGCCGCTGACCCTTGCGCTGTTCGTTGCCGCCGCCGTCGCGGGAACACTGACAACCCAGGTCCCGCAACGCATCATCATGGGTGCGTCGATGACTCTGATCGCCATCGGCCTCACATTGACGGTGCTCGTGGACGCGGACAGCGAATGGACCGCCCTCCTGCCGGCGATGCTGGTGATGGGAGTCGGGATGGGATTGTTCAATCCGCCCCGCGCCTTCCTGTCGATCGCGATCGCGCCCGCAGAAAAATCCGGTATGGCCTCAGGTGTCAATGAAACCTTCCAGCAAGTAGGAATCGCGGTCGGGATCGCAGCGGTGGGCGCGTTTTTCCAGAACCGGGTGACGGACGGATTCGCCGAATCCGGTGTCGGCCACACCCTGGGCAACTCCGCGACCGATATCGGTGGAGCGATCGCAGCGGGTGGTACCCGAGGATTGGAGGAAACGGTGCCCCACGAAATGCTCGCCGATGTTCACGCGGCAGCCAGCACCGCGGTTGTCGACGGATTGCAAACGGTTTCCTTCGCGGCTGCGGCGTTGGCTGTCGTCGCGGCGATTCTCGCATTCGCATTCATTCGAGAGCGAGATTTTTATGTGGAGCCTGAAATCGAACCCTCGCGAGCTGCCGTATAGAACCTGATGTCTACCTGAACCGGTATGATACCGGGCAGGTTTGTTTCGGCGAAGTGCTGCATTTGGCCGCACGGAATGGGAGTACTTGTATGCCATCCCCGACAGGTAGCACTTCGCTGAAAGCCCTCACCGGCCGCACCGGTTATCTGCTGTACCAGTCGGGACTGCTCCTGGTGCAAGCCGCCGAGGCCGCACTGGAGGAGTCGCAAGGCGCTGGTCTGCGCTATCTTCTCGTGCTGGAACTGCTCGGTGGCCGATCGGATACGTCTCAGCGGATGGTCGGAGAGCTGCTCGACATCGATCGGACCACCATTGTTGATTTGATCGACAAGATGGAGAAGAACGGCCATGTCAAGCGGAGTCGAAATCAGTATGACCGACGTCGAAACGATCTGAATCTCACCGAAAATGGATATGCAGCACTGGCGATAATGGCGCGCATCGTGCATGATGTAGAGAGCGAGTTGCTCTCGACGCTTTCAGTGGAAAACAAAACGTTTCTCGATGAAATGCTGGCGACGATCCTCGCACGGCAGTCGCCAGATTGTGCGAAGCCGGGTATTCAGTAGAACCTGGGAGTTTAGAAGCAGGAGAATTCGCTCGAACCTGTTCGAGCGATAAACCCTGTGGGAGGGGGACGTGGTGGAACCGATCTTGGATGTCCTGGTTGTGGGAGCTGGTCCCACCGGACTTGCCGCAGCAACCGAATTACGTCGGCAGGGCCTGCGCTGTCGAATCATCGACCAAGCCGCCGACCGTCCGATGAACCAGGCACGGGCGGTGACCCTGTGGGACGGCGCCATGGATGTGCTGCGCCGCCAAGGAACCGCCGACCGTGTACGGTCGGAAGGGTTGCCACTGGAAGTGATCCGATACTGGTCCGGCAACAGTCCGGTCGCGAGCTTTCACGTGCACGGCAACCCTGCGGCCAAGGCGTCACCGATCGTCATCACCCAGCCGGCGGTGGAGTCCGCCATGGCCGATCGCCTCAGCGAACTCGGGGTGCGCATCGAGTGGAACACCCGCCTCTCGAGCCTCGAAAACCATAGCGCCGGTGTCGATGTCACACTCGAGACGCCCGCAGGAAGCGAGCAGCTCCAGGCGAAGTGGGTTGTCGGCTGTGATGGAATGCACAGTTCAGTGCGTGAGCTCACCGGGATCGCCTTCGAGGGGGAGCCCTACCCTCAGTCGTTCATTCTCGGTGACGGAGTGATCGATTCACCCATACCCGCCGGTGAGGCTCACTATCACCTGCATCCCGCAGGAGTGCTGGTCACCCTTCCCCTGCCGAACGGGAACGTCCGAGTGTTCGCCGATGCGACGGCGATGGGTGCCAGCGATGATCCGCTGTCGATGCCCGAACTACAGGATCTTGTCGACGCGCGCGCTCCCTATCGTCTCGAGATCCGAGAACTGCTCTGGAGCACCCGTTTCCGAATTCACATGCAGCAGGCTGTGACCTATCGCTCGGGCAGGTGCGTTGTCGCCGGCGACGCCGCTCACGTCCACAGCCCGGCCGGAGGACAGGGGCTCAACACCGGGATCCAGGATGCGGCCAACCTCGCCTGGCGAATCGGTCTGGCGATCAATGGCTACGCACTACCTGATGAACTGTTGGGCGGCTACGAGGCCGAGCGCAAGCCGATCGCCGCGCGGGTGATGCAGGCGTCACACCAGCAAACCAAGCTGTGGACGGTCGAATCCGGTGTGGGGCGCCGGATCAGAGACACACTTCTGGGTGTCCTGAGCTGGACCGGACTCATGGAGCGAAAGATCGTGCCAGCGATGGCGCAGTTCGACTTGGACTACCGACAGAGCCCTACGGTCGGTGATCGTGGCGGCCGACGGGCGATCGGGCACGGATTCGCCGATGCGAAGCTCACATCCGAGACCGGGTCCGTGCTGTGGTTGAGCGATCTGCTCAGGGGGCCGCGGCACACGCTGTTGGTGTTCGCTGGCCCGCGAGGTGTCGATCCCACGATGCTCGAGCTGCTGCACCGGGCCGCACGGGCCGAATGGGTCGACTACTGCGTCCTGTCGGTTCCTGGCGGGGGATCGCCCGCGGTGGGGCCGGACGCTCCGCCGAGCGTCGATCAGCGTTCGTACACGCTGCCTGACGACTTTGTGCTCGCGGGCGCGCTGAAGGACTCCAAGATCGTCCTCGTCCGCCCCGATGGATATGTGGCCGACGCGGCGAATTCCTATCTTCCACAAGATGTTCGGACTCTCGACGAGTTGCTGAGCATTTGAATTCCGGCGCCATCACGCAGGTGATGGTTTGCGGCAGCTGACGTCGCCCCGGGAACTCGGACATGTCCGATACGTGTGCGGGTGTATTGCTACGAACGAACTGGTTGGTGAATGATGACCTCTGCTCATACAAAATCTGGCAAAGCGCTCGTTGTCGACTACGGTGGTGTGCTGACCAACCCGGTCGAAGAGACGATTGTTCATTTTGCCACCAAAATGGGATTCACCCCACCTCAATTCATAGAGTCACTTGTCAAGGCTTCGAATGTGCCCGGTGAGTCGATCATGGGCGATCTCGAACGAGGCGTGATAACCGAGGCTGAATTCACGCAGCGCATCAGTAAGGAACTCGCGGTGATCACCGGAGTGGACCGCGATATGGGAGACTTCCGCGACGTATGGTTCGCGGGTCGTCGACCCAATTCCGAGTTCCTGGACTATCTTGCCGGACTCAAGTCCGAGGGCTATGCCTTGGCGCTGCTGTCCAATAACGTGAAGGAATGGGAACCGCACTGGCGTTCCATCGTGCCGGACGGCCTCTTCGACATCACCGTGATATCGGCCGACGAAGGAATGCGCAAACCTGAACTGGCCATGTTCGAACTGACCGTCGAGCGCCTCTCCCTGGAACCGCAGAATTGCTTGTTCGTGGATGACGACATCGCTAACGGCGAAGCTGCGCAGAAGCTGGGAATGGCCTTCCATCGATTCACCGACACCGAGTCGACCGTGCTTGCCATCGACAGCTGGTTCGAGCGAACGGTATAGCCGTGTCGATTCCCGACGCTCCGCACCGGTTCGAGGCGCGGCGCGTTGAATCTCGAGTCGGAACGAGTTGTATCGCTCGGCTCGGAAACGAAATGATGTGAGGTTCGAAAATGGGTAGTTCTCCGCATATCCTGCCAGGTAAGTACAAGCAACAGGGACTGGTCAACTGGGTTATCGCCCGTCTCGGCGCGCGTCGCCAAGGGGTGCCCGACGCGCATCTGCTGAGCACCCTCGCCAGGGGCGCCGGTCTGTTCCGCGGATGGTTTCACCTGTTCACGCGACTGATGATGTTCGGGAGCATGAGCAGCTACGACCAAGAGGTGGCGATCTTGCGTCTGGCGCACCTTCGGAGCTGTGAGTACGAGCTCGAGCATCACCGAATTATCGGGCGGAAGGCAGGGATCGACGACGAACTCCAATCGCGGGTGTTCGAGGGTCCCGACGCGGCGGGATTGGGCGCTCGCGAGCGTGCGATCGTTGCCGCGGTGGACGGATTTGTCATGGATCGTCGTATCGACGATGCCGCATGGAAGTCTCTCGCCGAGTTCTACTCAGAAGATCAGATGCTGGAATTCTGCCTGCTTGTCGGATTCTATGACTCACTCGCGGCGACCATCGAATCGATCGGTATCGAGAGCGATTTCCAATAGCTCTGGCGTGGAGAATATTGCAATGAATGAAGTCGATTTCGAACCTGTTGCTATCGGATTGACGTTCGATCAGACTGTTCCGTGTGCCCTGGCGCATCGGCGTGCGGTCGGCGAGGTATTCGTCACCGATTCCGCGCGGCTCGCGAACGGAGATGTCTGGGTCGCGATCCAGCTTCCTCGCGCTCATAGTCTCTGGTTCGACAGATCACTGGCGATCCACGACCCACTTTCGGTCGCGGAGGCGGCACGGCAGGGAACATTCGTGGCTCTGCATCGCCACTGCGGTGTTCCGCTGGGTGTGCCTTTCAGTCTGAAGTCCTGGCGATTCGAGATCGCCACCCTCGGGCCTTTTGTCGACAATGAACGTGCGCCTCTGGAAGGTTTCGTTAGATACCGTGTCGGCAAGCGTGTCAGTTTGGGGTCGAATTTCGAGGAACTGAGTCTCGAAGGGCAGGTGTCCATCGGGGGTGTACTGGCGATGACCGCTCACGCGGAAATCGTTTTCTTTCCTCCGGACGACTACAAGGCTATTCGGAGTTTCCAGCGTTCCGGTCAGGGTTTTGCGGGACCGGATACGCTGGATCTGCCGAAGCGGATGGACTCTTCGGCCGTAGGTCGATCTGATCCCCGAAACGTTGTGATCGGTGACGGTGGGGATTACGTCGGTTCACGGTTTCCACTGGTCGTAGATGTCAGTCATCCCTCGTTCTTCGATCACAGTTACGACCACGCTCCCGGACCGTTGCTGGTAGAAGGATTTCGGCAGGCTGCCATCGTCGCGGCGACAAGGGCTGGCGCCCTGGAGACGCCGGTATGTCTCGTGGCCGGCTGCGATGTGGCGTTCACCCACTTCGGTGAGTTGGACTCGCCGATGGAGTGCTCGGCCGCGGTGGTCAGCGGCCGCCCGGGTGTAGTGGCGGTCCAGGTCGGTCTTCATCAGGACGGCCGTGAACTGGCCGCGGGGACGCTGGAGCTGTCGCTCGCGCCAGATGCTGCTGCGCGTGGTGCGTCTGCTTGACTCGATTGCCCCGCGGTGTCGCAGATCTGACGTCTAAGGATCTGGGACACCGCGGGGCAACAGGCCCCGGTCGATGTTTGACCGGTGTGGCCGAATCGGACCAGACATACGGACGAAGAGGGCGACCGAACCGTCTCGGATGACGGAACGATCGCCCTGTCGCTCGGCCCCTAGCGACCTACGAATCCGTTCGCCGCCGATCTGCTGGCCCTGCCCGGTCTGGGGATGCGGGCCGCGCTGGTCTCGCGGAACAAGTACCTACAGCGTGCGTACTTCCCTGAATTCGGGCCCACATACGCACAATTCAAGCCCCTTCCTGCATGTTCTCGACACGTCGAATTCCCGCGCCGCCGTGACGGTCGACTGGTGGGCGCTGAAGGTAACCTCGAAACCCGCCTGCGATGCCCGGTTACGAATCTTCACACCGGGCGGCGAACTGCCGTTCGCCGGCCATCCCACAGTGGGCGCCGCAGCGCTGATCGCCCAAAACCGTTCTGCGGAAGCCACCTACGGCGAAGTGGAACTCCTTCTCGAAGAGGTGATCGGAACGGTCCCGGTGACCGTGCGGGTCGAACCCGGCCGACCACCTTTCGCGGAGCTGACAGCACCGCAGCAGCCGATGCGAGGCCCCGACGGCCCGCCGGTGCAGGTGCTGGCGCGCATGCTCGGTCTCACACCGGACGTCATCGCGAGCACACCGGTGGCCTATTCGGCCGGGGTTCCTTTTCTGTTCGTCCCCATCCGGGAACTGACCGCAGTGAACGCATTCGATTCGACACCGGGGTGTGGGCAGAGCATCTCGCAAACCACTGGGCTCCTCAGGTTTACGTGTTCTGTCGAGAAACGAGAACGACGGCGACGATCCACGCCCGAATGTTCAGTCCCGCGTTCGGGGTTTGGAAGACAACGGCACGGGCGCCGCAGCCGTGGTACTGGCGGGCTACCTGGCAGATCATTACGACGGTCCGAGCACCACCGCTCTGTCCTACCGGATCGAACAGGGCCTCGAACTCGGCCGACCTAGCGTGCTTCATGGAACAGCGGATCTCGACCACGGCCGCCTCACCCGAGTTCGGGTCGGCGGCCATGTGGTCCTGATCAGCCAGGGAGAGATCCTGCTGCCGCTGCCGGCACGCCGCCCGTCGCGCCAGAGATTGGCGATCCGCACGATGACGGGATCTCGCTGGATACCTATGTCGACTGGCTTATCGACGCCGGCCACAAGATCGAGCACATTCGTGACTACGACGCATGGCTGCTTCGCTTCGAATCGGCGATGCGAGCCCTCCCCGAACATCATCAGCGGCACTCGCTTCTGCCGCTGCTGCACAACTACCAGCAGCCGAAGTCCCCGCTGCAGGGCACGGCGTTGTCAACCGAACGATTCCGCGCGGCGGTGCAGCAAGCGCAGATCCCGCCGGACAACTACATTCCGCACATCACCCCCCGGTCGTCCTGAGGTACATCAGCAACCTGCAGATGCTAGGGCTGCTGTAGCGGCTGCCGTAGACCATCGCCGGACATTAGATGATCACGATAGGTTGTACGTGCCCGTACGCTCCACATCGAGGGTCCCAACCCATCGTCGCCAGTCACACCCGTTAATCGTGCCGACCTGGTGCGGGCGCAGTGTCGAGATGTCCATGCGTTGGTTGTGGCCACGCAAACTCGAGTGGAATTCGACCTGTAGAACTCGGGAGCTGAGCATTAGGCCCAGGGTGATTTCACCGCCGCCAGCGACCGGCGTTGCCACGGGTGTCTGGCCGAACGCTGAGGCTGTCCAGCATGTCGACCGCCGAAGGTCAGCGAATCCGGGCCCAGCTCAAAGTTACTCAGCCCTATCCTTGTCTGTGGCGCCACGAGTGCGCGCTGGGCATTGTCTAAGTGCCCGTGTACGAACTGATCGTCTTGTCCGGGCGAGACGGCGGCGCATCAGGATAATCATGGCCCACTGGACCATGGCTGCGTGGTGTTCAGGCAGGCGCTCGTAGTCGGCGGACGCAGCGGCGATTCTGGAAGATTCATGCCAGGGCACGTTCGACCACCCGTTCGCTGGCATCGGCCTCGGCCCGGCAGGAACATAACCGGCGGAGAGCCGTAGTCCTCCGCAGCGACACCCAACGCGATCACCAAAGCCAGGATGACATCAATCTGGCGCCAACCAGCGAAGTGATCCGAGCACGGTATGGCGAAAGGCGGGCTGGGGCATGTGGCTCGGCTGCGGTTGTCGAACCCGAGACACTTGATCGCTGTCGTTTGCACTGGCGGTGAAATTGGGCGGTGGGGTTAAACAACATTTATTGTAAACACCCCCCCCCCCGGGTAGGGGGCCCCCCCCGCCCCCCGG
>NZ_JBSHMS010000019.1:13771-172806 GCF_053645575.1 Nocardia sp. NPDC055321
GGGGGTGTTTCCCACCCCTCCCTTTTTGTGGGGGGTTTTTGGCGGGGGGTTTTTTTTGGGGGGGGGTTTAACCCACTTTGCCCCCCCCCCCCCCGCCGGCACGGGATCGGGGGCCGCCGCAGCCCTCGGGGCCTCTCTCGATCCGAACGCCACGCTGATAGTAGGGCAGGCTTACCTAACTTGCAAGGCTTGTCGATGGGTGCAGCTTGATGTGGTTTGTGGGTAGGGTCCTGTCGCTGATTTCGGACCTGGCACCTGGGTGATGTCGGATCAATTTGGACGGAAATGTGTTCGATGTCGACACGGGCCTGCGGCGGCGTCTTGACTCGTGGTCGGTCGACTGAGCTTCGCTCCGAAAAAAGAGAAAGGGCGGTGGGTTCCCGCAGTCAAAAGCTGGGAACCCACCGCCCGGCAGGAGATCGAGACCGCGGCAGCCCTCCGGGTCTCGCTCGATCCAAGCGCCAACCCAAGTGTAGGTCAGGCTTACCTAACTAGCAAGTGGTGTTGTTGGCATGTGAGTCGAATCCTCGTCGTCCCGAGCCCTGAAATCGTCAACACCACTGTCAGAGCGGCCCTTCGACTCGTCCAATCATGCCGCCGTAGCTGCACTAACCGGCGAGGCTCATCCTTTAGCCAGCGGCGGTGGAGTAGGACTCCCGCTTCCGCCTCTTCGTCGAACTGGGTCTCGGTCACTTCGGCCTCCTCTCGATATGAGGAAACCGGTCAATCTTGCCGAAGTGGACAATGACGTGCTGTGACACCTGAAAGTGGGTGAGTTCGCTGCAAGAAGGTGTTACAAGGGCTGCCGAGATCCCCGGTCCACTGCCGCGGCGGGTTCCCCTTTCGAGGGGAGCCCGCCGCTTCGTATTTCGGGGGCGCGTGCCAGTGGCCGGTAGCGCGCGGCCGGGGGAGCGCGGGACGGCACAATGCATACGCGTCCGGCATGGTGTTCTGGGTCACTGGCAGTTTGCGGACATAGCCGTCGAGGGCTGTCGCGCGGATGGCGTCACCGCCGCCGGTGCTCCGATGTGAGCGGATCGAAACTACGAAAATTGTTGATTACCAGCGTGTATCCATACCTGGGCATGCCTCTTCGGGTCGTTGACACCTGGTAGCCGCTGTGGAAATTTGCTCCCTGTCTTTTCCGTGCGCTCGCCGTGGAGCCGCAACGGCCTACGCGTTGGAGGAGCAGGGTGAGAACAGCTGTCGTGCCCCGGTTGGTTCGGCCACGGACCATTCGCGGGCAGCTGGCGCGAATTCTGCTGGTATCGCTGACCCTGGTGTTCGCGCTGCTCGGCGTCACCATCGCCGGTGAGGTCCAATCCTATTGGCGCAGTGGGGATACCGTCGCCGAGGTCGGCCTCGCGCTGGCCGTGCAGGACGCGCTGCACGAGATGCAGCGCGAACGTGGTCTCAGCAACGGCTTGCTCGGCGGCGGTCGGCTCGAGCAGGCGGTCACCGAGCAGCGTGGCGATACCGACCGAGCATTGCGGGCGTTGGACACCGCGCTGGCCGGGCGCGCTCCCGGCAGGGTGCAGGTGCGCCAGGCCGTCGGTTACCTGTCCGGGCTGGGCGATATGCGCGCTCGCATCGACGCCGGAGGCCTCGCTCGTCCGGCGGCGTTCCAGTTCTATACCGACGCGATCAACGCCTTGAATCTCTCGGAACCGGGGCTGGATCAGGCCGACGACCCCGCGGTCCGGCACGGACTGCAGGCGCTCTACGCGCTCTCCGAAGCGAAAGAGCAGACTGCGAAGGAACGCGGGTTCCTCAACGGTGTCTTCGCCGCCGACGCGTTCGGGCCCGGCGAATACGTGCAGTTCCTCGATATCCGCGCCGCCAAACTCGCCGGTCTCGCCGCGTTCGCCCGCGATGCCACCGGTGTCCAGCGGGAGTTACTGGATGCCGCGATGCGCAGCGAGAACGCGATCAGGGCAACCGAATCCGAGAACATCGCGATCGGCTCCAGTGCGGGCCCGCTGACCCAATCGGTGGACCCCGGTGTTTGGTGGGCGCAGATGACCGCCGTCATCGACGCGCAACGCGAGGTGCAGCAGGCGGTCGGTGACGCCGTCCGGCAGCGCGCCGAGGACTTGCGCGGCGGCGCGGCGGTCAAGCTCGGCGTGTTGGCGCTGCTCGCGCTGTTCGCCCTGGCCGCCGAACTCGCCCTGGTCATCGCCAGTCTGCGCGCCATCGTTCGCCCGCTCGCCACCCTTGCCGCCGCGGCCGACGACGTCGCCGGCCGCCGCCTGCCCGAGGTGATCGCGGCCTGGCAGGTCGCCGACTCCCGGCCGGACCCGCCCGAACCGGTCCGCACTCCGCCCGGCGCGAGCGTCGAAATCGCCGCTGTCGCTGATGCTTTGGATCGCGTGCAGGGTACCGCCTACGAATTGTCCTCGCAGCAGGCCCTACTGCGCCGCAACAGCACCGAGTCCATGGCCAATCTGGCTCGCCGCAACCAGAACCTGGTGCGCCGCCAACTCGGCCTGATCAGCGAATTCGAACGCGAGGAAATGGACCCGAAGGCGCTGTCCAACCTCTTCGAGCTCGACCACCTCGCCACCCGCATGCGCCGCAACGCCGAAAGTCTGCTGGTCCTCGTCGGCGAGGCCGGCCCGCGCCGCTGGGCCGCACCCATCCCGCTCACCGACGTGATCCGCGCCGGCCTCTCGGAAGTTGACGACTACCGCCGCGTCGCCCTGCGCCGCATCGACGATGTCCCCATTCCCGGCGCCA
This sequence comes from Nocardia sp. NPDC055321, assembly GCF_053645575.1. NCBI lineage: Bacteria > Bacillati > Actinomycetota > Actinomycetes > Mycobacteriales > Nocardiaceae > Nocardia > Nocardia sp. NPDC055321. The sequence continues at coordinate 16,508 of NZ_JBSHMS010000019.1, forward strand.
TCGTCAGCGAATTAGCCCACATGCTCGCCGAACTGATCGAGAACGGACTGGCTTTCTCCCCGCCGGACCTCGAGGTCGAAATCTACGGCCGCAAGATCCCCACCGGCTACGTCCTCGCCGTCGTCGATCACGGCGTCGGCATGCCCCCCGAACAACTCGCCGAAGCCAACGCCCGCCTCAGCGGCGCCACCGACTTCCTCCTCACCCCCACCCGCTACCTGGGCCACTACGTCGTCGGCCGCCTGGCCCGCCGCCTCGGCATCGAAGTGGAACTCACCGTCTCCCCGGTCAGCGGCGTCGTCGCCCGCCTCCTGCTACCGCCGGAACTTTTTGGCGGAGAGAAGGATCGGCACCCGACACCCGGTGCCGGTGTGCCGCAGTCCATGCCGCGCATCGACTCGCCGGCCGCCGAACCGGCGAACACCGTCGAGCGGGCGGAATCCGCGATCCATGCCGCACCGCCGGCAGTGCTGGGCCCAGGGGTTCGTACCGATCCGAATGCCCGCCCCGGCCTTCGGATCGGAACCGAGACGCCTCGATCGACCGGGGACCATTCGGCCGCTGCCGGTTCAGGCCGGAACGGCTCGACGCGCCGATACAGCGAGCCGGAAACGGGAGAATTCGCGGGCATCGAGCCCGCTGATGGTGCCGCTGCTGCCTCGGAACCGGAAGGCGTTCAGCGGACCCGGAACGGACTTGTCAAGCGCACCAAGCGATCTCGGCCGGTCGATGTGACGGTCCAGCGCCGGGCGGCACCGCGACCGCCGAGTGCTTCGCTGGTCGAGCGGTCGCCGGAGGACGTGCGCGGCATGCTGTCCGCCTTCCGGACCGGGCATCAGCGCGGTGGACCCGCGGAGGGCGCCGCGAAGGAGAGCCGGTGACCACACATCGGAAAGTAATGAGCACCGTGAAGGGGAGTCAATGACCACACAGCTACCGACCGCCGCCGATCCGCACACCTTCGACTGGTTGCTGGCCAACTTCGTGCGCAATACCGATGGGGTGCGCGACACCGTTGCGGTGTCCTCGGACGGGCTGCTCATCGCCATGTCCGAGGGACTCGACCGCACCGGTGCGGACCGGCTCGCCGCGATGGTGTCGGGTCTGTCGAGTCTGGCCCGAAGTGCTTCGCGTAGTTACGCGTTCGATGGTTTGAAGCTGATCATGATCGAGATGCGGCGGGGCTTCCTGCTGGTGTCCGCGCTCGGGGACGGGAGCTGCCTCGGCGTAATCGCCGAGGGCGGTTGCGATGTCGGGCTGGTCGGCTACGAGATGGCGGTGCTGGCCGAGCGGGCGGGGGCGCTGCTCGATCCGGCGACCATCTCACACTTGCGAGAGACGTTGCGCAGATGAGAGATCCGGACCGGCCGCGGCTGCCCGACCCGCGGATGATCCCGGTGACAGCTTCCAGCACGTGGGTCAGCGACACCCGAGGGCGGGCAACTCGATTCGAGCCGAGTCCGGCGCCGGTCGAGGGCGAAGACGCTTTCGTGCGACCGTTCATCGTCACCGCCGGTCGCACCACCCCGCTGGTGGACGGGCTGCGGATCGAAACCCTGGTGCGGGCCCCGCACGCCGCGCTGTCCGCCCCGCTGCGGTTCGAGGAACGCGCGGTGGTGCGCCTGTGTCAGGCGCCGCATTCCATCGCCGAAATCGGCGCCGCTCTTCGGGTTCCGGTCGGCGTCGCGAAAGTTGTCGTGAGTGATCTGGCCGCCGCGGGCCATGTCACCGTGCGCGAGGCGCAGGAACTGTCCACCGCGGCCATCGAGAGGATCAGAGATCTTGTCCGGGCACTCTGAAGTTCGCACCCCCGCCGCGGAACGCCCCCTGGCTTCCTCGGTGAAGATCGTCGTCAGCGGCGGATTCGGCGTCGGCAAAACGACATTCATCGGCGCCATCTCCGAAATCGAGCCCCTGGTAACCGAGGCGGCCATGACCGAGGTCGCGATCGGCGTCGACGATCCCGGCCGCCGCGCCGACAAGACCCGGACCACCGTGGCTCTCGACTTCGGCCGCATCACCCTGGACTCGTCGCTGATCCTCTACCTTTTCGGAACCCCCGGTCAGGACCGCTTCGTCTTTCTCTGGGACGACCTCGTCGACGGTGCCCTCGGCGCGGTCATCGTCATCGACACCAGCCGCGTCGAAGACTGCTACCCGGTCCTCGATTACTTCGAGGAACACGGCACCCCCTTCGTCGTCGCGGTCAACCGCTTCGACCAGGGCCCGGACTTCGCCCTCGACGAAGTCCGTGAAGCCCTGGGCCTGGACGAGTGGATCCCCCTCCTCGAATGTGATGCCCGCCGACGTGATTCGGTTCGCGACGTCCTCGTGGCCCTTCTCGAACAAGTCCTCCTCCATCGCCTCTCCCCGACCCACGCCCGAGTGAGCTGACCGAGATCACCGGGCTGTTGACGGCGGGCACGGGTTGGATCGCTGCCGCGGCGGGTTCCCCTGTCGAGGGGAGCCCGCCGCTTCGTATTTCGGGGACGCGTGCGAGTGTGACGGTATGACCGACGACTTCTCCCAGATCAAGTCCATGGCCGACGTGACGCCCGAGCTCATGACGAAATTCAGCGAGGGCACCTTCACCGACCTCATCGGACTGAAGTTCACCGAACTCAGCGCGGACCGGGTCACCGCGGAATGGGTGGTGACGCCGCAGCAGTTCCAGCCCGCGGGCATCGTGAACGGCGGGGTGTACTGCACCGTCATCGAAACCCTGGCCAGCATCGCCGGCAGCGCGTGGCTGGGGGAGCGCGGGACCGTGGTCGGGGTCAACAACAACACCGACTTCCTGCGCGCGGTACGCGAGGGCACGCTCACGGGCGAGGCCACCCCCGTGCATCGCGGCCGCTCGCAACAGCTGTGGGTCGTCGTCATCACCGACGAACAGGACCGCACCGTGGCGCGCGGGCAGGTCCGGCTGCAGAACCTCACCCAGGGCTGAGCGGCCGGCCGGGCAGCGCCGAACTGCCCGGCCCGCGCCGAAACACGCGGTTAACCCGGACCGTGCCAGAATGGCCGACAACCCGCCCGCGACCTCGGTGAGGAGCCCGAATGCGACTGTCGCCGCACGAGCAGGAACGCCTGCTGCTGAGTTACGCGGCCGAGCTGGCCCGCAGGCGACAGGCGCGCGGGCTCAAGCTGAACCATCCGGAATCGGTGGCGCTCATCGTCGACCACGTGCTCGAGGGCGCGCGCGACGGGCGTACGGTCGCCGAACTCATGTCCTCGGGCCGCACCGTGCTCACCCGTGCCGACGTCATGCCCGGCGTCCCGGAGATGATTCACGACGTGCAGGTCGAAGCCACCTTCCCGGACGGCACCAAGCTCGTCACCGTCCACCACCCGATCGGCTGACGCGCATGATTCCCGGTGAATACCTCTGCGCCGACGGCACCATCGAGCTCAACCCCGGCGCGCGGCGGGTGGAACTCGACGTGGTGAACACCGGCGACCGCCCGGTCCAGGTCGGCAGCCACGTGCACTTTCCGCAGGCCAACCCCGCCCTGGAGTTCGATCGCGACGCCGCGCACGGCCACCGCCTCGACATCCCCGCCGGCACCGCAGTCCGCTTCGAACCCGGTCTGGCCCAGCGGATCCGGCTGGTCCCGCTCGGCGGCGCCCGCGAAGTCCACGGCATCAGCCTCACCCCTCCCGGAAAGCTGGACGCCTGATGGCCGAACTCTCCCGCGCCCGCTACGCCGAACTCTTCGGCCCCACCACCGGCGACCGAATTCGGCTGGCGGACACCGACCTGCTCATCGAGATCACCGAAGACCGCAGCGGCGGACCGGGTCTCGCGGGTGACGAGGCGGTGTTCGGCGGCGGCAAGGTCCTGCGCGAATCCATGGGCCAGGCCCGGGCCACCCGCGCCGAGGGCGTCCCGGACACCGTCATCACCGGCGTGGTCATCATCGACCACTGGGGAATCATCAAGGCCGACATCGGCATTCGCGACGGCCGCATCAGCGCCATCGGCAAGGCGGGCAACCCCGACACGATGTCGGGCGTGCACCCGGACCTGGTCGTCGGCGCCTCCACCGAGATCATCGCCGGCAACGGCCGCATCGTCACCCCGGGCGCCATCGACACCCACGTGCACTTCATCTGCCCGCAGCTGCTCGAGGAGGCCATGGGCGGCGGCATCACCACGCTCATCGGCGGCGGCACCGGACCGGCCGAGGGCTCCAAGGCCACCACCGTCACCCCGGGCGCGTGGCATCTGGGCCGCATGCTCGAGGCCACCGACGGCTGGCCCGTGAACATCGTGCTGCTCGGCAAGGGCAACACCGTGCGGCACGAGGCCATGTGGGAGCAATTGCGCGGTGGCGCTGCGGGTTTCAAGCTGCACGAGGACTGGGGCACCACCCCGGCGGCCATCGACGCCTGCCTCACCGTCGCCGATGCCTCGGGCGTGCAGGTCGCCCTGCACTCGGACACCCTGAACGAGGCCGGATTCGTCGAGGACACCCTCGCCGCCATTCGCGGCCGCGCGATCCACTCGTACCACACCGAGGGTGCGGGCGGCGGGCACGCGCCCGACATCATCACCGTCGCAGCGCATCTCAACGTGCTGCCCAGTTCCACCAACCCGACCCGCCCGCACACGGTCAACACCCTGGACGAGCACCTGGACATGCTCATGGTGTGCCATCACCTGAGCCCGTCCATCCCCGAGGATCTGGCCTTCGCCGAGAGCCGCATCAGGCCCTCCACCATCGCCGCCGAGGACCTGCTGCACGACATGGGCGCGATCTCCATGATCGGCAGCGACTCCCAGGCGATGGGCCGCATCGGCGAGGTGGTCATGCGCACCTGGCAGACCGCGCACGTGATGAAGAAGCGCCGCGGCGCGCTCGCGGGAGACGGTATGGCGGACAACAATCGGGTCCAGCGCTACATCGCGAAGTACACGATCTGCCCGGCCGTCGCGCACGGGCTCGACCACGAGATCGGTTCCATCGAGGTCGGCAAACTCGCCGATCTGGTGCTGTGGGAACCGGCGTTCTTCGGGGTGCGCCCGCACGCGGTGCTCAAGGGCGGCATGATCGCCTGGGCCGCGATGGGCGACGCCAACGCCTCGATTCCCACCCCGCAGCCGGTGCTGCCGCGCCCCATGTTCGGGGCCGCACCGGTGGTGGCGGCGGGCACCTCGCTCTCGTTCGTGTCCGAGCAGGCCATCGAGGACGGGCTGCCGAACCGCCTGCGGGTGAATCGGCAACTGGTGCCGGTGGCCAACGTTCGCAAGCGCACCAAGGAACACATGCCGCGCAACGACGCCATGCCGCGCATCGAGGTCGATCCCGACACCTTCACCGTGCGGATCGACGGCGAGGTGTGGGCGGAGGAGCCCGCGGTCGAGTTGCCGATGGCGCAGCGCTACTTCCTGTTCTGACGCGGGCAAACGCGCGGATCGCGGCACGTGCACCTGGCCGCGATGCCGCGTGGACCCTCGCCACGGCGGCGTGCGGCGCCCGGTCGCGCGAGATCGCGTCTACCCCGGTCGCGACTCGGCTCGGATCACGATCACGCCGCCCCGGATCCCGATCACGCTGAATCGAAGGGGACCGGCGTTCTCGTGCCGGTGGCAGACTTGCCGGTATGACTACTGCCGACTGGGCCGATGTTGATCGCTATCTGGTGGACACCCTGGTGGGAGACGGGGACGCCGCGACTCTGGACGCGAACGCCGCCGCCGGGCTGCCCGCCATCGACGTGTCGCCGCCGCAGGGCAAGTTCCTGTACCTGCTCGCCAAGTCCGCCCGCGCGCGCCGGATCCTCGAGATCGGGACGCTCGGCGGCTACAGCACCACCTGGCTGGCCCGCGCGGCCGGCAAGGACGGCCGGGTCGTCACCCTCGAGTTCGAGCCCAAGCACGCCGAGGTCGCGCGCGCGAACCTGGACCGGGCCGGGGTGGGGGACCGAGTCGACATCCGCGTCGGCGCCGCACTGGACACGCTGCCGGTACTCGCCGAGGAGGGCCCCGAGCCGTTCGATCTGGTCTTTATCGACGCGGACAAGGTCAACAACGCGAACTACGTCACGTGGGCATTGCGGCTGACCCACCCGGGCTCGGTCATCATCGTCGACAACGTGGTGCGCCACGGCGGGATCGCGGACCCGGATTCGGCCGATGCCGCGGTGCGCGCCAGCCGAGAGGTCCTCGAGTTGCTCGCGGCCGAGCCGACCCTGGAGGCCACCGCCGTGCAGACCGTCGGCAGCAAGGGCTGGGACGGATTCGCCTACGCGGTGGTCAAAGACGCCGACTGACGGGTGTTATAGCTCACCCAACGCCCCTGAGCTGGGGTGATTCCGGGGGTGTGGCGCAGTTCTCGCGTTTGCTGTTTGTATGCCGGGTGATAGGTCAATACCGTCGGCGGGTATGAGCGACCCGTACGGACCCACCTTCCCGCCGCCCGGGTTCATGGCGCCCCGCGAGCCCGGCGAGCCCGCGTCCCACCCCCTGCGAGAACGCTTGCGCCGCACCGTCGTTCTGGTCGCCCCGCCCGCCACCCTGGTGCTGATGGTCGGCCTGCTGGCCGCCATCATGTGGCAGGGCGACCACGGCGGGTCGGCGCACGTCAAGGACGGCCGGGCCACCACGGCCACGGTCGCGCCCACCGTCGCCCATCAGCCGTCGTAACCCTCCGCGCACGAGCCTCGGCCGCGCACCGGGACAGGGGCGCGGCTGTTTCGCGGCCGATGAATGTGCCCATATGTTTTCTGCGACAGTGCTTTCGAATCTCCAACCGGTGCACGGGCGTCGGCCGCCTCGTGAATCGGGCCGTGTGCGAACGCGCCGGGCGGGCGTGCGGATGCGGGGCGGCAGGGGGTGCGGTATGCCGCTGTTCGGCGCCGGGTCTCGTCCCAGCACAATGGTGCGCATGTCGAAGCGTGGGAAGCCCCGTCCGGTCGCCGTGGACTGCCCGTGCGGCCTGCCCGCGCCCTATACCGAGTGCTGTGGCCGGCTGCACGCGGGAACCGTGCGGGCAGGTACCGCCGAACAGCTCATGCGCTCGCGGTTCAGCGCGTTCGCGGTGCGTGACGAGGCGTATCTGCTGCGCAGCTGGGATCCGAGCACACGCCCGGCCGATGTCGACTTCGATCCCGGCACTCGCTGGGAACGGCTGGAGATACTCGGCTCGACCGGCGGCGGGCCCTTCCACACCGAGGGCACGGTCGAGTTCCGCGCGCACTACCGGGCCGGCGGCGCGGCGGGCACGCTGCACGAGAACAGCCGCTTCCGCCGCGCCGACGGCGAGTGGGTCTACCTCGACGGCGACATCAGCCCACGGCCATGATTCCGAAGATCGCCCCGGCCTGATCGGCGAGCACGCCGACCCGCGACGGCCCGGGCAGGTCCTGCGGCTCCTGGATCACGCAGCCGCCCAGTTCGACCGCGCGCGCCGCGACCTTGTCGGCGTCGGAGACGCGAATCGTGGTGCCCCAGAACGGCGCCGGTTCGCCCGGCGTCACCCGGTGCGCCCCGCCGAACTCGTGGCCACCGGCCACCGTGATCGCCTGGTACGGATTCTCGGTCGCGGTCTCCCACGCGGCATTGCCGTAGCTCCAGCCCAGCACTCGCCCGTAGTGGGCGAGCGCCTCGGCGGGCGCGCGCACCGCGCCGTACTCGATCCAGCACGGGTTGTCCGGCTGCCCCCAGCGTTCGGTCCCGGGCGCGGTCCGCAGCCGGATGATCCCGTAGGGCGCGCCGTCGGGATCGGTGAGAATGCCGAACTCCAACTCGCCGAACGCGTCTCGCGGTTCCAGGAAGACCGCGCCGCCGTCCGCGACGCTCGCGGCGGCCGTGGCTGCGACGTCCTCGACCGCGAAATACGGCAGCCAGATGGCGGGCTTGAGCGAACCGTCGTCGGCGCGCGCGGTCACGATGCCCCCGACCTGCGCACCCTCCAGCGACAACCGCGTGTAGTGCCCGGCCTCGGCTCCCATGTCCTGTGCGGTCCAGCCGAACAGTCCGCGATAGAACTCCGCGGTGGCGCCGATATCGGGTGCGCTGACCTCGAACCAGCAGGGTGTGCCCGGGGTGAATGGCATGTCATCTCCTCGTCGATCGAATCGTGACGCGCAGGCGGGTACGCCGGATGTGCGCCGCGTGCATCAATGGGGACGATGCGCGGCGGCGGAATTCATCGCCGCCGGGGAAACCGGGCCGGAATCACCTGCCCGCGCGGGCCTCGAAGCCGTCGCACAGCGCGGTCAGCCCGCTGTCGAGCAGGTAGCCGGGATCCAGGAGCCCGGCGTCGCCGATGCCGTGCAGGTCGGCCAGGGCGGGCGGGGTCGGCCAGCGCGGGGTGCCGTCCAGCAGCGCGGTGAGGCCCGAGCCGGGTTCGGCGTCGCTGTCGCGGACCGCGAGCAGGTCCGCGCTGACATGCTGCAGGGCGACCCCGGCGATGTAGCTCCACACCGACAGTGACATGCGGGTCGCCTCGCGGGTGTCGACGCCGAGTTCGCGGAAGCCCTCGACCAGCCACGCCAGCACGACCAGGCTGTGCTCGCCGAAGTTGTAGCGCGGCACCGCGAAGGTGAACAGCACCCATGGATGTTGCCGGTACAGCCGCCAATCCACCTCGGCGGCGATGCGCACGCGATCGCGCCAGGTCCAGCCCTGGCCCGCGGCGGGCGGGTAGGGATTGCGCCGCGAGACCTCGTCGGTCATCTCGGCCAGCAGCGTGTCCTTGTTGGGTATGTGCCGGTACAGCGACATCGCCCCGGCGCCCATCCGCTCGGCGATGCGGCGCATCGACAGCGCGTCCAGTCCGTCGACGTCGGCGAGGGTGATGGCGGTGTCGACAATGGCCGTCCGGGTGAGCTTGGCCTCGGTCATCGGATGATTCTTCCCTTTTCCACGACGGCGTGCGTACACTGTACCCCGGCCCACGCGTACGTCGTACGCACGGCCGCTCCGATCTCCCGGGCTGCCGCGTACAGCCCCGAAAATTCAGCCCGAAGGATAGGTGATGACCAGTACTCTCGCGCGCTCTGCCGAGCAGACGCCGCGCCGCGCCTGGGCCGGACTGGCGGTGCTACTGCTCCCGGTCCTGCTGGTGTCGATGGATATGTCCGTGTTGTACCTGGCCATGCCCACCCTGACCGCGGACCTGGATCCCTCGGCGACCCAGCAGCTGTGGATCCTGGACATCTACGGCTTCATGATCGCCGGCCTGCTCATCACGATGGGCAATCTGGGCGATCGCATCGGGCGCCGCAACATCCTGCTCGCGGGCGCCACGGTCTTCGGCCTCGCCTCGGTGCTGGCGGCCTTCGCCCCGAGCGCGCCGGTGCTCATCGCCGCGCGCGCCCTCATGGGTCTCGGCGGCGCGACGCTGCTGCCCTCGAGCCTGGCGCTGATCTCCAATCTCTTCCCCGAGGCCCGGGCGCGTGCCACCGCCATCGGCATCTGGACGGCCTTCTTCGCGGGCGGTTCGGCCGTCGGGCCGATCATCGGCGGCGTCCTGCTGCACCACTTCTCGTGGGGCTCGGTCTTCCTGATCAACACTCCGGTGCTGCTGGTCCTGCTGGTCTTCGGGCCGCTGCTGCTGCCCGAACACCGCGCCTCGGCCCTGGGCCCGCTGGATCTGCGGAGCGTGGCGCTGTCCATCGGCGGCATCCTGCCCCTGGTCTACGCGGTCAAGCACTGTGCCGCAGAGGGATTCGACGCGCCCGCGATCGGCATCGGCCTGGTCGGAGCGCTGCTGCTCGTGCTGTTCGTGCGCAGGCAGCGGAACCTGAGCGAGCCGCTGCTGGATCTGAGCCTGTTCCGCCGGGGCCTGTTCTCGGTCGCCATCGGCTCGAGCACGGTCGGCATGCTCGCGCTCGCGGGCATGAGCTTCCTGACCAGCACCTACCTGCAGTCGGTGACCGGACGCGATCCACTGCAGGCCGCGCTGCTCGGAATCCCGATGGCCGTCACGGTTTTCGCGTGCTCGATGACCGGCGCCCGGGTCGGGCGGTGGCTGGGCAACCGGCGCAGTTTCGTGCTCGCGCTCGGTATGGCCTCGATCGGCAATCTGCTGCTGCTCGGCATGGGCGTGCACGACGGGATCGGCTACTACATCGCCGGAACCGTGATCGCCGGCGCCGGACTGGGTATCGCGTTCACCCTGGTGTCCGAGGTGGCGGTGTCCTCGGTGCCGCCCGAGCGGGCCGGTTCCGCGGTCGGCATCTCCGAGACCAGTTTCGAACTCGGCAACGGCCTGGGCCTGGCGCTGCTGGGTTCGCTCGCCGCGCTGGTGTTCCGCAACGGCGGTGATTTCGGTCAGACGCTGGGCGAGACGATCACGCACGCCGGGGACAACGCGGCGCTGATCGACGCGGCGCGCGCGTCCTTCGTGCAGGGCATGCACGTGGCCACCACCGCGGGCGCGATCCTGCTCGGGATCATGGCGATCATCGCCGGGGTCAGCGGCCGAACACCGCGCTCATGACCTCGCCGATCGCCCGGTTCACCGGCCGCAGGACCCGGGCGTTGATCCAGCGCAGCGGGCGCACCACGGTCGTCCGCCACGCGCGGGCCAGCGCCGTGAACAGCGGTCGCAGGACGGTGCGGTAGAGGTAGCGGCAGGGGGCCACCACCAGGAATCCGACGATGACGGTGGCGACCCGCCAGCCGAACGCCAGCGCGGCCCCGAAGGCGTGCGCGATCGGCAGGATGATCCACCGCACGACGGCCAGGACCGGCACGACGATCAGCCACTTCACCAGGAACCAGGTGATCCGGACGACGGCCCGGGTCACCGGGCGCAGAATCCAGCGGTCGATCCAGCCGGCGGTCGGCGCGATGACGCGGGTGCCGAGCCAGACCAGCGCCGGGCGCAGCGCGCGCCGCCAGATCCACTGTTCCACGGCGTTTTTCAGCGGCCGCAGCACGAAATCCAGCAGGAGCGCGCCCAGCGGGGTGAGGATCGCGCCCCACAGCAGCTGCTGAATCACCAGGCCCCACAGGTAATCCTTGACGAACACGATCGCCGGGCGCACGATCCAGCGCCGGATGAAGCGGCCGATCGGAGCGAGCAGATGATCGAGGACGAACTCGAGCGTCGCGACCACCACGCGGCCCAGGAGTTTGCAGCCCTCCCAGAGCAGGCGTAACGGCAGGAAGATCACCACCGCGATGGCGCGGGCGATCCAGCCGCCGATGGTGGTGTTTTCCGAATCCCGCTGTGGCGGAGTCTGTACCGGCATGCGTCCCATCCTTTCCCGTGCGGGACGCGATCGATCCCGTAGCAAAACTCTTCGTGCCCCGGGTATTTCCACTCAGGCCCCCGGTCGCGCCAACGAGGTTACAGTCGAAGCGTGGGTGAGAATTCGACGCCGAACACCACCGAGAATCCCGGGTCGAACGGCCGTCCGTTCGCCGAGCGGGTCGCGACCAGGATTCTGTATCCGACCACCCGGCCGCGCGCGAAAGAGTTGCGCGAGGCCGTGTCCGGGCGGGTGCTGCTGGTCACCGGCGCCTCGCACGGGATCGGCAAGGCCGCGGCCAAGAAGCTCGCCGCCGCCGGCGGGATCGTGCTGCTGGTGGCGCGCACCCTCGAGGATCTCGAAGTGGTGGCCGCGGAGATCCGCGCGGACGGCGGTGTCGCGCATATCTATCGCGCCGATCTCACCGATATGGCGGCCGTCGAGGAACTCGGGGCCGCGGTGCTCGCCGAGCACGGGCGGGTCGATGTGGTGATCAATAACGCGGGCAAGTCGATTCGCCGTTCGCTCGACGAATCCTATGATCGCTTCCACGATTTCACCCGCACCATGGATATCAATTACCTCGGCCCCGTGCGATTGCTGCTGACGCTGCTGCCGAGCATGCGCGAGCGCCGGACCGGGCATATCGTCAACATCTCGACCTGGGGCCTGCGCATGCCGCCCGCCCCGCGCTGGGCGGCCTACGGCGCCTCCAAGGGCGCGTTCGACATCTGGCTGCGCACGGTGGCGACCGAGATCGCCGTCGACAACGTCACGACGACCTCGGTCTACATGCCCCTGGTCCACACCCGTATGAGCGCGCCGAGCGATTTCAGCGGCGTACCCGGGCTCACCGCCGCCGAAGCCGCGGATCTGGTGTGCCACGCGGTGGTTTCGCGCCCGCATGAGATCACCCCGTGGTGGACGGGCCCCGTGCAGGCGTGGACGGACCTGCGTCGCAGCGCCACCCAGCGTTTCATGGAGCGCAGCTTCCGCGGCCGGGAGTGAACCGGGCCCGCCGCGCGTCTGTGGCGGGCGCGGTTCGGAGATGACGTCCGTGGGCCGCGTGCGGGCCCGCCGCGCGCGTATGCGGCGGGCCGTTCACCGGTGTCAGGGAATCAGCACGACTTTGCCCGTGGTGGCGCGGTTTTCGAGGGCCCGATGCGCGGTCGCGGCCTGGGCCAGCGGGAAGCGGTGCAGATCGGGGCGCAGCCGACCGGCGGCGGCCTCGGCCAGCGAACGTTCCTCGAGCGCGCGCAGACCGCCCGCGCGCTCGAGCATGGGCGGGCCGAGCACCACGCGCGAGCTCACCCCGAGCGCGGCGTGTTCCGCGTCGGTGATCGGGGCGTCGCCGTCGGAGAACCCGTAGATCAGGCGGGTGCCGCCGGGTTCGAGCAAACCCAGTGCGGTGCGGATGATGTCGCCGCCGACGCTGTCGAACAGCACCCGCGCGGGACGGTCGCCGTACTCGGCGCGGATACGGTCGGCCCAGTCGGGGCGCAGGTAGTCCACGGCCAGGTCCGCGCCGTTGCGGGCGACCAGATCGACCTTCTCCGGCCCACCCGCGGCGCCGATGACCGTGGCGCCGGCGTTCTTCAGGTACTGCACGAGCAGGGTGCCGATGCCGCCCGCGGCGGCGGTGACGACGGCCGTCGTCACCGGGGTGAGGTCGGCGAATTGCGCTATGCCCAGGGCGGTTCGGCCGGTGCCGATCATGGCGACGGCGGTCGGCGCGTCCAGGCCGGCCGGAATCTCGTGCAGCCGTTCGGCATCGGTGACGGCGAGTTCGGCGTAGCCGCCGGGTACCGGTCCCAGGTGGGCGACGACGTCGCGGCCCAGCCACTGTTCCGCGACGCCGGGCCCGATCAGATCCACCCGGCCGGCGACCTCGCGGCCGGGAATGGTCGGTAGCGCGGGCAGGGGCAGCGGTCCCGCCGCGATGCCTCGCCGGAGGGCGGTGTCGATGACGTGCACCCCGCTCGCGGCGACCGCTATACGCACCTGACCGGGTCCGGGGACCGGATCCTCGACGGTGTCGTAGCGCAGATTCTCGGCGGACCCGAAGGCTTCGAGACGTATGGCGTGCACGGTGACTCCTAGAACTCGACTGCCGCTAAGCCTGCAACCTCACCCCGGGTTCAGGTCAAGCGTCCGGTCCGCTTCGCTCTAAGATCGAGCGATGCGATCCCCGGAGCAGCGCCGATGAGCCTGGCCACCCTGCTCAATCTCGCCGACTCGCGCCTGCCCATCGGCGGGCACGTGCACTCCGGCGGCATCGAGGAGGCCATCGCCTCCGGGCTCGTGCGCGATGTACGGACGGTCGAGCTGTACCTGCGCCGCCGGGTGCGCACCTCGGGCGCGGTGGCGGCCGCGCTGGCCGCCGCGGTGTGCGCGGGCGATCTCACCCCGGCCCGCGCCGAGCTCGAGGCCGATGCCCGCACCCCGTCCCCGGCGGCCCGCGTGGCCTCGCGCGCCCAGGGCCGCGGCCTGCTGCGCCTGGCCAAACAGGTCTGGCCGCAAGCGGATTGGACCCCCCTGCCCCCGCGCCCGCACCTGTCCACGGTCTTCGGCGTCGTCGGCCCGGCCTGCGCCGCCACCCCCGAGGAGGTCGCCGCGGTCGTCGTCTACACCACGATGACCGGCGCCGCGACCGCCGCCCAGCGCCTGCTGGCCCTGGACCCCGCCGCCGTGGCCGCCTGCACCATCCGCCTGTCCGCCCTGTGCGACGAGACCGCCCGCGCCGCCGCGAGGTCCCTGACCGCCCTCTCGGACCCCCTCCAGGACGTCCTGGCCGAACGCCACGTGACCAGGGACATGCCCCTGTTCGCCTCGTAGCCCGGCGAAAGTCGCAGCGCGCGAACGCGTCTCGCTCCGCTAGAGCCGCGGGTCGAACACGAGTCGAAAGTCCCGCAGGCCGTCCCGGGTACCGGCGGCGGTGTAGTCGCGACCGCACACCTCGGCGACCGGCAGATCACAGTCGCGGGCGATCACGGCCGCTGACAGCAGCATCGGCTCCCGCGCGGAGTGCCACGGGGTGGTCGCGTACGCGACGTCACCGGCGCAGAGGATGATCCGCAGCCCGGCTCGGCCGTCGGGGCCGACCGTGGGGCTCGGCCGTTTCCGCCGCAGCCACGCCCGGACATCGGCCCAGGTCGTTTCCTCATCGTTCACAACGGACATTGTCCGAGTACCGCGATGGTCGTGGAAGTCTTTCGCGGACGGCGTGGCGGCCGGGCGGGTTACACGCGGTTCACGCGGGTGGGCGAGGATGGACCCATGCCACCTCATTTCATCGATGGAGAGCCGCACGATCATGGGCCGGACCGGCCGCGGCGCGAGCGGACGGCGGGGGAGCCGGTGCGAATCGGCATCGGGGGACCGGTCGGGTCGGGTAAGACCGCGCTGGTGGCGGCGTTGTGCAGGCAGTTGCGGGAGGAGCTGTCCCTCGCGGTGCTGACCAACGACATCTACACGACCGAGGACGCGGATTTCCTGCGGCGGCACGCGGTGCTGCCCGACGAGCGGATCACCGCGGTGCAGACCGGCGGCTGCCCGCACACCGCCATTCGCGACGACATCACCGCGAACCTGGACGCGATCGACGATCTGATCGAGGCGAATCCGCCGCTGGACCTGATTCTGGTGGAGTCGGGCGGGGACAACCTGACCGCCACGTTCTCCTCGGGGCTCATCGACGCGCAGATCTTCGTGGTCGACGTGGCCGGTGGCGACAAGGTGCCGCGCAAGGGCGGCCCGGGCGTCACCTTCTCCGACCTGCTGGTGATCAACAAGACCGATCTGGCGCCCATGGTCGGCGCGGATCTGGCCGTCATGGACCGGGATTCGACCAAGGTGCGCGAGGGCAGGCCGTTCGTGTTCACCTCGCTCACCGAGGATCCGGCCGCGACCCCGGTGCTGTCCTGGGTGCGTGATCAGCTGCGACTGGCCGCCGCCCAGGACGCGGCCGGAACGCACGCGCACACCGCGCAGGATGCGACAACCGGTGCGCCGCATACACACTGACGCACCCGCCGGCCGGCCCGCGACGGTGGGCCGTGCGCACTGAACTGCGGATCGTGGCCGCGGCGGGCGAACTGCCGCGGCTGCACGCGGTCGGCGGACTGGCGGCGCGGCACACCGGCCCGGAGACCGTGCACCTGATCGGTACCGCCGCCACGCCCCTGGGCGGGGACGAACTGGATATCTCGATCGTGGTGGGCCCGGGCGCCCGGCTCGCCGTGCGGTCGGTGGCGGCCACGATCGCGCTGCCGGGTCTGCGAACCCTGACGTCGGTGGCGCACTGGCGCTTCGAGGTGGGCGCGGGCGGGGAGCTCGACGTCGATCCCGAACCCACGGTGGTCGCCGGCGGCGCGCGGCACGATACGTTCACCACGGTGTTGCTGGGCGAGAACGCGCGCCTGCGGCTGCGCGAAAGAGTGCAGATCGGCCGGATCGGCGAGGACCACGGGTACTGGTCGGGGGAGCTGCGCGCCGATGTGGGCGAGACGCCGCTGCTGCGACACCGGCTGGAGCTGGGCGCGGACGCCGTGACCGAGGACGCGCTGTCCGGTCCGCGCGCGCTGGAAAGTGTTCTCACCTACCCGGATTCCCGTGCGGCCGAGACCGCCGGACCGGAGTCGGCTTTGCTGCCGCTCGCCGCCGGGGGCACGCTGTTCACCCGGACCGCGCGGCTCCTGCGCGTGTGACCCGCGGCGTGCCGGTGGGCACGCGAGGCGGTGCGTGCGGACCACCCGGCAACTTCACGTGCGACGGGAACCGGACCTCACCCCCGGTACCCGCCGCACGGTCCTGCTCACTATCGAATTACCGCGAAAAGAGTGTCGCCGAAACGAAATCAGTTGCCGACGACGCGCGGCGGAGCGTTGTACGCGTTCACCGCGCCGACGGCCGCACCCACCGCGGCGCCTGCCACGGCAGCGGGGATGGCGACGGCGGCGGCGCCGGCGGCCGCGCCGGCCAGCGGACCGGCCACGAGGCCGACCGGGAACAGCGGCAGGCCGACCACGAGGCCCAGGGCCGCGCCGACGGTCGCCGAGGTGAGCGCGACCGGCATCGAGGCACTCGCGCCCGCAACCGCACCCATGGCCGCGGTGCCGACGGTCTGTCCGGCGATCCGGTCCGAACGGCTGCGCTCCATCCCGATCGAGTCGAGGAAGGTGGCGATGTTGGCCTCGGTCTGCGCCGACTGGTCGTTGATCTGGATGGCCTGCTCTTTGTCCATCCAGGTCGGAGCGTCGACCACCACGTCGCCGAAGCGGAACTTACCGGCGGGCGGGGCGATCGGCGGCACCGCGGGGACCGGCGCCGGCGGGTGCAGTACTCCGACGGGAGCCAGGTAGCTCTTGTCCGGGGCCTGACGCGACCACTGGATCGAGCTGTAGGTCTGGTCGGGGATCTGCAGGCCCTCGTAGGGCATGACATTGGGCGCGTCGGCGGCGGGCCACTGAGCGGGCGCGTCGCCGGTGTGGGTCACCGCATTGGGTTCCACCGGTGAGGCGTTGGCGGCGCCGGTGCCAACGATCGCCAAGACTAGGGGAACCGCGCCTGCTGCCACCACATTTCCGACTTTGTTGCGGTGCGGGTTGAGCGCGCGGTGCTTACCTGCGGCCATTACGACCTTTCTTCCGGGGGGACATCGACGCCCGACATTCGGACCCGTCGGTCAACCGGATTGGTGGTCGAATCGAACTATCGGAATCGTCCGTATTGCCGAAAGTTAGCTAAATTCGGCACAATTCACGCAATAGGGCCGGAATCCCCGCTGGGGGATCCCGGCCCGGATGCGATTGCAATCACTCGGGCGTTGCTGCCGGTTCGATAGAACCGGTTATCGGCGCCCGAGCACACGCCTGCCGGCGAATTCGATCGATGGGACTACCCCGCTGGCACGACCTCTGCCGGCGCCATGACGCCGTTGGCCGCGCCGACCGCCGCGCCGATGCCCGCGCCGACCGCAGCCGCGGGGACTGCGACGAGCGCGACCGCCGCGGTGGCCCCGATGGTCGGGCCGAAGAACCAGCCGAAGGGCGCGAACGGCGTACCGGCCAGCGCGCCGACCAGTCCGCCCATGGCCGCCGCGGCGATCTCCACGGGCGCGGCCACACCGACGCCCACGACCGCGCCGACCGCGGCGTTGCCGATGGTCTGGGCCGCGATGCGATCCGAGCGGCTGGCCTCGAAGCCCGCCGAATCCAGGCTCGCGGCCAGATCGGCCTCGGCCCGCGCGGACACGCCGTTGATCTGCGCGGCCTGCTCCGGGGTGAGCCACGTCGGAATGTCGACCTGGGTGTCACCGAAGCGCAGTTTGCCCTCGGGCGCGGCGATGGGGGCCACGGCCCGGGCCGCCGCCGGATCGGGCATGCGCAGCGCGTCGAAGTCCACCGCCGCGAGCGGGGCGTTCGGGATCTGGCGTACCCCGGTGGCGGAATCGCGCCCGACGTAGACCACCGGCGCGACCTCGGCGACGGCGGGCTCGGCCGCCACCACCTGCTCGGTCTCGGCCGCCGGTTCGACGTCGAGCGCGACCGGCGCGGTCTCGACGGCGGGCGGTGCGGCCGGGATCAGGCCGCGCAGTTCCGCCGGAACCGCGAACTGCCCGAACGGGGTGTCGAGCAGTCCGGTCTGCGGCTCGGTGGCGGCGGGCTGGGTTTCTTCTGTCGGAACCGGTTCTGCCGCTGCGGTTCCGGCGGAACCGAGTGCGGCGACCAGCGGGAGCGCGCCCGCGATGGCGAGGGAACCGATACGCCGCCGACGCGACGAACTCCGATCAACCGGTTGGCGTTTGCCCATGGATGACCTCTCTAACCGAATGTCCACTGATGTCGGGCATTCGGATCAGTCATACGGGCCGGATTGGTTAGGGGATCCCCCCGGTCGAGGTTAGGGGATTACCCCGCGCGCTGTTCCCCGGACGGACCGGTCTTGGTGTTCGCTGTGGATTTGCCATTCTCCGAAGGGGATTCGCCGCCGATTTGCTTGTGCAGCTCGAGCGCCTCCTCCGGGTCGTCCAGCGCCTCGAGTGCGAGCCGGGCGAACACCCACTGCTCGGTCGCGGCCATCTGCCCGCGGTGCCGGCCCAGGAACGAGACGAACCACTCGAAGACGGTGACGAAGCGGCTGCGGAACCCGACCAGATACCACAGGTGCAGCGCGAGCCACGCCAGCCAGGCGAAGAACCCGCTGAACTCGAGCTTGCCGACCTGGCACACGGCGTAGAACCGCGACACCGTGGCCATCGAGCCCTTGTCGAAGTACTTGAAGGGCTTGCGCGCGTCGGGCTGCTCCCCGGAGAGCCCGGCCTTGATGGCCTTGGCCGCGTAGGTGCCGCCCTGGATCGCGCCCTGCGCCTGGCCCGGCACGTTCGGCACCGACATGAGGTCGCCGATGACGAAGACGTTCGGGTAGCCCTTGATGGTCAGGTCCTGCTCGACGATCACGCGCCCGGCCCGGTCGGTCTCGGTGCCCTTGGAACGCTCGGCGAGCATCTTGCCCAGCTCGCTGGCCTGCACGCCGGCCGACCACACCTTGCACGCGGACTCGATGCGGCGGGTGCCGTCCTTGTCCTTCACGGTGACCCCGCGCGCGTCGACGTTGGTGACCATGGCGTTGAGCTGGATCTCCACGCCCATCTTCTCGAGCCGCTGGTGCGCCTTGCCGCCGAGCTTGGGGCCCATGGGCTTGAGCACGGCGTCCGCGCCCTCGACCAGGATGACGCGCGCGTCGCGGGTGTCGATGTTGCGGAAGGTGCCGTCCAGGGTGCGATCGGCGAGTTCGGCGATCTGCCCGGCCAATTCGACGCCGGTGGGGCCGCCGCCGACGACCACGAAGTTCATGAAGCGCTCGCGGGTCTCCTCGTCCTTGGCCAGTTCGGCCTCTTCGAAGGAGCCGAGAATGCGCGCGCGCAATTCGAGGGCGTCGTCGATGGTCTTCATGCCGGGGGCGTAGGTGGCGAAGTGGTCGTTGCCGAAGTAGGACTGCTGCGCGCCCGTGGCGACGATCAGGCTGTCGAACGGGGTGACGGTGTCCTGGTTGAGCAGGCGGGAGGTGACGGTGCCGCCGTCGAGGTCGATGTCGTTGACCTCACCCATGATGACCCGTACGTTGCGCTGTTTGCGCAGCACGATGCGGGTGGCGGGGGCGATCTCACCGACGGACAGGATGCCGGTGGCGACCTGGTAGAGCAGCGGCTGGAACAGGTGCGTGGAGGTCTTGGAGATCAACGTGACGTCCACGTCGGCCTTGCGCAGGTGCTGGCAGGCGAACAGTCCACCGAACCCGGACCCGATCACCACCACGCGATGGCGCTGTTCGACGGAATTATCGGTGCTCATCTAGTCCCTGCTCCTCGCCAGACGGGTGAAAGTACGACACTTCACGCCCAACGGTAGTACGGCGTGAGGTGCGACGACCAATCAGGACCAATCGGAAACCGCGTCGCAACAGCTCTATCGAAAATACAATATGGGCGGTCGCTCAGGGGCAATCTCGTGGTCATCTTGGCCGGTCGGTTCTCACCCCGGGTGCCCGGCGGTGGCCGCGACCCCGGCCGGAGCCGGGATCGCGACGTCGTCCGGTGCCGGTCAGCGTCCGGCGAAGAGCATTTTCGCGACGCGCGTCGTGGTTTCCGAGCCGTCGGTGTAGCTGCCGTCCAAGCCCTGCTCGCTCATGATGGCCAGGGTGTAGCGCTCACCGGGTCCGGCGAACCCGACCGAGTTCACGACCCAGCCGCCGTTCTCCTGCGACCAGCCGTTCTTCAGCCCGGGCTGCATGGCCGCGCCCGCGCCCCACACGCCCCAGTGCTGATTGGTGTCGACCCGGCGCATGCGATCGACCAGGTAGGCGCGATCGTCCGGGTGCATGTGGGTCAGCACGTTGTCCATGAGCGCGTCCAGGTCGGACGGGCTGCACTGCTGGAATCCCCAGTCCGGGAACAGCTTCGTCTGCTCCACGGTGGTGACCGGCGGCAGCGGCACGATGTTGCGCATTCCGTTGGCGCGGAAGGCATTCTGGAACGCCATGCGGTCCATGCCCGCGTACTTGTTCCAGAGAATGTCCGCCGCGTTGTCGTTGGAGGTGGCGAGCATGGATTCGAGCAGGGCGCGATCACCGGGATCGAGGTTGATGGCCCCGACCCGGGCGCGATTGATCAAATCCTCCGCGATGGCCAGTTTGATGGTGGACGCGGTCCAGAACATCCTCTCCGCGTGGTCATTTCGATAGATGCCGCCGGTAACTCTGTCCCGCACCACGTATCCGGTGGTGCCGGGCCTGGTTCGCAGGTAGTTGTCGACCGCGGTGATCCGGGTACTCAGATCGCAGTCGAAACCGGGCAGGCAACCCTGCGCGAGTACCGGCAGCGCACCGGCCGAGGGGACGAATACCGGTGCGGCTGGAATGAAGGCGGCAGCGGCGAGGACGCAAGCGGAGGCGGCCACGCGGGAGCGCCGGGCCATGGGGGAACGCACGCAGGGAACAATAGACATCACAATGCGGTTGGCGCACGTCTTGAGCGAAAGCAATGGATGTGATAGCGAAATTCCACTGTCACACCGGGATTCGCGAACCGCTCCGGCGCGTCGATGCGATCAGTGGAAAGCCGCTGTCAGTTCGTCGGTGCTGCGTCCGTTGAGGCGGTAGCAGTGTTCGAAGGCTTCGGTGTGCCGATCGCGCGGCCACGCCGCCAGGACCACGCCGCGGCCGTAATACCGCGAGTGCACGAGTTCCCAGCGGTCTCCGACCCGGCGGACCGTGAACCCGCGTCTGGGGACCATGGGAATCACCGACGCTGACATGCCTCGAACCAGCCTTTCCTTCACCGATTTTCCTGCCTCCCCCGAAATGCACTGTCGCATAGCACACTCGATATGCGGGGTGACGCGCCCTAGCTAATCTTCGGCGTGTGGCGGGCGTCACCCGGCGAGCCGGGGTGCCCGGTGATTGCATGTGAGTCGCTGACTGTATAAACACAGCTCGTGCACATTCATCGGGCCGAGCGTGCGGACACGCTCGCCGACGCGCTGGCCGAACTGCTCGCCGATCCGCCGGCCGATCCCTTCGCCCCCGAGGTGGTGGCCGTTCCGGCCAAAGGCATCGAGCGGTGGCTGCAGCAGCGGCTGTCCGCGGTGCTGGGCAGCGCGTCGCTCGCCGATGGAGTATCGGCCAATATCGATTTCGCCGATCCGGCGGGATTGGTCGCGGCGGTGCTGGCCGAGGCCACCGGATACGCGCCGGACGCGGATCCGTGGGCGGCCGAGCGTGTGGTGTGGACCCTGCTGCCGGTGCTCGACGCGGTGCTGGACGAGCCGTGGGGCGCGGTGCTCGCCCGGCACCTCGGGCACGGGGATCCGGCGGGGTACCGGGTCGGGCGGCGCTACGCGACCGCGGCCCGGATCGCGGCGCTGTTCGCGGGCTACGCCCAGCAGCGCCCGGCCATGATCGCCGAGTGGGCGGGCGGGGCCGACACCGACGGCGCGGGACACGAGCTGCCCGAGGATCTGCGCTGGCAGCCCGAGCTGTGGCGGCGACTGCGCGCGGCGGTCGGCGCGCCGAGCCCGGCCGAACGGCTCGAAGCGGCCTGCGCGCGCCTGCGGGCGGACCCGTCGGTGGTGTCGCTGCCGGACCGGATCTCGCTGTTCGGGGTGACGCGGTTGAGCACCGATCAGTGGGAGGTGCTGTCCGCGCTGTCGAGCGGGCGGGGCGTGCACCTGTGGCTGGTGCATCCGAGCCCGGCGCTGTGGACCAAACTCGCCGACTCCGAGGTGATCCCGAATTCCAGTGTGCGGGTGCGGCATCCGTTGCTGGCGGCGCTCGGGCGCGATGTGCGGGAGCTGCAGGAGCGGCTCGCGGGGTACGACCACATCGACACCTACCATCCGCGCCCGGACGCGGCGGGGGCGCCGGGCTCGCGCACCCTGCTGACCGAGTTGCAGGCCGCCATCCGGCAGGATCGCTGGTCGCTGCTGCCCGACCCGGGCCTGGCCGACGGCAGTATCACCGTGCACTCGTGCCACGGCCCCGCGCGGCAGGTGGAGGTGCTGCGGGACAGTCTGCTCGGGTTGTTCGCGGCCGATCCGACTCTCGAGCCGCGCGATGTCATCGTCATGTGCCCGGACGTGGAGAGTTACGCGCCGCTGGTGCGCGCGGCGTTCGGGCAGTGGTCCCTCGAGGGCGGTGAGAACGGGCATCCCGCGCACGGGCTGCGCGTGCGCCTGGCGGATCGGGCGCAGCGCGCGGTGAATCCGCTGCTGGACGTCATTGGCATTCTGCTGGAGTTGGCCGACGGGCGGGTCACCGTCACCGAGGCGCTGGATCTGGCCGCGTCCGAACCGGTGCGGCTGCGCTGCGGTTTCGACGACGACGACATCGAGCGACTGCGGGACTGGGCCGCGGAGACCGGCGCGCGCTGGGGGATCGGCCAGCGCCAGCGGCAGGCGTTCGGGCTCGGGGACTTCGCGCAGAACACCCTCAACGCGGCCGTCGACCGGATCCTGCTGGGTGTGGCCGCGGGCGAATCCAGCGAGGACTGGCTGGAATTGGTGTTGCCGCTGGACGACGTGGACAGCAACGACATCGACCTGGCGGGGCGCTTCGCGGAATTCGTCGACCGGCTCGCGGTCTGTCTGCGCGATCTGCGCGGGCCGACCCTGGAGGAGCCCGCGGGGTCCGCGCGGCCCGCCGCCGAGTGGGCGCAGGTGCTGGGGCGGGCCCTGGATCTGCTGACCGACGTGCCGCTGTCGCAGGGCTGGATGGGCGTGCAGGCCCGGCGCGAGCTCGCCGCGGCCACCGAGCACGCGGGCCGTATTCCGCTGCGGCTCACCGACATCGCGGCGCTGCTGGACGCCAGGCTGGCCGGGCGGCCCTCGCGCGCGAACTTCCGCACCGGTGAGCTGACGGTGTGCACGATGGTGCCCATGCGGTCGGTGCCGCACCGGGTCGTGGTGCTGCTCGGACTCGACGACGAGGTGTTCCCGCGCGCCGGCGGGGTGGACGGGGACGACGTGCTGGCCCGGCATCGCCGCCCGGGGGACCGCGATCCGCGCAGCGAGGATCGGCAGCTGCTGCTGGACGCCATCATGGCGGCGGGGGAGCGACTGGTGTTGCTGCACACCGGATCCGATCCGGTGTCCGGTGCGCATCGGCCGCCCGCGATTCCGCTGGCCGAGGTGCTGGACACGGTGCGCGCCCACGTCGGGGCCGGGGCCATGGACCACGTGATCACGCGACACCCGTTGCAGCCCTTCGACCGTCGCAACTTCCGGGCCGAGCGGCCGTTCAGCTTCGACACCGTCGCGCTGGCGGGCGCGCGGGCGGCCCAGCGCCCGGCCGGGCCGCGCCCGCCGTTCCTGGCGGCCCCGCTGCCAGGCGGTGAGCCCGCGGATGTGGAGCTCGCGGACCTGGTGGCCTTCGTCGAACATCCCATGCGCGCGTTCCTGTGGCAGCGCTTGGGGATTCGGGTGCCCGAGGACGCCGAGGAGATCGCCGACCGGCTGCCCGTGGAACTCGACGGGCTCAGCAAATGGAACATCGGCGAACGCATGCTGACCTCCCGGCTCACCGGGGTTGATCCGAACGCGCTGCGGGCCGCGGAGTGGCGGCGCGGCACCCTGCCGCCGTTCGCACTCGGCGCGGCCGTGCTGGACGAGGTGGAGGGCACCGTGGACCGGCTGGTGCGGGTCGCGCAGCCGCTGCACGAGATCCCGGGCCGCACCGTCGACATCGCGGTGGATCTGGGCGACGGCCGCCGGCTCACCGGCACGGTGCCCGAGGTGCACGACGACGCGGTGCTGCGCACGACCTTCTCCCGGGTCGCGCCCAAACACCGGATGGCGGCGTGGGTGCGGCTGCTGGCGCTCGCGGCCACCGGCGATCATCAGAGCTGGCGGGCCATCACGATCGGGCGCGGCAAGATGCAGCGCCCCACCTGGCAGTCCACCCTGGTCTCACCGAACGCGCCCACGGCCCGGGCCCTGCTGCGCGAGCTGGCGGACCTGCGCGACCGCGGCCTGGCCGAGCCCCTGCCCATCGTCCCCGCGGCCTCCGCGGTCTACGCCGAACGCCGCCTGGCCGGCGCCACCCCCGAGGACGCGCTGCTGGCCGCGGAACACGAGTTCGACGGCGGCAAGGACGGTCCCGGCCGCTACGGCGAACACACCGACCGCTACCTGCGCTACATCCTGGGCCCGGCCCCGCGCTTCCACCAGCTGACCGAGGCTCCCGCCGGGGATCCGTCCTCCCCCCAACCCGAACCGACCCGCTTCGGCGAACTGGCCCGCCGCCTGTGGAACCCGCTGCTCACCAACGAACACCAGGGCCAGCCGTGACGACCACCCACCCGAGCACCACGGTGCTCATCCACCCGAGCACCACCGAAAGGCGCGGATGACCGACGACCTCTTCTCGCTCGCCGACGCCCCCGCCATCCCCCCGGCCCCCCGCGCCCGCCGCGACCACCCCGCCCCGCCCCCGCCCGCCTCCGCCCCGGAGCCCCCGGACGCCCCGGACCTCTTCAGCGTCCAGGACGAGCGCACGGACTCGGGTGCCCCCCATGCCGCCGAACCCGGCGCCTCGGCACACCCGCGGCCGGAAAACCAGAATGGTCCAGCCCTTTTCGGCGTCCAGGACGACCGAGCCGACTCGGCGGTTGCGCCCGCCGCCGGTTCCGTTCCCGCGGCCGAATCGAACGATGCCGCCGCCGATCGGCCGGACGAGGAGCCGGGCGCGCCGGTTCCTGCCGGGCTCACCGGCGAACCGGCCGAACCCGACCTTTTCGGTGGCGAGGTGCTCGGTGGGGAGGGTGTCGAGGACGGCGAAACGGCGGCGGAATACGCTGCGGGGGAGATGGATTCGGTAGCGGCTGATGTGGGGCACGGGCAGGGAGAAGGGCTGTGGGGGGTCGAGGAGAGGTCGGGTGGCGGGGTGAACCCGGGTGCGGGGGACGGGGACTCGGGGGACGGGTTCTCGTTGACGGGGGCGCTGCCGGTCGGGACGACCGTGCTCGAGGCCAGCGCGGGCACGGGCAAGACCTACGCCATCGTCGGGCTGGCGGTGCGGTTCGTGGCCGAGGCGGGGGTCGACATCTCGCGACTGCTGCTGGTGACTTTCAGCCGGGCGGCTACCCAGGAACTGCGCGAGCGCACGCGGGACCGGTTCGTGGCGGTGGCGGCGGCGCTGGCCGACCCGGAGCGGGCGCAGGCGCGAGGCGACGAGCTGATCCGGCATCTGGCGCAGGCGAATCCGACCGAGGTGGCCGCGCGGCGGGAACGACTGCTGGCCGCGCTCTCGGACTTCGACGCCGGGACCATCGCCACCACGCACAGCTTCTGCCAGCGCATGCTGGACGAGCTCGGATTCGCGGGTGAGCTCGATCCCGGTGTGCGGCTGGTGGAGAGCGTCGAGGACGTGGTCTCCACCGTCGCGGACGACCTGTACCTGAGCCGGTACGCGCGCGGGGACGCCCCGTTCGGCCCGCCCGACGCCCAGCGGCTCGCCTCGGCCGCGGTCGGGGACCGGGCGGCGGTGCTCGTGCCCGACGCCGAGGGCGAGGACGACCCGGCGGGGGAACGGGTCGCGTTCGCCGCGGCCGCCCGCGCGGAAACCGCACGGCGCAAACGGCTTTCCGGCCTGCGCGATTTCGACGATCTGCTCACCCTGCTGCACGACGTGCTCGCCGATCCCGAGCACGGCGAACGCGCCTGCCGCCGGATCCGGGATCGCTTCCAGGTCGCGCTGGTCGACGAGTTCCAGGACACCGACCCGCTGCAGTGGGACATCCTGCGGCGCGCCTTCCACGGGCACACCACCCTGGTGCTCGTCGGCGACCCGAAACAGGCCATCTACGCCTTCCGCGGCGCGGAGGTGCTCAGCTACCTGGACGCGGTCGTGCACGCCGACGCCAAGCGTGAGCTCACCACCAACTGGCGCAGCGACGCCGGTCTGCTGGCCGCCCTCGAGCACCTGCACGGCGGAGCGGCCCTGGGGCACAAGGAGATCACCGTCCACCGGGTGGCGGCGACCCGGGACTTCAGCCGCCTGTCCGGCGATCCGGCGTCGGTGACCCCGTTCCGGCTGCGCTGCCTGCCGCGCACCGGCGCGGGCCCGCTGAACCGCTCCGGCTATCCCACGGTCGGGCGCCAGCGCGAGCGCGTGGCCGTCGACGTGGCCGCCGACATCGTGCGCCTGCTGGAATCGGGCACCCTGATCGATGCCGGTACCCCGTGCGAAAGGCCGCTTGGGCCGGGCGATATCGCGGTGCTGGTCCGCAATCGCAACCAACTCGACCTGGTGCGCAAGGAACTCGAACTCGCCGGTGTGGCCGCCGTTCTCGCCGGTGGCGCGAGCGTGTTCGGCACACCCGCGGCCACCGAATGGCTGTGGCTGCTGCACGCCCTGGAACAGCCGCACCGCGCCGATCGCGTGCGCCTCGCGGCGGGCACCGCGCTGCTCGGGGTGAGCGCGCAGGAGATCGATTCCGGCGGTGCGGATCTCGTGGGCCGGCTGGGCGCGGAACTGCGCGACGCGGCCCGGCTGTTCGGCCGCACCGGTTTCGCCGCGGTCTTCGAGAAGATGAGCGCGCAGACCCGGCTCACACCCCGCCTGCTGGCTCTCGAGGGCGGCGAACGCCGCCTGACCGACCTGCGCCAGATCGCGCAGCTGCTCGACGAGGCCGCCCTGCGCGAGGGGCTGGGCCTGAGCGCGCTCACCCGCTGGCTCGCCGACCGCGTTCGCGACCCGCAGTCGGGCAGTGTGGCCGATCGCAGCCGCCGCCTGGACCGGGACGCCGCGGCCGTGCAGATCGCGACCGTGCACGCCAGCAAGGGCCTCGAATTCCCGGTCGTATACCTGCCTTTCGCGTGGGACGCCGCCAAGCTCCGCAACCCCCCGACCATGCTCTTCCACGACGACCAGGGCCGCCGGGTCCTGGACGTCGGCGGTCCCGACGCCCCCGGCTACGGCGCCCGCCGCCTGCGCGCGGAGAGCGAGGAGGCGGCCGAGGAACTGCGCCTGCTGTACGTGGCGCTCACCCGTGCCGGTGCGCAGGTGGTGGCCTGGTGGGCGCCCGCGTTCGACACCCAGACCGCGCCGCTGCACCGCATGATCCTGGGCCGCGAGCCGGGCAGTCCCGTGGTGGCCGACAAGGTCGGTGTGCCCGCGGATTCGGTTGTGCTCGAGCGCATCCGGGAGTGGGCGGCGACCGCGCCGCCCGGGGTTCTGGCGATCGAACCGCTGCTGGACTTCCAGCGCGCACGCCTGGGCCGCACCGACGCCGGCGTCGCCCCCGAACCCCTGGAGGCGGCGCGTTTCGACCGCGTCCTGGATCAGGATTGGCGGCGCACCTCCTACTCGGCGCTCACCGCCGGGGCGCACGACGCCCTGCCCGCCGGGGACACCCCCGACGGCGGCGGGGTCGCCGACGAGCCCGCGACCCCGAACGTGCTGCTCGACGACGCCGAGCTCTTCGCCGCGGCCGCGCCCTCGCTCATGAACACGCTGCCCTACGGCGCGGAATTCGGCACCCTGGTGCACGAGATCCTGGAGTACGTCGACACCGACGCCCCCGATCTGGCCGCCGAGATGCGCGCGCGCTGCGAACACGCGGTCGCCGAGCAGATGTTCGACGCCGATCCCGAGGTGCTCGCGCGGGCGCTGCTCGCGGTCATGCACACCCCCATCGGCTTCGGCACCCTGGCCACCGTCTCGGCCCGGGACCGGTTGAGCGAGCTGGATTTCGAGCTGCCTCTCGCGGGCGGCGATCAGCCCGTGGCGGGCCGGGTCACCGTCCCGGCGATCGCGGATCTGCTGCGCCGCCACCTGCCCGCGGACGA
The DNA here is from genome assembly GCF_053645575.1 of Nocardia sp. NPDC055321. Lineage (NCBI taxonomy): Bacteria > Bacillati > Actinomycetota > Actinomycetes > Mycobacteriales > Nocardiaceae > Nocardia > Nocardia sp. NPDC055321. The sequence goes on from NZ_JBSHMS010000019.1 coordinate 44,557, forward strand.
CGTGTTCGCCCCCTACGCCGATCAGCTCGCCCACCTCGACGACGCCCCGCTGCGCGGCTACCTGACCGGCAGCATCGACGCCGTATTGCGTATCCCCGGACCGGCTTTCGTGGTGGTCGACTACAAGACCAACCGCCTGGGCGCCGGTGACCTGACCGTCGCGCACTACACCCACGAGCGCATGGCCGCGGAGATGATGCGCTCGCACTACCCCCTGCAGGCGATCCTGTATTCGGTTGCCCTGCACCGCTACCTGCGCTGGCGCCTGCCCGGCTACGACCCCGCCATCCATCTGGGCGGCATCCGCTACCTGTTCGTCCGCGGCATGATCGGCCCCCACACCCCCGACGGCGCAGGGGTTTTCGACTGGAAGCCCCCCGCCGCCCTGGTGGTTGCCCTGTCCGCCCTCCTGGCGGGCGACGTCCCCGGATCGGAGACCCGCTGATGCCCCCGACCACGATTGCCCGCCCGATGTCGCCGCGCTCGGACGCGGGGGTGGCGCGGTGACCGCCATTCAGCTGGCGCAGCGGGGTACGGGACTGCTGCAGGTGTTCAACGCCGCCGGGGTCCTCAACGCCGCGGATGTGCATGTGGCGCTGCGGCTCACGCGCCTCGCACGGGAGAGCTCGGAGGCCGTGGTGTTCGCGACCGCGCTCGCGGTGCGCGCGGTGCGCTCGGGTTCGGTGTGCCTCGAGGTGCGGCGCATGCACGAGATCGGCGTCGACGCCGAGGGCGCCGAGGAGTCGGCGATCGACCCGGCCACGCTGCCGTGGCCGGACATCGAGCAGGTCATCGCGGCGCTGCGGGTGAGCCCGCTGGTGTGCGGGAGCGCGGCCGGTCCGCTGCGCCCGCTGCGGCTGATCGACCCGGCGGGCGGTTCCGAGGCGGGCCCGCTGCTGTACCTGGACCGGTACTACCGGCAGGAGGAGACGATTCGGCAGGTGCTGACCGAGCGCTCCACCACCCAGCCGATGGTCGACGCGGATCTGATTCGGCGCGAACTGGATCGGCTGTTCCCGGAGCAGGGCGGCCCGGGCGAGCCGCCGGACCGCCAGCGCCTGGCCGCCGCGCTGGCGACCACCCAGTGGACCACCGTCGTCGCGGGCGGTCCCGGCACCGGCAAGACCCACACCATCGCCCGGGTGCTCGCCCTGCTGGTCGCCCACCAGGCGGCTATTCCGGGCGCACCCGCCCTGCGCATCGCCCTGGCCGCGCCCACCGGCAAGGCCGCCGCGCGCCTGCAGGAATCGGTGCGCGAGCAGGCCGGCGACATCGGCCTGCCCGAACTCACCGCCGCCACCCTGCACCGGCTGCTGGGCTGGCAGCGCGGCGGCGCGGGCCGCTTCAAGCACAACGAGTTCAACCGCCTGCCCTACGACGTCATCGTGGTGGACGAGACCTCCATGGTGTCGCTGACCATGATGAGCCGCCTGCTCCCGGCGGTGCGCCCCGACGCGCGCCTGGTGCTGGTCGGCGACCCGGACCAGCTGGCCTCGGTCGACGCCGGCGCCGTACTCGCCGACCTGGTGGCCGGACCGATTGCCGGACAGGCGAATCCGGCCCTGGAACAGATTCTCGGCGGCGATCTGCGCGCCACCGCCGCGCACCCGGACGCCCTGTCCGGTCGCGAACGCGAGCGCCTGCGCGGCGGGATCGTCCGTCTCACCCGGGGCCGCCGCTTCGGCGGAAAGATCGCCGAACTGGCCGTGGCCGTGCGCGCCGGTGACGCCGACACGGCCATGGACCTGCTCGTCGCGGGCGGCGCCGAACTCTCGCTGCACACCCCCGAGGACATCGCGGAGGTGCGCGCCGATGTGCTGCGCGCGGCCCGCTCCGCCACCGACGCCGCCGTCGCGGGCGACGCCACCGCGGCGCTCACCGCCCTGGAATCGCATCGCCTGCTCTGCGCTCATCGCCAGGGCCCCTTCGGCGTCGAACGCTGGGACCGGCTGGCCGCGAGCTGGGCCGCGGCGGCGGGCATCAGCACCGATCCCGGTCCGGGGCACTGGTATCCGGGTCAACCGCTGCTGGTCACCGCCAACGATCACGAGGCGCGCATCTACAACGGCGACACCGGCGTCATCGTGCGCGCGCCCGACGGCACGCTGCGCGCGGCGCTGCAGCGCGGCACCGAGCCGTATCTGGTGCATCCCACCCAGTTCCCGGGCGTCACGACGGTGTACGCCATGACGATTCACCGCAGCCAGGGCAGCCAGTACGACAACGTCTCGGTGGTGCTGCCCGGCCCGGAATCCACGCTGCTCACCCGAGAGTTGCTGTACACGGCCATCACCCGGGCCCGGCGGCACGTGCGGGTGCTGGGCACCGAGGAATCGATCCGCGCGGCAATCGGCCGGCGAGTGCTGCGCGCCAGCGGTCTGCGGGCCTGACATTCCGCGGACACACCGGTGCGGGGGTACGAGGTCGGCGAGTTCTTTCCCGGCCTCGATCGCAGGCGTAGCGTGGTGCTCCGAATTGCCGTTGTCGCGCGTGGAATTCGAGGCCCGCGCGCCACTCGCCGGAAGGTTTGCAGATGGGTGACACCGAACCGGAAATCGATCAGGTCGCCGACACCGTTATTTCCGCGGACGGCACCCGGGTCGAATATCTGACCGTCGGTGACGGTCCCGCGGTGATCGTGGTTCCGGGCGCACTAACCCTGGCTGTCGGATTCGCCCGTTTCTCGGGCGCATTGAGCACCGGATTCACCGTGCACACCATCCAGCGGCGCGGGCGCGGGGGGAGCGGTCCGCAAAGTCCGGATTACACGATCGCCGACGACGTCGCGGATATCGCCGCGCTGCAGGCGAAAACGGGTGCGGCGCTCGTGGTCGGGCACAGTTACGGTGGTCTCGTCGCCCTGGAATCCGCGCGCCGCAATTCCGGCGTCGAGCGTCTGGCCCTCTACGAACCCGGTGTCTCCATCGCCGGTTCGCTGCCCGCGGACTGGATGCCCGCGTTCGAGAAATACCTCGCCGAGGACAAACCGGTCGACGCGTTCGTCGAATTCGTCCGCGCCCTGGGTCCGGACATCGTGCGCAAGATGCCGCGCTGGGCGCTGCGCCGCATGATGCCCATGGCCATGAAGGGCCCGGAAAAGGATGCGATATTCGGCCAACTGGCCGAGTGCCTGCGCGAACACCGGGAAATCGTGCGCCTGAACGACACCTATGCCAACTACGCCGAGGTCACCGCGGAAACCCTGCTGCTGGACGGCGACAAGGATCGCCACGCGTTCATCGAACCCAATCACGAACTCCTCGCGTCAACCATCCCGCGCTGCGAACGCCACACCATTCCGGGCGTGGACCACTTCGGAATCGACAAGGGCGATCCCGAACGGGTGGCCGGCGTCATCGGGGAGTTCTTCTCCCGCAGGTGAGCAGGCCGTGGAGTGGACGGGTGGATACTGAAATCGGATACGCCGGTGTCCCCGGCCGGGTTCGGTTGACGACGAGCGCCGGATTCATGCGATTCGAAGGGTTGTACCGATGAGCGCTACACCCGAGCACGTCGATGTGCTCATTGTCGGGGCGGGATTGTCCGGGGTGGGGGCGGCGCACCACCTGCAAGAAGCCTTCCCGGGCCGCACCTACGCCATCCTGGAGATGCGCGACGCGCTCGGCGGCACCTGGGATCTGTTCCGCTACCCCGGGATTCGCTCGGATTCGGACATGTTCACCCTCGGCTACCGGTTCCGGCCCTGGCTGGGTGACAAGGCCATCGCCGACGGCGAGTCGATCCTGAACTACGTGCGTGACACCGCGTCCGAGGCCGGGATCGACGCGCACATCCGCTACCGGCACCGCGTCGTGCGCGCGGAATGGTCGAGTGCGCACAATCGCTGGACGGTGACGGCCGACCATGACGGCACCCCGGTGACCATCACCGCCGGATTCCTGTTCAGCTGTTCGGGCTACTACCGCTACGACCGGGGATACACCCCCGAATTCCCCGGTACGGACCGCTTTCCGGGTCCCATCGTGCACCCCCAGCACTGGCCCGAGGACCTGGAGGTGGAGGGCAAACGGGTCGTCATCATCGGTTCGGGCGCGACCGCGGTCACCCTCGGCCCGGCCCTGACCGCCCGCGGCGCGCACGTGAGCCTGCTGCAGCGCTCACCCTCGTACATCATCTCCATGCCCGCCCGCGACGCCTTCGCCGATCGGGTGCGGCGGGTGCTGCCCGCCCGGGCCGCCTACACCCTGGCGCGCGCCAAGAACGTGGTCTTCTCCACGATCATGTACCAGGTGTCCCAGCGCTATCCGAAGCGGATGCGGGCCTGGATCCACGGTCTGCAGGAGCGCTGGCTGCCCGCGGGATACGACATCGACACCCACTTCAATCCCGCGTACGACCCGTGGGATCAGCGACTGTGCCTGGTACCCAACGGCGATCTCTTCCGCGCGATCCGGCACGGCACGCTGGACATGGTCACCGACCGCATCGACACGTTCACCGAAACCGGTCTGGACCTCGCCTCGGGCGCCCGGCTCGACGCCGACGTCATCATCACCGCGACGGGTCTGAACCTGGTGGTGTTCGGCGGGGTCGACTTGGTCGTGGACGGCCGCACCGTCGATCTGCCCGAGGCCATGGCCTACAAGGCCATGATGCTGTCCGACGTCCCCAACTTCGCCTTCATCATCGGGTATACCAACGCCTCCTGGACCCTCAAGGCGGATCTGGTGTGCGAGCACGTGGTTCGCCTGCTGCGCCACATGGACGCCAACGGCTACGCGACGGCCACCCCGGTCCGCGATCCCAGCGTCGGCACCGCGCCGTTCATGGACTTCGAACCCGGCTACGTCCTGCGCGCCCTGGACCGTCTGCCCAAACAGGGCGACCGCGCACCCTGGAAACTCACCATGAACTACCTGCGCGATGTTCCGAAACTCCGCTACGGCCGCGTCACCGATCCGGCCCTGCGTTTCGACCGGGCGCCCGCGAAAGCCGGCTCACCCCACTAGCGTTCGAACACGCCCTCGAGGCGGTTGCGCGAGCCCGGATGTACCAGCCGCGCGACACTGACCAGCCCGGTCTCGGACCAGGTGCGCCGCCGGATCAGCAGGCACGGTTCGGCGGCGTCGATCGAGAGCAGGCGGGTCTCCTCGGCGCCGGCCAGCACGGCCTCCACCACGTGCTCGCCGCGCACCAGCGGGGCCACCCTGCTGAGATAGTCGTTCGGTGTGGTGGCGGTGAAATCCTGGCCCAGGTAGTCCGGCGCCTGCACCGGATTCACGTATCTGTCCTCCACCTGGATCGGGACGTCGTCCTCGAAGTGCACCAGGATCGAATGAAAAGCTGTGGGCCCGATGGACTCCCGCAGGAACGGCTGCCCGGCGTCGAGCTGTTCCGCACGCACCAGCACCACCTCGGTGCGGTGCCGATGCCCGCGCCGGGCGATCTCGTCGGCGATGTTGCGCACCTCGAACAGCGGTGAGGGCTTCTTGGTTTCGGCCACGAACGTGCCGACGCCCATCATGCGCACGATCAACCCCTCGGCGGTGAGTTCGCGCAGCGCCCGGTTGATGGTCATGCGCGAGAGCCCGAGCGCGGCCACGAACTGGTGCTCGGACGGCAGCTGATCGCCCTCGCGCCAGCGCCCCGCCCGGATCTGCGCCGCCACCAGCAGCTTGATCCGCTCGTACGCGGGCGCCGACTCCCCGCCCGCCGCCGCGTACAGGTCGGTGAGCGAGGTGTCACCCGTGCCGTTCGAACTCGCGACCGTCGCCATGCCCCTGTACTGCTCCCTACCCGATACCAGCGCTCCGACCACGACCGCCGCGCACCCGGCCGTGTCGATCATGCAGCCTACCGGCCGCTATCGCGCCGCCTTGACAGTTGTATAGACAGGACTATACAACTGGTGCGGAATGCGATCCAGCACACATCGACGGGCCGCCGGAGAACGGGGTCACACGGTTCGGCTGTGCGCCCGACGAGACCGAGGACAACCATGGACATCACTTCCCCCGGGCACGAGGCCCGTCCCGTGCGCGCACCCCGCGGCCCCGAGCTGACCACCCTGGGCTGGCAGCAGGAGGGCGCGCTGCGCATGCTCATGAACAATCTCGACCCCGAGGTCGCCGAACATCCGGACAGCCTGGTCGTCTACGGCGGCACCGGCCGCGCCGCCCGCAGCTGGGCCGCCTTCGACGCCATGGTCGCCACCCTGAAGACGCTGAAGAGCGACGAGACCATGCTGGTGCAGTCCGGCAAACCGGTCGGGGTGTTCCGCACCAGCGAGTGGGCCCCGCGCGTGCTCATCGCCAATTCGAACCTGGTGGGGGACTGGGCGAACTGGGAGGAGTTCCGCAGGCTCGAGGAACTCGGGCTCACCATGTACGGCCAGATGACCGCCGGCTCCTGGATCTACATCGGCACCCAGGGCATCCTGCAGGGCACCTACGAGACCTTCGGGGCCATCGCGCGCAAGCGATTCGGCGGCTCGCTCGCCGGAACCATCACCCTCACCGCGGGTCTCGGCGGCATGGGCGGCGCGCAGCCGCTGGCGGTCACCATGAACGAGGGCGTGGCCATCTGCGTCGACTGCGACGTCACCCGCATCGACCGCCGGATCGCGCACCGCTACCTGGACGTCAAGGCCGACGACCTGGACCACGCGCTGGAACTGGCGATCGCCGCCCGCGATGCCCGCCGCCCGCTGTCCATCGGCGTGGAAGGCAATGCGGCGGAGGTCTTTCCGGCCCTGCTCGACCGCGAAGCGCCCCTGGACATCGTCACCGACCAGACCTCCGCGCACGACCCGCTCGCGTACCTGCCCATCGGCGTCGACTTCGCCGACATGAAGACCGTCGCCGAGAAGGACCCGGTGTGGTTCACCGAGCAGGCGCAGCTGTCCATGGCCGCGCACGTGCGCGCGATGGTCGGGTTCCTCGATCGCGGCGTCGAGGTCTTCGACTACGGCAACTCCATTCGCGACGAGGCCCGCAAGGGCGGCTACGACCGCGCCTTCGATTTCCCCGGCTTCGTGCCCGCCTACATCCGGCCGCTGTTCGAGGAGGGGCTGGGCCCGTTCCGCTGGGCCGCGCTCTCGGGCGATCCGGCCGATATCGCCGCGACCGATCGCGCCATCCTCGAACTGTTCCCGGACAACGCGCACCTGCGCCGCTGGATCACCATGGCGGGGGAGAAGGTCGCCTTCGAGGGCCTGCCCGCGCGCATCTGCTGGCTCGGCTACGGCGAACGGCATCTGGCCGGGCTCAAATTCAACGAGATGGTCTCCAGCGGTGAGCTTTCCGCGCCGGTCGCGATCGGCCGCGATCACCTGGACTCGGGGTCGGTGGCCTCGCCCTACCGCGAAACCGAGTCCATGCGCGACGGTTCGGACGCCATCGCCGACTGGCCGCTGCTGAACGCGCTGCTCAATACCGCCTCCGGCGCGTCCTGGGTGTCGCTGCACCACGGCGGCGGCGTCGGGATGGGCCGGTCCATTCACGCCGGGCAGGTCGTCATCGCCGACGGCACCGAACTCGCCGCCCGCAAGATCGAGGCCGTGCTCACCAACGATCCCGGCACGGGCGTCATCCGGCACGCCGACGCCGGGTACGAACACGCCATCGACACGGCCCGCGCCCGCGGCGTCCGCATCCCCATGTCCGAGCAGAACTGATCCACCGCGGTCGCAGAGCAGGAAGGCCGAGACCATGACGCACGACGGTCCCGCCGAAGTCGTACTCACCCCCGAACGCCACACCATCGACGTCATTCCCGACGCCGAACGGCACGGCAGCCCGCGCAGTCAGTTCACCCTGTGGTTCGGCGCGAACATGCAGATCACCGCCATCGTGGACGGCGCGCTGGCGGTGCTGTTCGGCGCCGACGCGCTGTGGGCGATCCTCGGCCTGCTGATCGGCAACATCGCCGGCGGCGCGGTCATGGCGCTGCATTCGGCGCAGGGGCCCAAACTCGGCCTGCCGCAGATGATTTCCAGTCGCGCGCAGTTCGGGGTGCGCGGCGCGGTGGTACCGCTGCTGCTGGCGATCCTGATGTACCTGGGCTTCGCGGCCACCGGCACGGTGCTCGCCGGGCAGGCGATCTCGAAGATCCTGCACATCGAGAGCCGCGAGCTCGGCATGGTGATCTTCGGGTTGCTGACCGCGTTCATCGCGGTGACCGGGTACAAGCTCATCCACATCGTCGGGCGGATCGCGACGGTTGTCGGCATCATCGGCTTCACGTATTTGGCCGTGCGGCTCTTCGCCGGCTACGACGTGTTCGCCCACGTGGGCGTCACCGACTTCACCGTCCCCACGTTCCTTTTCGCCGTCGCCCTGGGCGCGAGCTGGCAGATGACGTTCGGCCCGTACGTCGCGGACTACTCCCGGTACCTGCCGCGCTCGACCAGCGACCGCGCCACCTTCTGGTCCACCTTCGCGGGTACGGTGCTCGGTTCGCAGTGGTCGATGACGTTCGGCGCGCTCATCGCGGCCGTGGCCGGGGGATCGTTCATGAAGGACCAGGTCGGCTTCATCGGCGATCTGGCCGGACCGGCGCTGGTGGCCATGGCCATGTACCTGGTGATCGTGGTCGGCAAGCTGACCGTCAACGTGCTGAACGCCTACGGCGGCTTCATGTCCATGCTCACCACGGTCACCGCGTTCGAGGCCCGCTCGCGCATCTCGACCACCGCGCGCACGCTGTACATCCTGGCCTTCACCACCACCGCGACGCTCATCGCCATCGCGGCCAGCGCCGACTTCCTGGCCAACTTCAAGAATTTCGTGCTGGCGCTGCTCATGGTGTTCACGCCGTGGAGCGCGATCAACCTGATCGACTACTACCTGATCTCCAAGGAACGCATCGACATTCCCGCGCTCTACGACGCCGCCGGACGCTACGGGGCCTGGAATGTGACCGCACTGAGCTGCTACATCCTCGGTGTCGTCATCCAGATTCCGTTCCTGGCGACCAAGCTCTATACCGGCCCGGTCACCGGGTGGCTCGGCGGCGCGGACATCTCCTGGATCGTCGGCCTCGTGGTCACCGCGGGCCTGTACTACCCGCTCGCCAAGCGCACCGCCAACCCGCCGGATCGGATGATCTATCCGCCGGACACCGAAATGGCCGAGGTCTGAGAGGAATTCGATCGTGGGCGCGTTCGTCGTCAGCAATATCGGCACCCTGGTCACCAACGATCCGGTGCTCGGGTCCGGGCCGTTGGGGGTGCGGCGCGAGGCCGCGGTGGTCTTCGCCGACGGGGTGGTGAGCTGGGTCGGGGACAGCGCCCGCGCCCCCGCCGCCGATCACGGTCTGGACCTGGGCGGGCGGGCGCTGCTGCCCGGCTTCGTGGAGAGCCATTCACATCTGGTGTTCGCGGGGGACCGGGCCGAGGAATTCTCGGCCCGCATGACCGGGACGCCGTACACCGCGGGTGGTATCCGCACCACGATCGCGGCCACCCGGGCCGCCGATGACGCGGCGCTGGAGGCGAATACGCGCCGACTGCTGAACGAGTCGCTGCGCTCGGGCAGCACCACGGTGGAGATCAAGACCGGGTACGGGCAGAGCACCCGCGACGAGCTGCGCGGGGTTCGGATCGCGAGCCGGTGCACCGACGAGGTGACCCTGCTCGCCGCCCACGTGCCGCCGCCGGAGTACGCGGGGCGGGCCGACGACTACGTCGCCATGGTGTGCGCGGAGATGGTCGAAGCCTGTGCCCCGTACGCGAAGTGGATCGACGTGTTCTGCGAGCGCGGTGCGTTCGACGAGGAGCAGTCCCGCGCGGTGCTGAAAGCCGGTGTGGCGCACGGGCTGGTGCCGCGGGTGCACGGCAATCAGCTCGGTCAGGGGCCGGGTGTGCGGCTGGCAGTGGAGATGGGCGCGGCCTCGGTCGACCACGTGACCTACGTGTCCGCCGCCGACATCGACGCTCTCGCCGGCGGTTCCACGGTGGCGACGCTGCTGCCGGGCGCGGATTTCTGTACGCGCAACTCCTATCCCGGCGCTCGGGCCCTGCTGGACGCGGGCGTGACCGTGGCCCTGGGCGCGGACTGCAATCCCGGCACCTGCTACACCACCAGCCTGCCGTTCTGCATCGCCCTGGCGGTGCGGGAGATGCACATGACACCGGAGGAAGCGGTGTGGTCCGCCACGGCGGGCGGAGCGAAAGCGTTGCGGCGCACCGATATCGGGACGCTCTCGGTCGGCGCGCGCGCCGACGCCATCGCCCTGGACGCACCGTCCTACCTGCATCTGGCGTATCGCCCCGGCGTCGCGCTCGTGCGCGAGGTCTTCAAGGACGGCACACTCATCACCTCGGGAGGACACCGATGACGGCGACGGATCGCGGGGACCACGCGAAAGCGGGGATGGTGACCGATGTTCCCCCCGCCCCCTGGACCGGCCGCGTCGACGGCGACGGCCCCGAACACCTGCGCTGGCACGGCGCGGTCCGCCCCTACGACGCGACGGCCCCCGAAACCGGCTGCGTACTCATCGGTTTCGCCAGCGACGAGGGCGTCCGCCGCAACGGCGGCCGCGTAGGCGCAGCCGCGGGCCCCGACGCCCTACGCTCCGCCCTCGCCTCCCTGGCCCTGCCCGCCCCCCTCTCGATCGAGGACGCCGGAACCGTGGCCGTCACCGACGGCGACCTGGAAGCGGGCCAGACACGCCTGGCCCGAGCGGTAACCACCGCCATCGATTCCGGCCGCCTCCCCGTGGTCCTGGGCGGCGGCCACGAGGTCGCCTACGGCACCTATCTCGGCGTGGCCGCCGCCCGCCCTCGCCACACCCACCCCCGCCTCGGAATCCTGAACCTGGACGCCCATTTCGACCTCCGCGCCGCCCCGCGCCCCAGCTCCGGCACCCCGTTCCTCCAGGCCCTGAAAGCCGAAGAGTCCGCCGGCACCCCGCTCCGCTACGACGTCCTGGGCATCAGCCAACCCAGCAACACGGTGGCCCTCTTCGATACGGCCGCCACCCACAATGTCCACTACCTCCTCGACGAGGCGTGCACCCCAACGAATCTGACCGCCGTCGACAACTTCCTGGATGCCTTCATAGAGGCGGTAGACCTGATCTACCTGACGATCGACCTAGACGTCCTCCCCGCATCGGTGGCCCCCGCCGTGAGCGCCCCCGCCGCCTACGGCGTCCCCCTGGAGACGATCCACCACGTCTGCGCCCGCGTGACCGAGTCCGCGAAGTTGATAGCCCTCGACGTAGCCGAACTGAACCCGTCCCTGGACGCCGACAGCCGCACGTCCCGGACCGCCGCCCGCCTGATCCACCGCGTGGTGACCCACCACGTGCCGTTGCAACCAGCCTGAGCCTCAGCGGCGGGAGTCAGGATGTCAACGCGCCAACGCACTGCCGCCGCGTCGCTCGGGAAAGAACGCGTACGGGTACGTCCCGGGCACCCGCCCTCGAGCGGCCCGGACGTCGGTGTCGATCTCATCGAACCGTCGCAACAGTTCGATGCCCCCACGCGCCGCGCCCCTCTGTGAAGATGCATTCCTACTGCCGATAACCGACTGCGGCAGACAGGCATTCATCCTGCCGCGCGGGGTCCACTACCGTCGCAACCGTGCTCTACGCGATTCTGTGGCTGGCCCCGTTGGTGAGCTGGGCGTTGATCGCCCGGACCTGGCGCGGGCGGATCATCGGTTTGCTGGTGCTGGGGGTTCTGGCGGGTGCGCAGCTCGTCATGTGGCACGCGTGGCTCGGCCGGGAGTATCAGCTCACCTCGCTGGCGGTACTGACCGGGACCATCATGTTCGTGGTTGTTGTCGGGCCGGTGCTGGACATCTTCTGGGCGCCACCACCGCCTGCGCGGTCGGCCCACGTGCGAATGGCGCTGGGGTGGCTGCTCAACGCCTCGTACATCCTGCTGTGCGCGCCGATCCTGCTCCTGTCGGCCGGTGTGGTCGGCATGTTCGGGCGATACTCGTGGGTGCCGGAGGAAGACGCCCTCGGCGCCCTTCCTGCGGGGCTTTCCCTCCAGGAGACCATCGATGGCGGCTGTACGCCCCGGTCGTCGGCCAGCAGCTGCGATCGCAATTTTGTCATCGTCGGCGAGAACCTGACACCCGACCAGACCGCCGATCGAGTCCGCTCGCACCTGGAGAGCACGGCGGGCTGGACATTCACCCCGAGCCGATCCGGGCACGCCACTACCCGTGCTTCCTGGAAGGGCGTCTGCCGCATGCAGGGCCGGGCTCTGGACCGCTACAACGCCTGCTCCTGGGTATCGATCAAGGACAGCGGGATCGTCGTGGTCCAACTGAGCTACCAGGACGATTGGTGAGCCTACTCGAGTTCCGGATCGGCCGGGGCGGCCGCGCGCGTGGTGAGCCCCGGCCGTAAGGAATCGGCGCACGGCATCACTACTTCAGTGCGTGCTCCGCGCCGCGGTGGAGCTCGACGGGGGCGGTGTTCCGGGCGGCGGAGCGGTCGATACCCTTCGCGGCCGGATTCGCCTGTTCCAGTTGGGGTTTGCGATCGAACAGGACGTTCGTCAGGGCGCAGGCGAGGTTCGCGTCGAGGTCGGACCGGACCAGCAGGAGGTTCGGGACGACTATCGTTTGTACATCGTTGGGGAGGGAGTAGGTTGCGGCGGGGATCGTGCCTGCCTCGTAGACCGGGTTCACCTTGCGCATCGGGTCGAGCAGGCTCGCTATGTCCAGGAAGCGGACCTTGTCCTTCGCGGTCGTGAACAGGTCGGTGATGCCGGGGGTCGGCAGGCCGCCGGACCAGAACATGGCGTCGATCGAGCCGTCCTTCAGGCCGTCGACCGTCTTGGCCAGATCCAGGCGCTGGGCCGCGACGTCGGACTCGGGATTCAGGCCGGCGGCGGTCAGCAGGCGCTGGGCGATGACCTCGGTGCCGGACTTCGGGGACCCGGTCGACACGCGCTTGCCGCGCATGTCGGCCACGGACGCGATGCCGGCGTCCGCGCGCACGATCACCTGGGTGTAATTGGTGTAGATGCGCGAAAGAGCGCGCACCGGTTGCTTGTCGGTGAAGCCGCCCGTGCCCAGCACCGCGTCGGCGGCGCTGTCCGCGAGCGAGAACGCCACCTGATAGTTCCCCGACACCAGCTGCTGAATGTTCTGCACCGATGCGCCGGTCTCGGCGGCGGTGGCCTTGACCTTGCCGCCCGTGGCCTCGGAAATCTGTTGCGCGTAAGCGTTTCCGAGCGCGAAGTACACCCCGGTCGCGTTGCCGGTCGCGATGCCGACCCGGGTGTCCTGACCGACCTCGCACGTCACCGCGCCCCCGGTATCGGCCTGCGGCGCGTCCTGGCGCCCACCGCATCCGGTGAGCGCGGCCGCCGCCAGCACCGCCGCCACGGCGATCGTTCCGAACCTCGTCATGGTGTGCCCTCGAGTTCTGCCTGTGGCGGAACCGCTTCCGCCGGAGTGGAATCCCGGTCGCGCCGGGTCATACGGGTGAGTAGCCAGGCCACCGCGAGCAGCGCGAGCCCGATGCCGAGACTGACCACGTTCGGATACAGCAGCACCACGCCCGCCGCGGCCGCCAGCGCCCGCGCCGGTCTGCCCGCCGCGCCCGCGCCGAAGATCCAGCCGCCCGTCGCCATGGCCAGCGCCGCCACCCCGACAGCGACCATCAGACCCGTCGCGATGATCTCCAGGATCGGCCCGCGACCCAGCAGCCGCTCACCGGACCCGGTGAGCACGAACACCAGCGGCACCAGGAACGCCGGCAGGGCGTAGCGCAGCGTCTGCCACATCGTCGCCATGGCCCGCCCGCCCGTCACCGCGGCCGCGCCCACCGCCGCCAGCGCGGTCGGCGGGGTGACCTCGGAGAGCACCGAGTAGTAGAAGACGAACATGGCGGTCGCGGGCGGCGACACCCCCAGCGCGAGCAGCGCCGGGCCGATGATCACCCAGCCGATCACGAACGACGCCGTCACCGGGATGGCGAGACCGAGCAGCGCGAGCGCCACTGCCGCCAGCAGAACCGTGCACGTCAGCACGACGGTCGCGTTGTCCGACACCGCCGACGCCGCCCGCACCAGCACCGCCGCGAGCTGCGCGCCCAACCCGGTCTTGGTGGTCATGGAGGTGATGACGCCCGCCGCCGCGCACACCGCTACGACGGGCAGGGCCGCGCGAATACCGCGGGACAGCGCCGTCAGCGCGCCGATCACGAAGTCACGAGCGGTCGAGTGTCCCGCCGCCTCGGGTGTCCCGTGATGCACGGCCGGATCGGGTTCGCGCGCCGAATCATCCGCGGCGTTGGCGCGCGGCGGGCCCGCCGATTCCACCGCGTCGGCCCCACCCGGAGTCACCCGATCGGTCACCGTCCCCGGCACCGTCGCACCCGAATGACGCCGCCGCGCAGCCCGATCGGCGATCGCCAGTACGAAGGCGAGCGCGGCGGCGTAGGCGACCGCCCGCGTCGCGCTGATCCCGGCCAGCAGCAAACCCATGATCGCGATCAGCGACAGGAAGTGATACCCGAACCGCCCCAGCAGCTTCCACGCCGACACCCGGGCCTCCGTGAGCGGCGGGACCGCACCGGACCGGGCGTGGAACCGCCGCGCGTCGATCTCCACCGCGAGCAGAATGCCCAGGTAGTACAGGATCGTCGGAATCGTCGCCCACACCAGCACGGTGAGATACGAAACCTCCAGGTACTCCGCCACGATGAACGCCGCGACCCCCAGCGTCGGCGGGGACAGGATCGCGCCGACCCCCGCCGCGGCGAGCATGCCGCCCGCCTGTTCCGGGGCGTACCCGGCGCGCCGGAGAATTGGCCACGTCACCGCGCCGGTGCTCACGGCCGTGGCGGTGCCCGACCCCGACACCGTGCCCAGCAGGAACCCCGAGGTCACCGCCGTCCGCCCGGCCGCGCTGTTCGAGCGCCGGAACGCCGCGACCGACAAATCGACGAAAAAGCGTGCCGCACCGGAGAATTCGAGCACGGCGCCGTAGATCGTGAACAACACGATGTAGCTCGCCGCCACATCCAGCGGCGTGCCGTAGAAACCGCTCGCGGAGTTGTAGAGCGCGTCCACGATCTGCGCGAAATCCAGTCCGGCATGCGCGACGGACCAGTGCTGGGGGAGCAGCCCGCCGTAATACCCGTACGCCAGGAACAGCGCGCACACCACCGGCAGCACCCAGCCCGTCGTGCGCCGGCAGGCCTCGAGCACCAGCAGCAGCACCACCGCCCCCATGCCGACATCGACCGGATCCAGCAGACCCTGCCGGTCCAGGAACGCGTCGTACCCGCCGCCGCCCGAGCCGATCCGCACCGGCAGCACCGGGTACAGGCACACCAGCGCCGCCAGCGCCGCCAGCGCCCAATCCAGCGGCGCCGGACCGTCTTCGCGGTCGAGCGCCCGCAGCCGCCACCCCGACCGATAGCTCAGGAAGACCAGCGGCAGCGTGCACGCCAGGAAGATGACCAGGTAGTACTGACTGCCCTGCGGCAGCGGGCGGAACACCTGCCACAGCGCGAACACCGCGATCGCCAGCGCGCACGCCGACACGAACGCCGCCGCCCGCCCGGACAGCACCCGTGCGGGTCGCTCGTCATCGTCCACGCCCAGGTCGGCCGGCGTCGCGAGCTCCGGACTGCTATCGCGCGTGGCCGACATGGGCGCGACCATATCAACGGGCGGTATGTTTCGCAGCGCCTTGACGATCGGTGTCGTCGATCTTCGCAATCGGTGCCGACCGCGCCGAATGTCGGTTCCCCGCTGCGGGTTCGGCGGGCCCGGCGCTCAGCGCTGCGTCGCCCGGGCCGCGCGGTAGTCCGCCACCGGCAGCCCGCCCACACCCCAATCCTCCAGCGCCACCTCGTCGATCACCACGAAGGTGGTGTTCGGGTCCTTGTCGAGCACGTCCACCAGCACATCGGTCATCCGCCGGATGATCTCGGCCTTCTGCGGGCCGGTCACGCCCTCGCGGGTGACCTTCACATTGACGTACGGCATGTCGTTTCCTTTCGAGAAGAGAGTGATCACCGACGGGCGGTGACGTAGCCGCCGTCGGAATTGATGCGCACGCCGGTCGCGAACTCGGCGTCGGTGAGGTGCAGGACCGACGACGCGATCTCCTCGGCCTCGGCGATCCGGTTCAGCACCGCGAGCGCGGCCAGATCCTCGGACCCGTTGGCCGCGTGCAACGGCGTGCGCACGATGCCCGGCGCGACCTCGTTGACCCGAATGCCGTAGGGCGCCAACTCCGCCGACAGCGCCACGGTCAGCGCCCGCACCCCGCCCTTGGACGCGAGCGCGGCACTGGCGGGCAGCCCGCCGAGGGCGTGCGAGAGCAGCACCGTGGTGATGTTGACGATGGCGCCCCCGCGCCCCTGCTCGACCAGCTGCCGGGCGACGGCCTGGGTGACCAGATACGTGCCGCGCAGGTTGCCGTCGAGGAAGCCGTCGAGTTCCTCGAGCCGCACGTCCAGAAGCGGTGTGGCGCCGAAGGTCCCGGCGTTGTTCACCAGGATGTCGACCGACCCGAACGCCTCGACCGCGGCCTCGACCAGCGCCGGGCCGGTCGCCGGATCGCCGATGTCGCCCACGACGGCCCGGGTGCGCGCGCCGCCGTCCAGCCGCTCGACCGCGGCCCGCAGTTTGTCCGCGTCGCGGCCGCCGATCACCACGTTGTCACCACGCGCGACCATGGCCGCCGCCACCGCGTAGCCGATACCGCTCGATCCGCCGGTGACGATAGCGGTACGTGAATCCCTCGTCATATCGACCTCTTTCGTCTCGCCGGTCCCGCTGGACCTGCTTCGCTATCGAGGATCGCCCGCGGTCGATATATAAGTCCAAGACGCAATACTGTGCCCAACGCTAAGCTGAGCTTATGGATCTGGATGTCCGCGACCTGGAACTGCTCGACGCGCTGGCCACCGGCGGCACGCTGGCGCAGGCCGCCGATCGGCTCTTCGTGAGCCAGCCCGCGCTGAGTCAGCGCCTGCTCAAGATGGAGGAGCGGCTCGGCACCGCGCTCTTCGACCGCGTCGGGCGCAGGCTGGTACCGAACCTCGCCGGAAAAGGCTTGCTGCCGAGGGCATCTCGAATCCTGGCCGATCTCTCTGCTGCCGAACGAGAGGTGCGCCAGGTCGCCCGGTACGGCGACCGGCACGTCCGCCTGGCCACCCAGTGCGCGACCACGTTCTCCTGGCTCACCCCGCTCATGCGCGAGCTGCGCGTCGGGCGCCCGGACGCCTCGGTTCGCATTCGCGACATCGCCGACGACGATCCGCTCGACGCGCTGCTCACCCAGCGCATCGATGTCGCCATCGTCACCAAACTCGGCCCGAGCGCCGCCCACGTGCGCCTGACGCACCTGATGGACGACGAGATGGTCGTGGTCGTGCCGTCCGATCACCGCTGGGCGGCCCGCAAGTACCTGACCGCACGGGACTTCACCGGCGAGACCCTGATCCTGCACGACAGCTACGACCAGTCCCGTCCCCATCCCGCCCCGCTGCCGCTGCCGCCCGGCGCGCGCCCGGCCGAGGTGACGATCGTGCCCATGGTGACCGAACTGCTCATCGAACTCGTCGCCAACGGCGAGGGTGTGGGCGTCATACCCTCGTGGGTCGCAACGCCTTTCGTGCAGCGAGGGGATGTCGTCCCCGTGCGCATGGGTGCGCGCGGCGACATCCGGCCCTGGTTCGCCGGGGTCCGCCCCGACGAGGACCGCCCGCACATCCTGGACTTCATCACCTTGCTGACCGCGCACTTCGCCGCCCTCTGAACGGGTCGCGGGACACGGTTCGCGGGTAGCCCGGCCCCGACGGCGGTGTGTGCCAGTATTTCCCGATGCTGGAAATGTGCTGGGTGCGGGTATGACGCGCGGCGGTCTGGCCGGTCGGTCCCGGGCGATCACCGCTTTCCTGTCCGGGTTGCCGCGCTGGGCGGGGCTGCTGCTGGGCGTGATCGCGGTGCTCGTCGGCGCGATTCTTGTTGTGCGCCCGCTGACGTCGTTGACGGTGCTGGCGCTGCTGATCGCCTGCGGCGCCCTCGTCACCGGCGTCGGTGAGGTGCTCGGCAACCGGGAACACTCGGCCTGGGACGCGATGCTGGCCCTGGCCTGGGTTGCTCTGGGTGTGCTGATTCTCGTCGCCTGCGGCGTGGCGATCGAGTTGATCGCGCCGATCGTCGCGATCGCCCTGGTCGTCGGCGGTGTGCTGCGTCTGCTGCGTGCCCGCCGCGGCGCCACCTCGGTGCGATGGACCGCGCTGCTGCTCGGCGTCGCCGAGATCGTCCTGGGTGTCGTGGCGCTGCGATGGCCCGACGTCACGCTGCTGATCGTCGCCGTGCTGTTCGGCATCCGGACCGTCGGCTTCGGCGTCTCGATGGTGTGGGCGGCGGTAACCGGCGGCCGCGCAACGACTTCCGAGGCATCCGGGCGTCGAGCGCGCTGGGGCGCGGCCGGCCGGGTGGTGGCCGCCGCGACCGCGCTGCTGATCGCCGTGGCGGCCGCGGTCACCAGCGCGCACCTGCGTGCGGGCACACCGCGGGTCGATGCCTTCTACACCGCGCCGGCGGAAATCCCCGCGGCCGCCGGGACACTGCTGCGGGCCGAGCCCTTCACTCGCGACGTTCCCGGCGCCGCTCGCGCCTGGCGCATCCTGTACACCACCACCCTGGACACCGGGCGGCCCGCGCTGTCGAGCGGCATCGTGGTGGTACCGGAACGCGAAGCCGCCGAACCGTTTCCGGTGATCGCCTGGGCGCACGGCACCACCGGATACGCGCGACCCTGCGCCCCGAGTCTCGCCACGCACCCGTTCGAATCGGGCGCGCTGCCCGCGCTGGAGCAGATCATCGAATCCGGCTGGGCCCTGGTCGCCACGGACTACATCGGGCTCGGCACCGAGGGCTCACACCCCTACCTCATCGGGCAGGGCGAAGGCCGTTCGGTGCTGGACGCGGTCCGGGCGGCCCGTCAGCTCACCGAGACTCGGCTGGCCGACCGCACCGTGGTGTGGGGCCATTCGCAGGGCGGCCACGCCGCGCTCTGGGCCGGCCTGCTCGCGCCCGGCTACGCACCGGACGCCGGGGTGATCGGCGTCGCCGCACTGGCTCCGGCCAGTGACGCGGTCGGACTGGTCTCGCGCCTGCCCGAGATCACCGGGGGCAGCGTGTTCGCCTCCTACGTGGTGGCGGCCTACACCGCGCACTATCCCGACGTGCGGTTCGACGCCTACATCGACCCGGCCGCCCGGACCCTCGTGCGGCAGATGAGCGAGCGCTGCCTCGCCGAACCCGGTGTGCTCGTCTCGGTGTTGTCGGCGTTGTCGCTGGAGAAGGACCGCCCGATCTTCGCCACCGACCCGCTGACCGGTCCGCTGGGAGTCCGTCTGCGCGAGAACATTCCGGCGGGTGCGCTCACCGTTCCGATTCTGCTGGCTCAGGGCGCGGCCGACACCCTCGTCGATCCCGGTGTGCAATCCCTCTATGCCACAACACGATGTGTCGACGGCTGGAATCTGGACTATCGCACCTACCCGGGCCGCGACCACGTCGGTGTGGTCGCCGCCGATTCGCCGCTGGTTCCGGACCTGCTCGGGTGGACACAGCAGCGCCTGTCGAATCTGCCCCAGCAACCCGCCTGCCCGCCGCCCGCGTGACCGCCGACCGTCGTTGCCGGCCGTCCGTGCGGTGCCTCCCTCGCCGGTATGCGGTGTCACCTGGCGTAATACATGCGTAGTATGGCGGAATGGGGTTTGATTGGGCTGATTGGGCGCTGGCACACCTGATCGGCATCGATCCCCAGGAAGTACGCCAGGTCCTGGCCGCCGCGCGGCGGTGGCCGCGCACGGCGCACGATGGACATGTCGAGGTGCTCAGCATTTGGGGGCGCGCGGCGAGCGGGCGACCGCTGATCATCGTGACCAGGCAGACCGACCAGTGGACGTGGATGATTGTCGGCGCCCGCGAAATGCACGACGATGAGCTGAAAGCCTTCGAACAGTGGGAGAAGGAGAGCCGGTGATGAGCGAGAACTTCCCGAACACCCCGGAGGAGACGACCGCATTCCTGGATCGCCTCGTCTTCAGTGACGACCCGGTCCCGGCCGACCGGGTTCCCCCGCGCCTGCAGCCGGACGACGACATCATGGTCACGACGTCGATCCGCCTCCCCCTGGCCCTGCACGGCCGCCTCAAACAACTCGCCGAGGAACGCCGGATAGGCGTCTCGACCCTCCTGCGCGAATGGGCCGAGGCCGCCGTGTCCGACCTCGACGACGAGAATCAGATGATCTCCCTCGCCGAGGCGAAACGCGCCCTCTCCCGCGTACACCCCATCCACCGCGCCAGCTGAATCACTCACGCCCGTCCGGGGTTTCGACGGTCAGTCGTCGGCGAACTCGACGATGTTGATCCGGAACGGCAGACTGCGCTCCGCGTCCGCCCAGCGGGAGCGATCGGTGGTGATGATCTCCCAGTCGAGGTAGAGCGCGACCGCGACGGTGTGCGCGGCCGAGATGTCGATCGGCTCGCTCGCCGCCGCCTGGACATCGGCGAGTTCACTGGCGTCGTCGGTGGTGGCGAGCGCTGTCACCTGAATCGAATCGAGGTTGTCGATCGCGCCGTTGACCTGTGCGCGTTGATCCTCGGAGAGCCCGACCAAACCGGTGGCGAGGGCCAGGATCGGTACCGCGACGCGTACTTCGCGGCTGTCCAGGACCGCGATCAGGTTGGAAACGTTCGAATCACCGTGGGCGTAAGCGGAAATGACCGTGTCATCGAGAACGTAGCCGACGCTCACTCGTGTGCCTCCCGGCGCTGTGCGAGCCGATCGACAAGCATGTCCGCCTGCCGCTCCGCCCAGGCCACCGCGCGCGTATCGGTGCGATCGCGTGCGATGCGGTTCTCCCACGCGAGTCGATTGCGGGTCTGGGTCGACTTGTAATGGCTGATGAGCCGGGAGATCACCGCGTCGAGGGACTCGTTGGGCTTGGCCAATGTCTGTAGCTCGTCACGGGTGGCGGGGCGGGTTGTGATCGTGGTCTTGTTCTCGGCCATGCCTGCAAGCATAGAGGTAATGCTTCAAGCATTACCTGCATTTCGGCTTATGTTTCAGTCGGCGAAGAGGGTGGGGATCGTCAGGGCGTACTCGACGTCCTCGCGGCGGCCGAGGGTCACCAGGACGCTGCGGATCATCGTCAGGCGGGCCGCGGCGATCGTCTCGGGGGAGGGTTCGCCAGTCGCGGAGATCCGGTAGACCACGTACTCGCAGGTGTGCAGGGCGGTGTCCAGGTCCAGGGGGGACGGGACCGGGCGGCCGAGGTCGGTGAACTTGGCTCGGACCAGAGCCCGGATGTCTTCCAGGGCGGACTCGCGGTAGCTCGAGACGGGGGAGCCGGGGTCGTAGAGCTCGGCGAACAGGGGCGACAGCATCGGGCCGTGGCCGCCGGCCCAGTAGAGATACGCCTCGATCATGTTGATGCCCAGCTCGACCGGAACCTCGGTGCGTTCCAGGGCCGAACGGATGCCGCCGACCAGATCCTCGTTCGAGACCGTGAGCACCGCGTGCAGCGGTTCCACCGCGTTGGCGAAATAGCGATAGAAGGTCGGGCGGGCCAGGCCCGCGGCCTCGATGATGCGAGCCACGCTCAGCCCGCGCGAACCGTGCTGGGCGAAGACCTCCGCGGTGGCCAGGATGATCCGGGCGCGGACCTGGTCGGCCTGCTCCTCGGTCTGCGGCGGGCGGCCGCGCCGGGTGGGCGAGGCGGCGGTCACGGTCGCGGACCCGTACCGGAGGGGCGCGTGATCGGCGCGAGGCTTGACATGGGGTGCGTCACAGCTATTAATCTAACACTAGTGTTCACCTAACATTGGTGTTCAGAAAATAGCGGGCCGTCGCCCGCCACACGCCTAGAGAGGGCGACCAATGACGACTGCCCCGCAGCTCGCCACCGCCGATGCGCTGCCGTTCGACCTGGTCCAGCGACTGCTCGGCCACGCCGTCGCCGGCGGCGCGCCCGCGGTCGAGGTCTTCGCACCGGCAACCGGCCGCAAGATCGCCGACCTGCCGCAGTCCTCGGTCGCCGACGTGGAGACCGCGTTCGCGACCGCGCGCCGCGTACAGGCCGAGTGGGCCCGGACTCCGATCGAGGAGCGCGTGGCCGTGCTGCGCCGCGTGCACGATCTGGTGCTGGCCGAACAGGACACCATCCTGGACATCGTGCAGACCGAGACCGGCAAATCCCGCGTGCACGCCTTCGACGAGGTCTCCGACGTCGCGGTCAACACCCGCTACTACGCCGCCGAGGGCAAACGCATTCTGGCGCACCGCAAGCCGCGCGGCGTCATGCCGGTGCTGACCCAGGTCGAGGTGCGCAACCGGCCCAAGGGCGTCGTCGCGGTCATCTCGCCGTGGAACTACCCGCTCGCCCTCGGCGCCTCCGACGCGCTGCCCGCGCTGCTCGCCGGCAACGCCGTCGTCGGCCGCCCCGACAACCAGACCGCGCTGACCCTGCTCTGGGCCATCGACATCGCCGAGCGCGCCGGCCTGCCCAAGGGTCTGTGGCAGGCGGTCCTGGGCCGCGGCGCCACCCTCGGCCCCGAGGTCATCGCCCGCGCCGACTACGTCGACTACACCGGCTCCAGCGCCACCGGCCGCACCATCGCCCAGCAGGCGGGCGAGCGGCTCATCGGCTACTCCCTGGAACTGGGCGGTAAGAATCCGCTGCTGGTACTGGGCGACGCCGACGTCTCGGCCGCCGCCAAGATCGCGGTCCGCGCCTGCTTCGCCTCGGCCGGCCAGCTGTGCGAGTCGATCGAGCGCATCTACGTACACGCCGCCGTGTACGACCGATTCGTCAGCGAATTCGTCGCCAACACGAAGAAACTCGAACTCGGTAAGGCCCTGGACTTCGGCTACGAGATCGGCTCGCTCACCTTCCCGCGCCAGATCGATACCGTCAGCGCGCACGTCGACGACGCCGTCGCCAAGGGCGCGACCGTGCTCGCCGGCGGCAAGGCCCGCCCGGACCTGGGCCCGTACTTCTACGAGCCCACGATCCTCGCCGATGTGCGTGAGGGCATGACCGTCTACCGCGAGGAGACGTTCGGCCCGGTCGTGTCGATCTACAAGGTCACCAGCGACGACGACGCCGTCACCCAGGCCAACGACACCCCCTACGGGCTCAACGCCAGCGTGTGGAGCCGCGACACCGAGCACGGCCGCGCCGTCGCCGCGCGCATCAACGCCGGTTCGGTGAACGTCAACGAGGGCTTCATCGCGGCCTGGGGCTCGATCGCCGCCCCGTCGGGCGGGCTGGGCATCTCGGGCACCGGCCGCCGGCACGGTCCCGAGGGGCTGCTCAAGTACATCGACACCCAGACCATCGCGGTGCAGCGCGTGCTGCCGATCGCGCCGCTGCCCGGTATGTCCGAGCAGCTGTGGGCCAAGACCATGACACTCTACCTGGGTGTCATGAAGAGCTTGCGGCAGAAGTAATCCGGCGAGAATTTCAGACAGGGGAGCGGCAGGGCATGAAGAACGTAGCGGGCAAGAAGGTTTTGGTCACCGGCGCCGCGATGGGGCTGGGCAAGTCCTTCGCCGAGCACGCGGTGCGCGAGCGGGCCGCCGATGTGGTGCTGTGGGACATCAACGAGGTGGCGCTCAAGGCGACCGTCGCCGAGTTGACGGCCCTGGGCGGCAGTCGAATTCACAGCTACGTGGTCGACGTATCGGACCGTGACGCCATCGCCGAGGCGGGTGCGGCGGTGCGCGGCGAGGTCGGCGACATCGACGTGCTGGTGAACAACGCGGGCATCGTGCGCGGCAACAGCTACTTCTGGGAAACCGAGAATCGCGCCGACATCGACAAGACGATGGCGATCAATTCCCTTGCCCCCATGTACATCACGCTCGAGTTCCTGCCGGCCATGGTGGCGGGTACCGGTGAGGCGCGCGTACTGAACATCGCGTCGTCGGCGGCTCTGGTGTCCAATCCGCGCATGAGCGTGTACGCGGCGTCCAAGTGGGCGGCGCTGGGTTGGTCGGATTCGGTGCGCATCGAGCTCGAGCAGGCCGGCAAGACACACGTCAAGTTCACCACGGTGTGCCCGACGTACATCAACACGGGAATGTTCGACGGCGCCAAGGGATTCTGGTTCACCCCGATTCTGGAGCAGGACCACGTGGTGGACACCTCGTGGGAGGAGATGAAGAAGGGCTCGGCGCTGGTGGTCATGCCGTGGACCTCGCGCATGAACCGCGCGATCTCCGGCCTGCTGCCGCTCAAGGTGCGCGACTTCTACCTCAACACGGTCGGCGTCTACCACTCGATGGACGAATTCACCGGCCGCAAGTAGGGATTCGACGCGACGCCCGTCCCCGGTGAGCGCCGGGGACGGGCCGTCGGCGTTCGCGTGCACACCGACGGTCAGGTGGTGAGCATGCCGAAACCCTCGGCGGCAGCCAGTTCGGTCAGCGAGCGGATGACGGTGATGCCGTCTCCTGAAACTCCCGTGCCCGTGCGGTCGAGCCAGAACGCGCGCAGGCCCGCGTCCCGCGCGCCGATACCGTCGGTGTCGTACCGGTCGCCGACGTAGGCCACCTGCTCCGGCGGCAGCCCGAGCATCTCGCAGCCCGCCAGGAATATCGCCGATTCCGGCTTGGCCGAACCGAATTCGGCCGAGCACAGCACCGCGTCCCCGAAATGCCCGTGCAATCCCACGGCCCGCAGCTTGCCCAGCTGATGCGCGCGCGAGGAGTTCGAGATCACCCCGAGCGCACTGCGCCCGCCCAGCGTGGTGAGCGCGGCCGCGACCTCGGCGAACGCCACCCAGTTGGTGTCGCGCCGCGCCGCGTATCCCGCGAACCACGCCGCGTGGTCGTCGACCTCCGCCCCGATGCGCGCCAGGAATCGCTCGGTCCGCAGCAGCTGCTGCCCGTGAAAGGTGAGCTCCCCGGCCAGGAATCGCGGATACTCCTGCTCCTCGAGCTCGCGCCACAGCGCGACCGCCGCGTCCTCGGAGTCGAACCGCTCGAGCAGACCCTCGGCCCGCAGGTGCCGCAGGATCCCCACCCGAGCCGTGGCCGAGTAGTCGATCAGCGTGTCGTCGACGTCGAAGAGAACCCCGCGAATACCCACCATCCCAAGCTACCTCCCCGCCCACTCTCCCACCCGCCCCGCCACTCCTGCCCACCCTGCCCGGTCGGAGCGAATTCCCCTCGGCAGGTGGTGAACAGCAATCGAGTGGCTAGTGAAGTTGCGGTGTCCGCTCGCAACGTGCCGCGGCGGCGGCCGTTCTGGATCCGGATCGGCGGTGCCGCAGCCTGAGCTGGTCATTGGCCGCCCGCGTCGGAGGCCGATCCAGCCGCAGCCCTTCACCGCTGCCCGCTGATCAGGCCGGGCGGGTGCCGATCACGACGGTCGCGCCGCGTTCCTCGTCCTCGGCGACGCGGGCGGTCAGGCCGGCGGCGCGCATGATCGCGGCGGCGGGCTCGGCCTGGGCCTCGGACTCCTCGACCAGGAGGTGGCCGCCGGGGGCGAGCCAGCGGGGGGCCTGCGCGGCGATGCGGCGCAGCAGGTCGAGGCCGTCGGGGCCGCCGTCGAGGGTTACGCGGGGCTCGTGGTCGCGGGCCTCGGGGGGCATCGTCGCGATCTCGGCGGAGGGGACGTAGGGGGTGTTGGCCAGGAGGATGTGGATGTGGCCCGCCAGGGCTGCGGGCAGGGGCTCGAACAGGTCGCCTCGGTAGACGGGGAAGTCGTACGGGGCGAGATTTCGGCGGGCGTAGTCGACGGCGTGGGGCTCTATGTCGGAAGCGGTCAACTTCGCTCGGATACCATGCGCGGCGAGATCGACCGCCAGCGACAGGCCCAACGCGCCACTGCCGCAGCACATATCGACGACGACGGGATCGATACGCGGGCCTCGGCCGAACAGACACAATGCCGGAATCAGATCCTCGTCCCGCACGATCTCGTCGGCGGGTCGGCCCATCTCGATCTGCATGTCCACCCAATCCTGCAGGGTGGGCCGTGCGGGTTCGGAGGGAGTCTCCCGGCTCCATTTCTCGACCAGTTCCCGAGCCAACGCCACCGCTTCCTCCACCAGGAACGCCGTGCGCTGCCGAGGCACGAACACCTCGGGGCCGACCGCTACGCGCAGGCCGCGGAACTCGGTCCAGCCGAGCAGATGTTCGAGGGGTGAGCCCGCTACGCGTTGGGCGACAAGGGTTTCCAGGTGGGCGGGGTCGGTCGCCGCTTCCAGCAGGAGGGCGGCCTCGTCTTCGGCGAAGACGCATCCGGCCGCGCGCAGGCGGTGGACCAGGGTGTCGAGGTCGGGCGCGGTCACCGGGCCATTATCGACGCCGGGCCCGCGTCGAATCGACGCGGGCCCGGCGGGCGGAACGAAGACTCAGCGCTCGGAGGGCAGGCGCATCGTCCGGGTGACATCGAGGTAGATTCCGCGCTGGCTGCTGCGCGCGGGCGGGGGCAGCTGGGAGACCAGCTGCTCGAGCGAGGTGGTCGCGCCGACGACCGGGATCCCGGCGACGATGAAATCGGCCACCGCGCGGCGAATGTGGTTGGGGGAGGTCACCACGATGGCGCTGGTCGCGCCCGCCTCACGCAGCATCGCCGCACCGTAGAGCGCGTTCTGCACGGTCGAGCCCGCCCGGTGATCGGTCAGGATCCGGCTCGCCGGAATGCCGCGCCCGATCAGCCAGCCCTCCATGGCGGCGGCCTCGGTGATCCCGTTCTGCGGGTTGCCGCCGGTCACCAGGATCGGCGACATCGGCGAGGCGATGGCCTGCAACCACGCGGCCTGCATGCGGTTCACCAGTTCCGGGCGCATGCTGCCGTCCGGCAGCAGCCCGTAGCCCAGCACCGCGATGCCGGTGCCCGGTCCGGCGATGGCCGGAATCGGATTGGGCAGCGTGCCCACGGCCGAGCCGATCGCGTGGAAGACGTGGCGGGTCCGCCCGGCCAGCTCCGGGTCGATGGCGGTCAGCCGGTTCAGCGCGACTTCGCGGGTGATCAGATCCCCGGCGTAGTCCGACCAGATGGCCTGCAGCGACAGCGCGTGCGCGTCATCGGGGGATTCGGCGAGCAACTGCCGCAGATCCGCCAGACCCGCGGCGTCGTCACCGTCGAGGAAGTTGTCCTGTGCCGAGTTGTAGAGGTGCCCCGGGTCCGCGTACGCGGTGCCGGGTGCGAACAGGGTCAGGGCGGCGGCCGCCGCTACGAGCAGGGTGGGGATACGCCTGGCGATCTGCACTGCTGTCGACCTTTCCGAGAGACGGTCACGCATGCTTTCCGAGCGGTTCGTACCTTTGCTGAATAGTGGCTCGGTTCCGATTGGGACACGATACGGCTGGCGCGGGCCGTTGTCGGGGATTTGCCATAGAGAAATTGCAGGTTTGAGCGGACCTGTTACCGGCAACGCGCGCAGGCGCGCGGAAATCAACTCGAGTCGCCCAAAGGCGCGTGCGGCCCGTGTCGGCGGGCGGGTTAAGGTGTTGTTCCGTGGACACGACTTCGCTCATCGGCAAGGAACTCGCCGCCGCCATCAACGCCGACACCAAACAGCGCGCCGCCGCGCGCGCCGCGACCGGATCCGCTCCGCGCCTGGCCCTGGTGATCGCCAATGACGATCCGGCCAGCGCCTGGTACGTGAAGTCGCTCAACCGCGCCGCCGAACGCAACGGAATCGTCTGCGAGAACGTGGATCTCGGTGTCGAGGCCACGGGCGAGGAAATTCGCGCCAAGCTCGCCGAACTCTCCGCCGACGCCACGGTGGACGCGATCATGCTGCAGACCCCGCTGCCCAAGGGCGTCGGCCTGGACGATGTGAGCCTGTCCATCGCCGCGGCCAAGGATGTGGACGGGGTCAGCCCGCTCTCGCTCGGCCTGCTCGCCTCCGGCCTGCCCGGCTTCCCGCCCGCCACCTCCGAGGCCGTGGTGGAACTGGCCAAGTTCCACGGAATCGCCCTGGAGGGAACGCATGTCGCGGTCGTCGGCCGCTCGAACGTGGTCGGCAAGCCGCTCGCCCAGCTGCTGCTGGCCGAGAACGCGACGGTCACCGTCGCCCACTCGCGCACCCGCGACCTGCCCGCCATCACCTCGGCCGCCGACATCGTGGTCGCCGCGGTCGGCCGCGCGGGCCTGATCACCGCCGATCACGTGCGCGCGGGCGCGACGGTCATCGACGTGGGCACCAACGAGGACGAGAACGGCAACATCACCGGTGATGTGAACGCGGAGTCGGTGCTCGGCAAAGCCGGTGCGCTGAGCCCGGTTCCGGGCGGTGTCGGCCCGGTCACCACCGCGCTGCTCATGCGCCACGTGGTGCAGGCGGCGGAGAACGCGAACGCCTGAGTCTCGTGCCCGGCGGCCCCAGGTCGACGACGGGCACTCCGCCCGTACACGCCGAACGGTGCGGGATTCTCGCGAATCCCGCACCGTCGCTGTGTCTTCCGGAGTGCGCCCCTTACCAGTGCACGGTCACCGGATCGCCGATACCGACGTTGTTGTAGAACCACTCGGCGTCACCGGGCGCCAGGTTGATACAGCCGTGGCTCACGTTGGCGTAGCCCTGTGAATCCACCGACCAGGGCGCGGAGTGGACGAAAACACCACCCCAGGTGAGCCTTTCGGCGAACTCGCCCTCGATCAGGTACCCCTCAGCGGAATTGAGCGGAATGCCGATGGTGCGCGAGTCGAAGGTCACCGAGCGGAAGCGCTCGAGCACCGGGAACGTGCCGACCGGGGTCTCCCAGCCGGGTTTGCCCATGGAGGCGGGCATGGTGCGCACCGGGACGCCGCCGATGAAGACGGTGAAGGTGTGCGCCGACATGTCGGCATCGGCGCTCACGCCGCCGTTGGTTTCGAATTGGGTGTGCAGGCGCCCCACCGACACCGTGATCGGCGATGAGGTGGGCAGGTATCCGGCCGACGTCCATTGCAGCTGTCGGTCGTCTACCCAGGAGAAGTTGCCCGCCAAGGTGGTGCCGGCGCGAATGTTCACTGCCCGCTCGGCGCGGGCGCGATCTTTCACGGGTTCGGCGAACCGCACGTTCACGGGTGCGGCAATTCCCACTGTCTGACCGGGCCCCGGCGTAATCGCCTGCACCGCCGGGAGATCGGGTGCCGATATCAGCACTGCCCCTGCGGCTCCGGACCCGAACGCGGCGGCCGCCGCCACTACGGTTGCGACGAACATGAGACGAATCGCGTTCCGCATGGTTCCATCCCTTCGCACAGGGGTGTGGTCCTGGACGCTCAGCCTATGACCGATTCGCCCTCGCCGTACGGAAACGTTCCCGCTTCGTGACCTACGCATCGGCGTGGACGATGGACGAAAACCCGCTGCTCTAGTAGTGATTCCCCACTCTGACGAGGGGTATTGGGACGAATGTGCCGATTTCCCGCCCACCCGCGCCCGGCGTGGCGACCCGCGTGCGCCACACGGAATTCACACCGTGTCAACGCCACTGCCGCGCTCGGCGCCGGGATCCCCGGCCGCTTCGATCGGGTAGCCGCTGCGGTCGGGCCTGCCCCGGAATCCGACCCGTGTGTCGTTCCTGCCGTGCCCCGGCCGTGCCCGTGACAGTGCCCGCCCGTGCTCGGCCTCTGCGGCCGTGCGAGAGTCGTGGTCGCGCACAGCCCGGATCGTCGCGAGAGCCGGCGACCTCGCGTCGGCCGAGGTGACGGCGCCGGTGAAATTCGCGGGCCTGTCCCGAACGCGCGAGAGCCCCGTCCGGGTCGGGACGGGGCTCTCGGTGACGGCGCGCGATCCTCAGCCCGTGATGGCCGCGACCACGTCGTTGTGCAGGGCGTCAGCGCGGGCGATGACCTCGTCGATCTGCTTCAGCACCGGCGCGAACTCGGCGCCCGCGACCCCGTCCAGGGAGGCCACGTTGATCGCGATGTTCAGCTGGGAGCTGGCCGCGGCGGCGCGGGCGGCGTCGGCGGCCGCGCCGATGTCGGTGACCACGTTGGGGTTGCCGATCGGCAGCAGCTCGGTGGCCAGGGAGACGACCTCGTCAGCAGCGGCGACCACCGCGGCCGGGACGCGTGCGGCCTCGAGCAGCGCGGCGGTGATGGCCTCGGCGCGGCTGGCCTTGTCCGCCTCGGACTCCTTCGCCAGCTTGTAGGCGTTTCCGACCGCGGTGAAGGCGGCGGCGTCCGCGTCGGCCAATGCGAGCGCGCGTTCGCGGGCGGTGTCGGCGGCGGCGATGATGCGGTCGACGACCGGGCGGTTGTCGGCGTCCTTGGCGCGGGTGGTGTAGCGCGCGACCATGGCCACCAGGGCGGCGCCCTGGGCGGCGTGCAGCGCAGCGACCGCGCCGCCGCCGGGTGCGGGCACCTTCGCGGCCAAGTCCTCCAGGTAGGCCTGCAATGTCGAATCACCGAAGCCGGTGCCGGCCTGCGTGGCGTCCTGCGTCATGAGGAATGACCTCCCTTGGGATGGCGGGTGTTTCGCGCGCGAGACACGCACGTTGTCGCCGCTCACGGTACCGGTTCGCGACATCGGCCCCGACTCCGGCAGCCCCGGCCGATGTGAACCGGGAATCGCATGGTGAGTAATGTCCCGGCTATGCGTATCGGATTGTCGATACGCTAACCTGCGAAAACACGCGCAGGTCAGAGCCCTATAGCGCCTCTGAAACCGGACTAATCTCCGCTCGATTCCCAACTCTCTCCCGGAATCTGCGGATTCAACGCCTCCAGCTCATCCGCGTTATCCACCACCGTCATCCGCTTGCGACCATGATCGATGTAGTGTCGCTGCGCCATCGACAGTTTGCCCTCGGTGCGCCCCAACTGCGCACTCACCCGCTCATCGTCCTCGGTCACCACCGCCACATGGGTCGCGACCGTGTCCCGCAGATCCGACAACCGGAACCCCGGCACTGGCCCACCCCGGCGCACCCGGAACGCCAACTGCCGCGCCGTCGGCACACTCACCCACGCCTTCGAGCCTTGAACGATCGGCAGATCCAACGACGCAGGCTTCACTCGGCGCTTCTCCGCCTCCAACTCCGTGGCCAACCACGCGGGCAACGCGACCCGATAGGGATTGCCGGACTTGCGATCCTCGTGCCGGTACGGCTCGACACCCGGATGCCAGCACACCGTGGCCGCTACATACAGCACGGTCCTGGTCGACTCGTCATCAAGGGTGTGAACGCTGAGATCGGACCACCTGACCGCCAACGCCTCGCCAGGGCGAACTCCCGTGCCCAGAAGCAGCAGGTACAGAATCGGCAAATAGGAAGTGTTCGCCGGCGTCCTGAGGATCTGCTCGAACATCGCACACTGCGCCGGCTTGTCCATCGGCCGCGGAACCGTGGCTCTGAGGGTGGGCCGCGGAACGTGCGGCATCGGATTGTTCGCCGCGGTGATACCGCGGCCCTGGATCGCGAGCCGGTACGCCTGGCAGAGCAGCTGATAGTGTTTCTCGGCTCGCGTCGGCGCCGACTCGGCTACCTCGTCGAGATAGTCGGTGATATCGGCGACGTCGGCGGACTCGGCGATCGACAGGTTCCCCATCTCGGTTTCGAGCTTGAACGCGTCCGGATTCGGGTTGTGCCGCACCCTGTTCGTGGACTCATAGATCATCCGATAGTTGTTGTCGTAGGAGTCCCGCGACATGGTGCCAGCCTCGACACGCGCCTTCCACTGCTTGTCGAGCTCAGCGAAGACCAGACTCATCGAATCGGTGGGGGAGAACTGGACGCGACGGCTGGTGCGCTTGCGTTTGGTGTTCTTGCGGATGTTGATCTCGAAGCGGCGCATCCACTCGTCGACGCACTACTTCTTCGTGCGGCCCTTCGCGGACGTGCGTACTTCCTCGCCTGTCAGCGCGCGGTGGCGGACGCGATCGAGCATCCAGCCACCCTTCGGGTTTCGGACAGGTATCAGGTCGTCCTTGTCCGGCAGCTCGCCTGGTTCGTTCATGTCTCACGCCACCTGTTGCGGGCTCGTCAGCCGGCCGCCTTCCCACGCGATGACGTCGACGAGCCGGTAGCGAACCCGTCCACCGAACCGGCTGAAGGGCGGCCCGATTCGTGGTGTGGTCGAAGCCCAGTTGCGAAGTGTCTTCTCCGAGAAGCCTGTTCGTGCGGCGAGCTGTGCTCGCGTCAGCCAGACTGCGCCTGGGGCGACTTGGCGATGGTTCATCGTTTCTCCTGCTGTCAGACCGCTGGATTGGCATCTGGCTCACTTGAGGGCATGCACCCGGTCTCCCGGTGCGTCGCGGAGCTGCACGCACTCACTGTAGCGTATAAACTACATTGATGTGTGCACGATGGGCTGGTCGCCGGGGTTGTAGGGTCGTTGCTCCGAGAGGTTCGCGCGGGCAATAGTGCACCCGGTGCCGTTATTTGCGTATACGCACATTGCGCATACGCACCCGCTTCCTTCGTTCTATCGAGCCATTTTCGGAACCGCCCGGACGTGGATAACGATTCGGTGCGATGTGTGAATCCACGCCTGTGATTGCCTGCCGATTGCTTCCTTTGTGAACCATCTGGAAGCATTCGCACCCCGTACCCTCAGAAGATTTTAGAGGATTGCGCGGAAACGCTGAGCTATCCGATTGCTAGTGCATCCGGGGCGCCGGCTCCAGCCTTCGAGAATGGGGTGCAACATTCGTGACCCGCTGACCGATGCGGGAGTGTGCCTGAACGTCGCTGCGACATTCGGGCATGCCGCGTGCATCGGATGGTCGGGTTGTTGCTCCGGCTTCTGTCGAGGGGCCAAGTCGCTCCGTATTGCGGGTCGATACGGATGTGTCCGTGCAGCTCGGGGAGGGTCTGGCGCCTCCCGATTCGTGCCTCTTGAGACGCGCGAGCGGGTTGCTGCGCGACGCAGCCGACTGTGCGCGGCGAACGGGGTGACATCGGCCGGCCTGCAGGGCAAACAACGGCCAGCTATCGGGGCTCATTGCCGGCCTACCGGAGATCCTGCCCCACAAACCAGTGATGACACCCTCCTGAGTGAGCCCGGGGCGGTGCCGCGATCACACATGTCCATAAAGGGGAAAAGGATGGCGAAACCCGACTACTGCGATGTCTACTTCAGCGGCATTGCAGGCGATGAAGCCCACGTGCAGGACCTGCACGCACTCGGGATCACCATGCTCCCACCACGAGGTACGGCCTGTTACTGGCCGGACAAGACCGGGCTGTGGAAGGAAATTGGTCGCGTCGTCGTATGGGCAGTCGACGGCGCAATCCAGCTCTTCCCCTACGAAGACCTCGAAGACTACGAAGAAAATGCCCTTCGCGGAGCAGGCTGGGCAGCCTGGGAAAAACGCCCCCACGGGCGCCACCCCGAAGGCTGGTGGCGCGGCGTGAGCCGACACCACGGCACCTTCTACGAGCACGCCCTGCACATTCGGGCGAGCGTCGGCGACCCCCTGGCTCGCACGATCTGGGCGATACGTACCGCCCGGACCTTCGCCGGCTGGCAGGACCGCCAGTTTCGCGCACACTACAACGACGTGCACGTCAGGGATCGCGAGCTGAGCACGAGTCCGCAGACCACGCCTTTCCGCGGTGTCGACTGCTGAACCGTCAGCGACGGCCGGTTGCCACCCGCCTCGCTTTCACGACTTTCGGGGGAGCGTCGGCGGGATCGGCATCCTGGGGAGCATCGACTGGATCGTCGGGGAGTCGGCTGCTCAGTTCGGCCAGGAGCTGTGCATTGGTCAGCTTGCCCGCATCGACCGGCGGTGCGCTGTAACGCAATTCCTCCTCGGTGGCATAGCCGGCCCGAGTGAGAACTTCTGAGATCGGCCGATTGAAGACCTTCGCGACGTTGCGAATCGAGTCCCGATCCGGGATGCTCGTCGCGCCGTCCTTGAGCCACAGGCCAGGGGTGGACCTGGCAACGCCCAGCGCTTCCGCGAGCTGGGCGTTGCTCATTTTGTGAAGCTCCATGAGCAGGGCTATATAGCGACCCCACTCCTGCGCGGCTTCGGCTTTGGTACTAGTCGGCGTCACCGGACACCCTTTCGTGTTCGGCCCGGCCCTGGTTCAAGGCCTAGCTCTCTGGTGGCCTAAGCCTATCGGGTGACGCATGGATAACACACTGTCTAGTGGGCGCTCCGGGCGCGCCGCCGCGCCTCACTTGCGCCTTCATGCAGGTCGTGACGGCTCTGTCCGTCTTTGTGACGCTTTCCTGCGGATTCGGTCTCGACAAGGTTGCGTAGTCATCACTCGCAGGCGTAGTGTGTAGTGTACACACTACAACAACTCGTACGCACTACAAGCACTCGCGCTGCCTCACTCTCCACCTAGCTCTCTGGCCTGCTGGAAAACGAGAGACGCCCGCCCTCCACTGGCATGGAAGACGGGCCGAGCAGCCACGACCAAACCCAAGCGAAAGGAACCGTGGCATGCCCATACCCGATGCTACTGCACCCACCGCACAACCCGAACATCCACACCGCGACAACGCATTCCGCGGACTCGCCTACGCCATCGCCGCCGAACTCAGCATCATCGGATTCGGAGCCCTCCTCGGCACCGTCGCATGGCTGCTGGACTGGAGCCTCCTGTGAGAAGCCGTGCTCTGTGCCAACGACTTCCATCCACCCTCCACGGCGGCTCTGACTGGGCCGATTCCCGCCTCACCGTCTACCTGGACCTGCTCCAGGGCGCAGACGAATGGCATGCGGCGCGCCGCGGCATCGTCACCGCCTCCGCCATCGGCAACCTGATCACGACCCGTTCGCTGACCGCAATCGAATACGGCTGCCCCGCATGCGGCGCCGGCGCCAACCTGCCGTGCCGCAGCAAGGTCACCGCAGGCACGGCGATCAAGACCCTGCACTCCGAGCGCGCCGACGTCGCCCGAAACAACGCCGACGACACCGTGTTCGCGACCGCCAACAACGACACCAGCCGCGGCCTCACCGCACTGCTCGTCGCCGAACGCATCACCGGCTGGACCGACCCGACGTTCATGAGCGACGACATGATGCGGGGCATCGAGGACGAGCCCCGCGCCCGCGACACATACAGCGAGCACTACGCGCCCGTCCAAGAAGTCGGGTTCATGGTCCGCGAATACGGTGGCGTCCAAATCGGTTACTCCCCAGACGGACTCGTCGGCGCCGACGGATTGATCGAAGTCAAGTCACGGCGCCCGAAAATCCACGTCGAACACGTCCTGTCAGGTCGACCACCAGCCGAAGTCATGGCACAGCTGCAATGCGGACTGCTGGTGACCGGACGCCAGTGGATCGACTACATCAGCTTCTCAGGCGGCATGGCGCTGTGGGTCACGCGCGTGTACCCGGACCAGCGCTGGTTCGACGCCCTCCTCGCCGCTGTCGAAACCTTCGAAACCACTGCCATCGACATGATCCGGCGATACAACGCCGCCGTCGAGGGCCTGCCGATGACCGATCGAGTTCTCCCGGAAATGGACATGGTGCTGTGAACATCGAAGACACGCTCGCGCCGAAATCCGATCAAATCCAAGCCGATGATCTGATCGCCGGCCCGCGCACCGTAACCATCGAGAGCGTCTCGGCAGGTTCCGTCGAGCAGCCGGTCAACATCCACGTGCCTCGACAACGCCCATGACGCCGAAGGCGATGCTGTCGCCGCGGCCCGCCTGGCGTGGCGCCTGCCGCGCGTGTACCCCGCCATCGCCGGGCTGACCGCCGACCAGCTCATGGATTCCCAAGCCTCCTGGTACCGCGAACGCGCCTACAGCTTCATCGACTACCTCCGCCGAAAAGGTGAGCCGTTCAGCGACGTCTCCACCACGTGGCCTATCTACTCACCGAAAGCCGAAGCCGCATGAGCACAGCAGAGTTGTCGCCTACAGCCCGCACCAAGATCGCCGCCGGTTACAAACCAGTCGGCCCCGCGCGCGAACACCTGCGAGCGATCATCGCGACCGAGAAGGTGTCCTTCAACAAGCTCGCACAACACCTGCAATGGGCCTCCGCGACCTTATTGCGCATCCACGACGGAACCGCACAACTCATCCACCCCGTCCTCGAAACCCGGCTCCTCGCAGTCGAACTCGAGCAACTCCATCTGATCGTCCCGCAGCCCGAGACCGAGACCGACGAGGTCATGCTTCACCGCCTCGTCCACAACGACACGGTCGCGATCGTCGCCCGCGACAAACCCGTCTACGCCCGCGCGCTGCACAAGAAGCACGGCTGGACCAAGAACCAGATCTCGCGCCGGCTCGGCATGTCCTGGAGCAAAGTCAACGAAGCGCTGGTCGGCGGTGCGCAGTGACAACCGACGACACGACACGACAGCCCGTTGCACCCGCTTACCCGCGTGCACCATGGCGGCAAGCCACCGTAGGCAGACGGCGGTCTACCATCCCGCGGCTCGGCCGTTACAAGGCTGCCAAAGTCGCCAAGGTCCGTGCAGCCCGGGGCATCCCGATGTTCGTACCGATCGACGAACCCGACACTCTCCACCGCTGGGGCTTCAGCGACTTCGCAATCGCTGCAGTCGCCGGACTGGACCAGAAATCGGTTTGGAAGATCCGTCACCGAATCCACCAGACGGTCACCATCCAATGCGCGGCGCGAATTATGAGCGTCACCCATGTACCCCACCCCGCGCAATCGGGCATGAAAATGCCCAACATCGGCACCCGCAGACGCATCCAAGCGCTCCTCGCGATCGGGTGGACCCTCAGCGACCTCGGCAACCACGTAGGTGTAACCGGGGGCCAGTTCAGCCAATACACCGTCCGACGCTGGGTCCTCTACGAGACATGGGCGATGGTCCGCGACCTGTACGAATCTCTCTCAGGCACACCAGGCCCCAGCCGATACGGCGAGAAGCGCGCCCGAGGGCGAGGCCTCGCGACCCCACTGCAATGGGAAGGCGTCGACATCGATCACCCGGACGCGCCCCCTGACTCAGGGGCACAAGGCCGCGGCGGGGTTGACCACGTGCTGGTAGCGCGAATTCTGCGCGGTGAGCACCGCGGACGGATCGAGCCAGCAGAACGCAACGCCGTACTCGATCACGCGGTCGAAAACAGTTGGAGCGGAAAGCAGGTCGCGACCGCACTAAACGTCAGCCTCGACACCGCGCAGCACGCACCCCTGCGACGTCGGCGCAAGCACGCGCGCGACGCGGCCTGAACATCCTCATCGACAACGACAAGAGAGACTTGAATGTCGGTATCTCGACGTTTGCGCTTCGAAATCCTCCGGCGCGACGACCACCGGTGTCGGTACTGCGGAGCAGCCGCACCCGAAGTGAACCTCACCGTTGACCATGTCGTCCCGACCGCACTGGGCGGGCGGGATGACCCCACCAACCTCGTCACCGCCTGCGCTGACTGCAACAGCGGCAAAACCTCCATCGCACCCGACTCCGCGATCGTCGTTGACGTCTCGGCCGATGCAGTCCGCTGGGCGGCTGCGCTGCAGCAGGCAGCCAACGAACGGGCACAGCAGTTCGCCGACTCCAAGAAGACCGCCGACCAATTCCGTGCCCTGTGGGAGCAGTGGACGTGGACTGATCGATCAGGAGAGAAGCACCCATTCGGACTTCCTGGCGACTTCGCCAGCTCCGTCCGCCAGTTCCTGTCCGCGGGACTGACATTCACCGACCTCGACGAGTTGATCGACGTCGCCATGAACGCCAACGGGCCGCGAGACGATAACGCTCTCTGGAAGTACTTCTGCGGTTGCTGCTGGAAACGCCTCGCACAGGCGCAAGAACGAGCCACTCAACTCCTGTCGGCGCCTGTCGAGCCCGCAGCACCCTCGCCGTCCAACCTCGCCGATTCCGAGCGCAGGTCCGTCGAAAGCCGTTGGTGGATCTCCTCGGAAGACTGGCACGCAGCCACCGGGCGCGTCCTTCCCGAATGTGAATGCTGCCTCCCCGACAGCCGGTTCTGTGGACGCTACACGTGCAAGGCCGCGATCGCCGCCTTCGCCGAAGGCGCACTCCACGACCTCGACTGGGCCTTCGAGGCGATGGCACAACTCCGCAACTACGCGCTGGCAGAACTCGAAATCCAGTCCGCCCACGACGGAGAGGATCGCTGATGCCACGCGAATACGCTCGCTTCCAACTGTCGATCTGGGAAGACGACGACTTCCTCAACCTCACCCCGCCGGCACAGCACCTGTACTTCGTCCTCGCCACCGACCCGGGCCTGTCCTACTGCGGACGAGTCGACTGGCGCCCCGCACGCCTGCGAGTCCGCGCCTCGCAGTGGACGCCGGAGCAGATCAACTCCGCGGCAGCCGAACTCGAACACGCGCGGTTCGTGCTGTTCGACCTCGACACCGAGGAAGCCCTCGTGCGGGCGCTGATTCGAAGCGACGAGTTGCTTCGCAATCCGAAAATGGGCGTCTCGGTCGTCAAGGCATACGGCGCCGTCGCCTCCCGCGCCCTCCGCGCGGCAGTCGTGACCGAGGTCAAGCGCGACCATGTCGAGCACCCCGACTACTCGTCGTTCAGCTCCGCCATCTCCCGTGAACAGATCACTCGGCTGATGGGCCGGCCGGACCTCGAACAGGTCGGCTACACCAACCAGATCAGCAACGACATCACCAACGAGATTGGTACTCAGATCGGTGATGCCGAACCGGTCGCGATTACCAATCCGATTGGTAATCGGAACGGTAATGCCGATCGGTCCACTTCCTACCTGCATACAGCAGACAGCAGACCTCAGACCTGCAACCAAAAGGCTCTCTCACGCGCGAGCGCGCACGCGAGGACACACCCGTACCCACCGAACGCCGACGCCGCCCCACACCCATCCCGGACGACTGGCAACCCACCGACACCCACCACCTCAAAGCACGCACGATGAACCTCGACCTCGAACACGAAGCTGACCAATTCCGCAACCACGCACTCGCGAACGGCCGCACCCAGGTCGACTGGTCCGCGGCATTCCACACCTGGCTCGGCCGCGCCAAGCCCCGCCCCACCGCGATCTCGGGTAGCGCCGACTACGCCCGTCCCAAACTCGCCGCCTCCGACCGCAAAGCGCTCGAACAAGACGCCATCTTCGACGAACTTCGCCGCCGCAACGCCGTATCCACCCAGCCGCCCCTGGTCCAGATCGTCGACGCACAACCCCTCGAACTCGAGGCTCAAGACTGGACGGCTACCGCATGACCACCAGCTACTACCTCGACGCCACCCGCGCAGTCCTGGACAACCTCCAGGCCTTCGATCTGTGGTTCCCGAAAGTCGGCACCGAAGCCGTCGCGGCCTGGGCCGGCCACTTCGAAGCCTCCGGCCTCTCGACCGAAGAGCTTCTCGACGGCGTCAACCACGCACGCGCACACCACACCACCACCGCCGCGGCCAGAGCCGAAGCCCGTGCCGAAGCCGTCGAACAGTTCCGACCCACACCGGACCTGATCCTGAGGCACGCACACGCAGCCCGCCGTGACGTCCTCGCCGCCCTGCCGAAAGAGCGCATCGACGAGATGGAACTCGCCAACCATGTGCTCCAGGACATGAGCCTCACCCCGCAACGCGCACACCAGCTCTCCCGTGCCATCGCTCACGCGGTCGCACTCGGACGCACGCCGCGCACCGACCCCTCACCGACGTGCAGATGGCCGAATTCAAGGCCACGTTCACCGCCCGCAAACAAGCCGCACTCGACCATCTCGACCGCCGGCGCGAACTCATCAAGGCGATCCGCGTCGCCGACCTGTACACGCTCGCAGCCGTTCGCGAGGACATCGCATGAACCGCGCCGAAACCAGCCAGCTCCTGCATTACGTCGCCGAATACGACCAGCGTGAGATCGATGCCGACCTCATCACCCGCTGGCACGCACGACTCCACGAACTCGACCTCGACGTCGCCTGTGAAGCCGTCAACATCCACCACAAGGTCAACCCGTGGGCGGCAACCCCCGACGAGATCCTGAAGCTCGCATCCGAAATCGGCACTCGCACAACGACACAAGCTCCGATGCGTCGAGCGCGAATGGGTGCCTACAACGTCACCGGCTCCCTCAACGAGCCCTGCGGCGACTGCAACGCCGCGGCTGGCGAGTTCTGCGTCAACCGTGACGGAGAGCAAACCGCCGGACCCCACATCACCCGGCTTCTCGGGCGTCCAGTCCACAGCGCACCACAGCACGGAAAGCGACGGAGGATCGTATGAACGGCATTAATGAAAATGATTCCCAACAACGATCGACGCAGTTTCGTCCGACTCGCCCCGTATTCAGCGCGGGTGAATCCAATCGGCGCATGCCCGTTTTGCCGTCTGCTAAAGCCGCTGGGCGACTTTCAGGCAACAACCGGGCATCGGTACCCAAACCGGCATCCCGGAACGCAGACGGGCAGGGCGCGGAACCGCCCACTTTCGAAGCGATGGTGAACGCCGACCTCCGAGACCGCTACGCCGCCGGCCCGTTCTACGAAGTGTTGCGGCGCAACGAGAACCGCGTCCGCTGGCTGCGGGCGTTGATCGAGATCCGTGACTCGCTCAACGCGCAGAACGCGCACGACAACTCTGCGCTCAAGTCGCATCCTGATCGCCCCGACGGCGGCCCGACGCCGGCCTCGTACCTGGAAGCGAAGCAGCACTTCGCCGAGCGCCGGCGTGGACGCGACAAGGTGATGCAGTTGGTGATCGCACGGATCGGTGAGGTGCGGGATCTGATCGGTTCGAGCGAGCTTGCCGCGGGATCTCGTAGTGCTGTGGTCGAGGTGCTCGCGGAAATCGATTCGATGCTGGTGCACGAGTCGGTGGATGAGGCGCGCGGGAAGCTGGCGTGGCTGATGGAGCAGTTGGGGGCGGATCGTGGGTAAGCGTCCTGAGTCTGGTCGTACTGCCACTCACCGGCCGGCGACTCGTGTGCGTCGGTTCCGGCACGACGAACTGATCGCCGTGGACTTGTTCAGCGGCTTCGGCGGGCTCACCCGCGGCATCGAGATGGCCGGCTTCACGACGATCATGGCCGCGAACCACAACGCGTACAAGGTCGAAGTGCATGAGGCGAATCATCCTCATGCGGAGCATTGGATCGCTGATCTCATCAATCCTGATGCGGCCGACTATCATTCGGCACGCGATCTTCCTGCTGCCGATCTGCTCGTGGCGGGTGTTACGTGCACTAATCACACGATCGCCAATACGAAGAAGGCGTACGAGCAGGGGCTGAGCCTGTTCGATCTGGAAGACCCCGATTTCGATGAGCGCGTGACCCGTTCGGAACGCGATCGCGCGACAGCGAATTGCGTTTTGCACTACGCCCGCAAGCATCATCCGCGGATGATCCTGATCGAGTGCACAACCGAGTTGACCTCGTGGGGGACGGCGATTCCTGGTCGGGCGAAGGTTGCCGATGGGTCGACGTACCGGTGGTGGCTGTCCCAGTTCGGTATCGAGGGGTACGAGCACAAGGTCCTGTATCTGAACTCGCAGTTCTTCGATGTGCCGCAAAGTCGGGATCGGATCTATATCGCGTTCTGGTTGCGGCACTTGCCAGCTCCGGATCTGGAGCATCGTCCGCTGTCTCGGTGTGTGCGGTGTGACGATGACGTGGAGGCCGTGTGGTCGTGGAAGACTGGCATTCCGCCGAGCGGCACGGTCCGGTACGGCACGCAATACCACTCACTTCCCGCCGGCACCGCGGGCACCGGTAGATTCCTCCGATGGCGCCATCGGTTCGGGCTCTGGATCTGAGCAAGCTCGGCACTCGGATCGGTGATCGACTGAAGCCGTTGCGGCCGAGCACGATGGAGCGAATCGAGCGCTGCCGTCGACGGTTCGCAGAGTTCCCGGCGATCCTCATGCCAGCGAAGGGCGCTCATGGTTCAGAGCGGCATCCGTGGCAGCCGATGTCGACCCAGACCAGCCAGCAGGAGACCGGGCTGCTGTCGACGGGTGCGGTGTTCGCGGCGCACCGACACAACGGAGACGGCAAGCACTTCAGCCAGCCGACGGACACGGTCACCTCGACGCACGAGCTGGCAATGCTGTTCGCTGCGGTCAACAACTATCAGGGTGCCCCGCGCGGGGTGGGGGAGCCGTTGCCGACGCAGGCCGGCTCCGAGACGCTCGGGTTGATGGCCGGTGTTGTGCCGTACCGCAAGAACACGCTGTCCGCAGTCGGTTCTGAGCCGATGCCGACAGTCACGTCCGAGCAGATTCCCGGTTTGCTGACTGCCGAGTGGGTTGCTGCGCTGGCGGATTTGCCGTTGGAGGACTGCCATTTCCGGATGCTCGGCCCGCACGAGGTCGGCCGTGGTTGCGGGTTCGACACCACCTTCCCTGGACATGAGGGCGAGTTCATCGTGTGGGGGAGCGGCGCGTGACCAGCTGGACGGTTTTGGCAATGCGGTGCCGCCGGCGGTTGGTGCGTGGATCGGGTCGCGATTGAAGGCCGCGATTCATGCTGCGGATGTATCTGCGAACGAGTCGGCGGCGTGACTGGACGCCGCTGACTGAGCACGATGGGTCGGTCGGTAGTGGGTGCAAACGGGAGCCCACTACCGAGCAGGCTCACTTCGTGAGATGGAAGGTTTGAAAACGTGTGCACCGTCGGTTTCGTCCCAGTGGAGGTGTGAGGTCTCATGAGCGACTTCGAAATCGGCGATAGTTTCGAGGATGCTCTGCCCAGTGCCGGTGGCCCATTCTGCGACAGAGGTCGTTGTCTCGGTGCCGTCGCCGAGGCGAATTCGAATTGGGCTGTGTGCCAACAGTTCCAAGCACATCTCGGCGGACATTGGTGCTATGTTGGCCTCAAAGGACTGAAGTGAGATCTCGAATGCTCGGGCGGGGAACTGCCACACGGGAATTCCCATGTTCTTGTCGCTGACGGTTGCCATCAGCTCTTTGCCGGTTCGCAATACGAGGCGGCGCGTTTCGTCGTCCAGGTCTTCTGGAAGTATCCATTCCCGCATGTCCACATGCTAAGTCGATGCTGACGCGATCCACTGTCGCGACACACTTCGCGGGGTGGCGTTGGATCGTTGGCCGGGCGGGTTGGTCGTGATCGGCGACCGGCGGGATGCTCAGTTC
Organism: Nocardia sp. NPDC055321; assembly: GCF_053645575.1. Lineage (NCBI taxonomy): Bacteria > Bacillati > Actinomycetota > Actinomycetes > Mycobacteriales > Nocardiaceae > Nocardia > Nocardia sp. NPDC055321. The sequence goes on from NZ_JBSHMS010000019.1 coordinate 87,500, forward strand.
GCGGTCGAGTCGGCCCCGGCTGGCTGCGGAGTTCACTCAGTGGATGATGTGGTGGCCAGCTGGGTGGGTGACCTCGTTCGAGGTCGGGTTGACGCGGAACGAGCAGTTGAAGGTGATCGAGAATGAGGAGCTCCGCGACAGCGCGGTATCGGCCTATCAGGATCTGCTGGCGCGTCCTGGATCCATACTGATGACTTCTCTGCGACGGCAACCTGATCGGGCTATATTGCGCGGACGACGATGTTGAACTGAGGGAGGGAGCGTCGGTTGGAGGAGACTGAGTCGGACTTCAAGGGCAAGCGTGATGATTGGAGCGGTGCGACAGCGCAGCCTGGCACTCCACGATCTACTAGGGCTGGTGTCGAGCTTCTGTTGCGGAGTGAGGGAATCGACACCGACTTCGCGAACTCAGATCCGGAGACTTTGGCTCGAGCGTTGGATCGAATTGATTCACTGGTTCGACAAGCGCACTTGGGCAACGACTATAACTTTAACGTCGATGGACGGCTGTTGCCAGGTGGATGGGCGGTTCCCCACTTGTTGTTCCATCGTTCCCAAATCGCCCAAATGCTCGCAAATAGGCAGCGCAAGCGGGAACACGGCGAGATTCTGGAAGCGGTGCAGGCGGCTGAGGGCAGCCCAGATGCGGTGGAAGCCTTACCGGGCAAGGTTGAGGCGATCACCAAACGCTACGACGAGGCCGCTGCCGAACGCGAGACTCAAGACTCCAAGTTCTTCAGTGAGATGCAAAAGGTTGAGTTGGCCGAACGCAAATGGGCGATGCGAAGGTCGCTTCTGGAACGCGAGCCGGCCGCGGTGCTGATCGGCGGGCTCCTGCTGATCGTTATCGGCGGCGCGTTGCTCGTTGCGATGTTCACCCACACCGAGGTTCCCGAGCTGGTAGCGAGCGCCTTCCTGTTGATCCTCGGCTTCTTCTTCGGCCAAAGCTCCAGCGGGAAGGGCGATTCGTCCGAGTAGGCGCAACACTGGAGCTACAGTTGGAGGCTGCTCCGTCTCTGTGGATGTCACTGTTCGGACCGGCGGGGTCTCTCAGTAGTGCCCATGCCCCGCCGGTCACCAGGTTGAAGCTTCGGGGGAACTCTCGCCTACTCAGGGATGCTACGTTGTCCAGGAAGTCTCCGTGGCTTCTGAGACGCTACCGATTGCTTGAAGGCCTCGACCAATGCGGCATGCTTGGCAGAGAGTTCGCCTGGGTCTACCGTGATGTCTGAGATCTCCTTGTAGAGGTCGCCCCCTGTCGGGTAGTAGCGATCTTCAGCATCGCGATGTAACTGGTATACCGCCCGCGCGGCAACTGCTGTGGCTTCATCGACAAGTTCGATTTGAGTCAGTGTCAGCAGCATCTCTTCCGCCAATTGAGCGCTGCTCGTCTGACCCTCCCTAAACGAGCCACCTGTCTCAAGCCGACCCAAGTGTTCCATCAGTCCGCTTTGTCGTTGAGCCGACGTCGCCATGAACTTGGCCGTGAGCTTCTGTAGCTCTTCTCGCTTCCACTTCCACATCTCGCGCTTGTCGGTGCGATGCTGGGTATACCAAAAGTTCCAGGTGGTGGCCACGGACGTTACGCCTGAAACGATGACCGCCGCCAAAGCAACGTAGCTGTCTGACATCCTGCGAAGCGTAGACCCAACTACAGCATGCCGTCTGTCTCTTCAGCGCTCTTATCTGTGCGTAGACCTCGCCAGCTCGGATGTCGCAGACTTCCGCCGGTGAACTCCCTGAACTCGACGGTGCCGACGAGCCGCGGTGTCACCCAACGCGCCTGGGAAGCAACATCTCTCGGCATCGCTGTACCTAGCGGCGCGTCGGCGATCGCGAGTTCGTCCAAATGGAACCGCAACGATCGTCGAGCCGCGGCCGTGAACCCAGTGCCGACCGCACCCGCGTACCGGAGCGCGCCGTCCTTGTCACGGCCGGCGACGATCAGCGCACCGAATGTTCCGGAAGCGCTTCCACTCCCCGGCAGCCAGCCGACTACCACCAGGTCGAGTTGTTGCCGCAGAACAGTTTTCAACCACGCCCTCGACCGGCCCGACGTGTACTGGGAGTCGAGTCGCTTCGACACGATCCCCTCCAGGCCGTGCTGCACGCTCACCTCCAGCAGGTCCGCGGCCGGCACGTCACGCCAGAACGGAGGAGTCACGAGCGGGGGAGTGTCGAGCTTGAGCCCGTCGAGCAGCTCGCGGCGATTCAGGTACGAGAGCGTCGTGGTCGGTTCGTCGCCGACCGCGAGGACATCGAACAGGAACAACTGCACCGGTACCGTGCGCATCAGTTCGTTGCTCGGATTCGCGACATGCAGGCGCCTCTGAAGCCTGCTGAACGACGGCGCACCAGCCTCATCCTGGGCGACAATCTCACCATCAACGATCATGTCGTGACCGCGGCACTGCTCAGCCAGGGCGTGGACGAGTTCGGGATAGCTGCCGGTGAAGTCTCGCTGGTTCCGGCTGTACAAGCGCGGGTGACCGCCGCGGACAATGACGATGGCTCGGGCGCCGTCCCACTTCATCTCGACAGCCCACCCAGCATGATCGGGTGGCTGTCCCGCGGTTGCGAGCATCGGAGCCGGCACGGCCATCAGCTCAGGATATGTCAAAAGTGCAGACCGGTCGTTTTCTGAATGTGCCGACGGACATGGCCAATGCGAATGACAGCGTTAAGGGCGAAATACTGCGAACCAGCCGACGAAGCACTACCCTTGGGTCAGATTTCCTCGCGTAGTCAGCAGATCATCAATTCAGGGGGCCCGCAGTGGGTACAACACCGCGCGATCCAAGTAGCGGCGCCTCCGGCCCTGAACCCAGCGACTCTCGGTCTGATCGAAGCGAACACCCGGCAAGCAGTCGCGGTATTCAACTTGGTGAAGCATCAAGCCAGACGAACTACTTCTTTGGCCGAGTCATGGTTATTATTTCCGGTGTTGGCGTGGCGGGGTTTTTAATATTCTCGTATGTTATCGGGGATAGTGATGCCGCTCGCTGGATAGCACTCGCAATAGCATTGATTTCGATATCTGGGCATGTCTTGGTCGGCACTGACATTCCGCACTGGGCGCGGCAAAACACTCGAAGGTCGCGAAATAAGGCGAACTGGAATGATGTATTCAGTCGGCAATCTGCGACGGCTGACACTGAAAAGCTGGCTTCCGAGGTTGTGTCCGTCGCTAAACCGGGTACGCGCCGCCTAGCGCTGTCTGCATTCTATGAGGGCTTGATGAACGCTTTTGTAATTGTGCCGGCGCCCCGGCCTACGCACGCGCCCGCGTCGGAACGGGTTTCGAAGGCACTGTCTGACGCTTACGCCCGGCTAGGTCCACCGCCGAGCCAAGCGGATCGAACCCGGCATGGAGACGAGTCATGAGCACCCCGCAGCCTGAGGGTAATGCTGTCGCCCCGAAGTCATACTGGGCAGACCCTGCAACGGTCGAGAATGCCAAGGCTTGGGAAGGTGTAAAGCCTGGCACTGCAGACACGATTCTCACGGAAATAAAGGCAGCGCGGCTGCATGATCAACGGATTGCTTGGACTGAGGTCGGGCTGAAGTTCGTGGGCACACTAAGTGCTCTGGGTGCTCTCTGGATACTAGCGGCCACAGCGAAATACTTCGTGGATCACGGGGCCCCTGCCGAGGGGGCAGTAGTACTCACCGTAGCAGCCGTCGCCATAGTGACTGCCTTTATCACAAGGGGGATGGGCCAACGCGAGAAGACTCCAGTGGCAGCGCAGCCCCCCGCTACCGCACTCGCTCAAGGTGGTGCCGCGCCTCCGGCAGGAGAAGCGGTCTAACAGATTTAAGGGGCTGCACTTCAAGGCGGCTGTCAACTGATGGGTTGACTGCAACTTCGAGCGCCGTAAGCAGATGCTTCGGGCGTGTAGCCCGTCCTCCGGCAACACCGCTTTTCGCCGGTTTGCAGTAGAAGCTGTCGCTTCGCGACAATTGTTCGACCCGTACGGCATGCCGTGGGCGGGTGTTGTCCTTCACGGCTTGCAGTCCAGGCACATGTATAGCGGTAACGTGTCGGCGGGCAAGATCGCGTCACATCGCACCGCGTCGCACGCAAGTCCCGCAAGACGAACTGCAGCTAACAGCGTGGGCGGTGATGAGCGATCGCACTCAGATCGGCACCGTCGAGATCCTGGCCGTCCGCATCTACCCACTCGACCCCTCTTTGGTCGACGAGCCTTGTAGAACAACAGTTTTCGTCGAGCCGGCGACTTCTGCTGCCGACAAGACGGTGAAGGGCGCTGCCGGACAGTGCATTGCCGTCAGTGCGGGGCTGCTGCGCACACCGGGTGTGTGCCCTGTGACAACGGCTGCGACCCGCGGGCATGGAAGGCGGCAGCCTGAGCGGATTCCTGCCGCTGGGATGTCTAGGTGGATTCTGCCTCGGCAGCGGCTCCTAGCTGGCGCACTACGAATCTGCCGTATAGGTGCGACCACTCGCCCACTCCGTTGCGGAAACGCGTCGTCGCGTAGTTGGTGGTTTGCTCTGGATGGCTTCGGATCGACGTGTATAGCTCAATCAGTTGCCTGAGGGTATCCTCATACCACTTGTCAGTTCCTGGCCACAGGCGAATTCGGTACCTTCCTTGGCGAACGGTCGGCGCGGTGTCTAGCGGATCTACAATCGTTGCCAAGCACAGCTGGAACTCAGCCCAAAAACTCATCAGGTCTTCAACAGCATTGCCTGTGCGTGCAGGTGAACGAATTGCCCCAAAAAGATCCACTACACCCGCATCAACTGTGTTGCGCTCTGCTGGGGAAAGCCGCAATGCGGCCGCTAGTGCAGGGTCCGAGCCCGGACTGTCGTCTGTCTCGGCCGGTTCCTCGTCGGCCGTGCGTCGTTCGTCTGCAGCACTGATCTCCTGTGCTGTCTGTGCCGCCTGGCCTGCGATCTCGGCGGTGACTTCAAGCGCAAATCCGCCCGGAGCCTCGACCCGGCCGCCTTGCATGCGGGCCACCAAGCCGCCGAGCGGGTTGCGTAGCCAGAAGATGATGCCGCCAGTGACGACAGGCCATTTCAGGGCTTCGATGTACTGCAAGACCATCTCGGGCGCGCTCACATCACGAGCGTAGACCGTGTTCGTGAAAGCTGGTCCCGTGCAGGAAAATACGGTCGAAATGCCGCAAATGGAACCAATCTTGTGCAGGCCTCGACTGCCAAGAAGGCTCCCGCCGAGGCATCGTGAGCACTCTCGACGGTGGATACAACGAAGGAAGCTGCTTCGCCCACACTCATGGGCAAAATCGACTGAAATCCCAGCTTGACACCGCCTCGAGAATAGTGGAGTGAGGGAGCTTGCATCGAGCGAAGTTTGGCGGGCCGTCCTGGGCATCCCGCACTACGAGGTGTCCGACCTTGGTCAGGTGCGGTCGAACCCGCGGCATGTGTACGGCGCCTGCGGCAGTCAGCGGTATCTGCCCGGCCGGATCTTGAAGCGCAGCCCGAATGTGCGAACCGGCTACCTTCAGGTGCGCATCTGCCAGCAAACCAAGAACGTGCATCAACTCGTCGCCCTAGCGTTTCTGGGTGAGCCGCCTGCTGGCTTCGAGGTTCGTCACCTGGATGGCAACCCAGGAAACCCGGCTTGCACTAATTTGGCCTACGGCTCGTCATCGGAGAACAACTTCGACATCGTTGCGCACGGGCGAAACCACAACGCAAACAAGCGATTCTGCGCCAACGGGCATCCCTACGACGAGGCGAACACCCGCCACATAGTTAGAGGCCGAACCCACCAGCGGCGTTGCCGCACATGTGATGCGGCTACCAGCAGGCGGCGTGGGTCCAGCATCGCGCAGCGGGCAGCATGACTCGACAAGCCCTCACCGAGATCTTGTACAGCACGCTCACCCACCGGTCACATGGCGAGCTGCGCGAACGCTCGGAGTGAATGGCGCCTGAACGTGCCGTTCAACGCGTGCCTGCGCATCATCGGCACCGAACGCGGCCGATCCGCAGCACGATTCGTCGCCGAGGACACCGCAACCGGTGTCCAGTACCCGATGTTCATGACCGAAATGCTCGCCATCGTCGCAACACGCGACCATCGATTGTGGGGTCATCGCCGGCACCTGGATCGGCTGCAAACGCGCCGCGAACTACGGCATCCGACTCGAAGCGCAGGAGAACTGATGGAGCCTTACAGCTACTTCGTTGAAAGGTTGGAGGGCCTAGACGCGCTACTCGTTGCAGCATTTCAGGACAAAGACGACCTGGCCGCGTGGCTGAAAGCTAACCCGCTCCCGAAGTATCGCGTGACGAAGCATCGCCGATCAGAGGGCTATTTAGAAGTCGTCGACCTCGAAGAAATCGCCAGCGGTCTAGCCGAGGAACTCGACCGAATCCGTAGCGTGACCGCGCCCGAACCGCCGCGCCGCTGGTGGCACCGGATACCGGGTCTTCGCTGGTGGTGGGAAGAAGGAGACGAAACCCCATGACCCGCAACCCCGACCGCGTCGACGTCTACGAACAAACCTGCGGCATCCACTTCTGCACCACCACCTGCCCCATCCCGCCGCCACATGGGTCAACTGGTTCATCCGCGGCCAGAACCGGCAACTCGGGGCATGCGACCAGCCCGACCCGACTCCGACCCGACACCACACACCCAGTCGTCGGCGTGGGGCCGGCCACCATTGGCCCCGAAGACCTTCGCGTCCACTGGGAAGGTGTGCACCAGGGACCATTACGCGTCGACAGGGTGAGCGGACGCGCCGGACCACGGTGACATGGTTCCGACCTCCCCGCAGTCCATCTAGTCTCGGGCTATGTCGTGGCTGCTAGCTTTGGGAATATCGCCACTTGCCCTGATCGGCACGGCGTTCGGTGCAAGGCAGCTGTTCCTCAAGCATCTGGAAACCGCTCGCGATGGATGGCGAATACAGGTCGTGCCGGTTGATGGCCCTGCCGACGGGCGAGAGCACCTAAGGGTGCTGATTCGGCCAATGGGACCGGTTGCTGTCTATGAAGTCAAGGCTCGCGTTTGGTCGTTTGATAACGTCGTCGTCGAAGATCTGCCGGAAGCTGCCAAGATGACCTGCGACAGCGAACCCTTGGTGGTGGTCATCAACTACCCAGATCCCCGCTTTGTGTTCAATAGGGAAGATCAAGTGGCGGCCCCTCGGCCGTTCGTGGGAGTCGTCTGGACCGACGCCGTACGATTGCGCCCACGTGAGATGGCAATCCGACAGAACGTCGTCGACGAGGAGCTTCAACGGTGGGTTTGGCATCGGTCCCGGAACTGGTTCTGGTTCCTGCGCGAGCCTGAAGGCCACTGGAGGACCATTCGCGTGAAGTGGAAATGTAACCGGTTCAACGTGCCGATCGTCTGAGCGTGTTATCCGCGGCTCCAGCGGTTGTGTTAGGCGCCGAGTTCCATCAGCGCGTTGGGTGTCACCGCGATGTCGAATGGCCGGTAGATGGTGAGAAGCTCACCGCCAGTACCGATCCCGCTGCGACGGTACACGCCGCTATCAAGCTCAAGCGCCTCGATCCGCAATTCAGGCTGGAAGTCGACGATCCAGTAGTGTGGGATGCCTGCCGCGGCATACTCGTCACGCTTGATCACGCGATCATGCAACTCGCTGCCACTGCGCGCGGACACGACCTCGGCGACGAGCATCAGCCCTGACGGGGCGAAGGTGGCGTCGTCCGCCTCAACCCCTTCGCGCTCGGCTGCCCGGTCGAGGATGAAAACGTCAGGCTTTCGAATGCCACCGGGCAGCTCGAACTCGTACTCGCCGCCATCCACAAACACATCGACACCAGCCCACAGTGCCGACTCAGTGAACAGCTGCCGTAGCCCACGGCTCACTCGATTGTGGCGAGCAGACGATGACGACTTCTCAATCAGCCAGCCATTCCACAGCTCGAACCCGCGACCGTCCTCAGGGCCAGCGTGCAGATCGTCCACCGTGTACGGGCCAGGACCGACATCGAGAGTGGCCACCTGATGATCCTCCTCGACATCGGCGCGCGGAACTGGTGCGATTCAGCATAGGTACCCGCGGCCAGCATCAACCAGCGAACCGGTACCGGCTACACCTCTCCGCGCGCGTCCATCCACCCATAAGGGTTGTTGCGGGCGGTGTCGTCGATGCGGGTGAAGCATGGGTCGCACATCATCGTCCGCCCCTCACCCACAGGCGCGGTCCCACAGATCTGGCATAGCTTCTCGTCATCGGGCACGAGCGGAGATCGTAACCGGATGGGCGCGGCCAGCATCGTCGTGACACCCGGCCGGTTTCCCGATGTGTATGGATCGAGCGCTGATGTTTGGGGTGGGGTGCCTGGGCGGTTTGGGCTTGTACAAATTGCGGTGCGGTAGCGGTTCGATGCGGAATAGCATCACGACGTGCCCAGTGATGTTGAACATGAGCGTCTCATCCGCAAAACCTTCAGCCAGCTCGACAGGTGGAGGGCAGCCAAAGCGCCGTTCGAACCAGGTTCAGGTAGCCAGCTCCGGGGCGACGACGAGGACTGGCCGCCGCATCCGCTTTCGCAGCTTGCCCACCAGGGTCTGTTGGTAGCGCAGGAACACCTGCAGGCAATTCGAGCTCACCTAGACCCCGAGAACGGGCCTGGCCAGCTATTCCCATTGGCACACCTGACGCTTTGTCGCACCGCGTTGGTTGGTGCTGCCCAGGCAGTCTGGCTGCTCGCGCCGGATCAACGGCAAGAACGACTTCGCCGTCACCACCTCTTGATCACCGACGTGCAGGCGAACCACCGCGTGTACCTGGAGGACCTACGGGACTATGTCGGGGTTTGTGGGGACGAAAACCTCAATCTCGCACTCGCGCATCTGAATACGCGGATCGGCGAGATGGAGGCCAAGCGCGCCGCACTGAACGAAACCGGCCGGTTCCGCAACACGTCGATGATCAGAGATGCAACCCGAGAAGCGTTCGCGGATAGGGATGATCGCGACCAGCTGGTCAAAGCGGCTGTGTTGTCCTGGCGCTCAGGGTCGGGCGTTGCTCATGGCTTTTTCTGGCCCCTTTACGGTAGAGCTGGAACGATCAGGATAGCTGGTGGGGACGACAACAGCGGGTTGGCGACCGCTATATTTGGCGGGTCCGCCGAGGAATTGGCTGAGCCCTACCTGGCTGCATTTCAACTCTGCGAGAAGGGCTGGAGGATGCTGCGCCAGCGCGGGCGGTAATGCTGGCTGCTTCAGGCCAACCGCGGGCGGAACCATCGCTGATCGATCGACGTCTAATCCCGTATGGACGCTGACCGCCGCTGGCACCTGCAGCAGATGGCTACGACCCCGACGACATCACCGTGCAGCTCGACGTTGCCTGGATCAGGCTCCTGCTGTGGTGGGAAGTCCAAGCCGGCGGTGACCCAGACATGCTTGGGCGCCGCACATGATTCGGTGCCAAGTCAGCTGTTTCCTGAATCATGGTGTAGGACAGAGTAAACGGGCACAATTGGACGGCATGAGCACCGATAGTGTGGCCTGGTTGGGGCTGGCGGGAGCGCTGGGCGGTGTAACCCTCACTGCTGCCGCAGGGATCGTCGTCGCGATCTTGAATCATCGGTGGCAAGCAGAGCACGCAACTCGACAGTTTCATCAAGAGCAGGTAAAGCTGCTTCGAACCGAACGTCGTGAGGCCTACGCGCGCTTCTGGGCCATATGGACCCGACTCAACCACCAACTCGTTCTGCTACGTAACGAGGTGAACGAGCATGGCAGCATACAGACGCCAGAACTCTCCGCTCTTGCGGCGGATAGAGAGTGGCCAGACACGGACCTGGAGTGGCGTGAGGCGGTGGATGTATTGCGGCTTATCAGCGGCGAGAAAGTGCTTCAGGCCGCCGACGAGTTCATGAGCGCGGTGGACGACAAGGCAGCAGCTGCGCGGCGTGGTGAGCGGTTCGCAACTACACCCGCCTACCATCGTCTCTCTACCCTGATGCGGGAAGAGTTGCTGCCGTGAAGCTACGACTCCTCCGCGCCAACCGGGGTGACATAGCGTGCCGATTTTGCCTGCATCGCTAACAGCCCGTGCGGGTGGACAGATTGGGCCAGCATGACTCACACACCTCGTATCGCTGCTCTGGCAGTACTGGCGCTCCTGCTCGGCGCTCCTGTCGCCGCGGCATTGCCCACCGGAAGCGGAGGAGACCAAGCCCCATCCGCCCCCAGCCGGCCGATCAAGAACATCGGCCAGTACTGCGAGATCGGCAACGGACCTACACGCACAACCGCCCAAGACACCAACGGCCGCACCCTGTACTGCGTCCAGGTAATGGGCACCGATGCATACGTGTGGTGGCCGGTCAACGAGAAGATCCCCGTCGACCCGCACTTCAACGTCGACCCCGGCGACGACTGCCGTGGCGAAGGCGAACTGTGGCTCGACAGTCAAAACCGTGAGATCGTGTGCGCGAAGACCCAGAACGGGCGCCTGCGAGGCAATCTCGTGTGGCAGCTCGCGCACTAGCAGGAGCCCACGCGTGTCGGTGTGTGTTGGTAGCGTGCGTTCGTCACACATGCTGATGCGATCCGCATGACCGACCAAACCGAGCCCCGGAACCGACGCACGCGGTCCGGGGCTCGATTGGTGTCAGACTCCAGCTATGCCGAGGGCATCCCTTGCTGCGTCGGTCAAGTCGATCGTGGTGATTGGTACTGAGAGATCGCCTTCGTAGACCCGACTATGGCCGACTGCGGTTAAGCTCCAGCGTCCGCGGACCTCGGTTGCCTTCGAAGTACCCGGAATGAGCAGAACGAACTCGTCATCGACACTCTGTCGCGGTTTGGTCGGGCGGACATCAGAGAACTTGACAGACAGTGTGTGCGGCGATTGTTCAGTCCAACTCACGACGCCAGATGCGTCGACCAGGTTTGGCTGCGCTGCGGGCGCAAAGTGACTGTCCCCGAGTAATTCCCGTGCAGTCAAACGACGAATTGAGCCGTAGTCGTCCGGGGGCTTAGGGAGACGCCTTGCAAGTTCGTAGTTATCCCAGGGTATATGTTCACGTACATGAACATCATCGTCCAGATGAATATCAACCTCGACGTTCGTCAACACGCCACGCGGCTCCGATACTCCGACGACGATACTCAACGCTGGCCTTGATACGGCTAGGAGGCCCAGGACGCCACCGAGCGCCTGCCGTGACTCTTCAGCCCAAATGTCAACTTCGCGCCGGAATCCGTCAACCCCACGTGTGTCACGGCCACCATAGTCGAGAACATGCCGAAGTCCTGGCGAGTTGACGCTCGCAAGAAGTTCGTCGCGCGTCGCCTGGATCTTTGCCTCGAAGGCTTTCTGCACGTTGTCGCGTTCAGCTCCCAGCCGATAGGCGCTCCCCGTTATCCGAACGTACGGCGTGGCAGAGGTGCCAGCGGCCATGCGATCATGAAGCTGATCCAGCTCTGCTGCAGTTGCTTTCCGCGTATTGCCATCCGCTCGAACATATACATTGCCCGCAACTAGGCCATCGCCATCTGCTCTGCAGACAAGGGGGCGATCTCCCCATTGAGGTGGAGACACCTGAATGATCACAACGCTCTTGCCGCCTGCAACTGGCACGGCGTGAAAGTCCCACAGTGCGCGCACCGTTGCACCTGCAAAATTCTGAACATCCCGGTCAAGTTCGAGTGCTTCGAAGGGCGGAATGCCCTCGACCGCGCCGCAGGCCACTCCTAAGACCATCAAGGCGTAGCCCTCAAACCGGCGCGCCGAGTGATCAGGCATCCTGTTGAGTGCGCCGAGGATGAACTTTGCAACCTTGGCTCGGCCGGCCTTGGAGTTGAGGTCAACGTCGGACTTCAGCTCTAGGAAGTACCTCTCGGCACTGTCATCTACGCTGCCGGTCGCTTCGACGAAAGCGCGCCAGGCGAGCTGACCTTTGGGTAGAACGCTCAGATCGATGTTCTCCATGTTGTCCTTTCCAGCAACAACGTACGTCCTGAGCAGCGAGCGGTCACGCGGATTTCAGGATGAGTCGCGGAGGGCTTGGTCCGCCGGCGCGGGGCTTCATCCTTGCCCATCTCTCTTGCTTCGTTCCTTCTCGTGTTTCGTGGTTCGCCGATACCGCTTGCCCGACGGAATAGGTTGCGCCGCATTCGAATCGCGGAGAGCCTGCCTGCGACGCCAGGCCGCGAGGTCCGGTCGCTCAGGTGGGGGAGTGCTCGCCATCGTCATCTCCGAACGGGACACGCTGCACGACATACCGCCGAACCCAGTCCTTGCCCCGCGTGCCGGCGACTACCAACTCGGCGTCCTCGTATCGGAACGCGACTGAGGGGTCCTGCCACTTCACCCACGCCTTCGCCGCGGCCTTCGACGACAGCACACGCACAGGCTCGTCTTCCTCGCTGGCGCTGCACGACTGCACCAGCGAGACGTGCTTCACTGCGATTCCTGGAGCGCAATGAACGTGTCGACCGCTTCCCGCAGTTCGACCGCGCTCGCAACGTCTCGCTGACGCACGAACACCACAGTGCGGGTTCGAACGAGATGCACAGCGTCCGAGAGCGCTTCTCGCGCCTGCATCTTCTGCACCGCGGGATCATCGAGCGGCGCGAGTTCGACGCCACGATCCCAGGTCGAAGAGCCCGAGCGGTACAGCCACGTATTCGACCCACGCGCTCGCGTGTGATTGATGTTGAACTTCTCGCTGCGCCCGTTGACCTTCACGAATACGTCGCGTTTGCCGATCTTCTCGACCGTCGCCTCAGTGGCACCCTCGCCACCAACCCGCGCGCTGACGTAAGCGACCTTCGCGCCAACAGTCAACCAGCCGAGAGTCCTTATCTCAGTCACGGATCAAGCCTCCACCTTCGAGCCGTATCGTGCGGCGTGGTCCGCCATGATCGCGGCTTCCGCCGCAGCCTGGCCGGCAGCGAGGGAATCGACCTTGCCGCGGTCCAACTCTTCGTCGCCGTCGATCACAACCGCCGCCCACCACGTGAACAATCCACTGAACGTGAGGTAGACGCCCGCGGTGTACCCGTAAATGTTGAGTTCGGCGCCGGCGTCGTCGGGTTCGACATCCCAGGTCGCGGTGTAAATGAGCTGCATAGCAGTACCTTTCGTCGTTCAGGGAGTGGGTGGGCCGGTTCGCTGGAGGACGACACTGGCCTCGTCACGGCGCTGTGACTGCGACCGGCCCACGATCTAGCTGATTCAGCAGGCTTCGTGGACGGGCCCGTCCCAGGCGTGCATGCAGTTGCTGCACACCAGGCGCCCGACCACACCCGCAGGTGCGTCCTCGGGGGAGTGGTGCCGGCGGATGACCATCGAATGGCCGGGACCGACCGCGATGGTGCGTTCGATCTCGAACAGCGGGTGCGGAGTGGTGGTCATGACGAATGCCCTTCGTGATCAGTGGTGATGGCCGCACCTTTCGGTGCGGCCGGCTCGGTTCAGAGGGCCGTGTACGCCCAGTTCCTGAGGTTGGTCGAGGTGAGCGGGGTGCCGTAGTCGCTCATGTGCGCGACGGCGTAGGCGGCCTGCTCGTCGGTGAGGCCGGAGCCGGTGAGGAACCAGCGGGCGTCGGCGGGGGTGAGGATCTCGGCGGTCATCGTGGCTCCTGCGGCGGGGTTGGTGCGTCCCACTATACGCATGAAGTAGTGTATATACTACAGATTGGTGTAGACAATTTGGCCTATCGCCGAGTGGGTGCAGGCCGTCGTGCGCGTTGCTTATCATGGTGTCATTCTTGCAGCTCTATAGCCTATTTCCCTGGGGTGATTCGGGTTCCTGGGGTGATGTTGCGCCCTTGGGTGCACGCTTCGATAACGATCAAGTCACGGTGTCAATGAAGCCCATTGCGTAGCGTGTGCAACGCAACATAGTGTGTGCGCTACATCAACAACCGGCTGGCACCGGAACCCAAGCGAAAGCGAACCCATGAAGCGCATCGACCCCGCTGACTACAGCGCCTGGTACGAGAACCTCCACAGCCCCGACGGCGGACACTGCGGCCATGACGAATGCGACACCACCTGCGAATTCATCTACACCGCAACCGAACTGGAGGCCGCAGCATGATCGACACCGACACCTTCGAAATCCGCGGACTCCTCGGCATCCCCGACTGGGCACCCCGATTCGCCGGCATCGTCGACCGCGACGGCAAAGCCTTCCGCGACCACCCCGTCTGCGACCACTGCACCAAGCACGGCGCCGTCTACGTCGAGTACGTCGTCGACTCCGAAGGCGAGTGGGTCAGCACCGACGCCATGCTCTGCGGCGACCACGCCAGCGACGAAGTCCGCGGCATCCTCGATAACCCGGGCCGCTCGGTCGACCACGACACCGACATCACCGTCAACTACTGGGCCATCCAGTACGGGGCGTTCGCCAACACGAGCGTTGAGGCGGTGGCGGCATGACCGTCCACTCCCTTCTGAGCACGCCCATGAGTGAACTGCTGGTCGGCAGCACCGTGAACGTCTACTACGGTATCTCCACCGGCACGTACAGCGATGCCAGCGACCGGCGCGTCATAGTGAACGTTGTTTCGGGGCGCGCGTTCCTGTTCGCCATCCCGTACCCCGGTGACGGCATCCCGGTCCGCGTCGTCCACGGCGACACCCTGATCGTCGCCGGCCACGAGTTCACCGTGTGGTGCCCGGTCGGCTCGCTTGCCGGCCCCGAGCTGCGGGCCGTCGAAGCGATTGCCAGGGCTGCGGCGTGATCACCCGCGAAGATCAGGCGGCGCGCGTCACCTACTTCGGTGACGCGCCCGTGGTCGACGCTGATGGGTACGCGGTCGAAATCGGTTGCCCCGATGAAGGATCGCAGTACTGCCAGCTCCGTGTGGCTGCGCACGCGGACGGGCACGGACCGAAGATCCGCGCCGACCTCACCGCAGACGGCGTTCGCGAAATCCTCGCCCGGCTCGTCGCCTGGGAGAGCAGCCACGACGCCCCGTTCATGCGCAAGCTCGCGGTCCGGGTCGTCGATTGGCTCCGCGTGCACGACTTCGACGCCTTCACCTCTCTCGCCCACTACATGCAGTCCTGCCTGCCCGAAGGAGCGACCCGATGAGACTGCCCGACGACTGGACCACCGAACCCGCATCGGGCTGGTGGAGCCTCTATCAACTCGTGCACAAGCCGTGTGGCATGCGAACGGGGATTGCTTACAACCTGTGGGAGAGTGGGCCGTTCGGAGAAGCCGACGCTCGCAGTGTCGTGTACGGACACACCTGCGAAGGCGAGGACTAGCCGATGACCGCCCACGTCCGCTGCTGGGACTACGCCGGCGACGTCCCAGTCGGCATCCGTTTCCGGCAGGGCGGCAACGCATCCGAGGCCACGTTCACGCGCTTCGGTGAGGACTGCGTCGTCGACGACTACCCCGACAGTCCCGCCATCTACACCCCCACCGAAGTCGACCGCTGGTGGGGTACCGCGCACGGCTGGGTCGAACATCCTGCCGCCTGAAGACCTTCACGACTGACCGCGGCGACCCAAACCGATCGCGCCGACGCCAGTCACGAAGGGGGAGCGGCGGCCCGGAATGACCGCACTTCCGGGCCGCGGCTCCCACCAAACACTTCGAACCAGACAGGAAAAGCATTGAGCCACTTCACCGTTACGGTTGCTCTCCCGGCCACCACCACACTCGCCACCCTCGACGATGCTCTGACGACGGCCCTGGCCCCATTCAATGAGGCCCTCGAAGTCGGGCAGTACGAAGAAGACGGCGAAACCTATTGGACCAACCCTCAAGCGAAATAGGACTGGTGGACCATCGGCGGACGCTGGCTCGACAACTTCGACGCTCGAATCCCCGCCGACAAGACCGCCCTCGTCCTCGGCACCCCGAGTTGGAGCAACGAGAAGAAGGCGCGTGTGCCCGGCAAGGTCGATGGCGGACGAATCAGCGCCCTCAACCTGGAAGTCACCCGCTCCGCGCGCGGCGACGAGGGTGGCAAGGCGTGGGATCAGTACGCGATGGCGATCTTCGGAACCCCGCAGCACAAGCCGTGGTCCGAGTTCTACGCCAGGGTCAAGGCCGCGCAGGAGGAGGCGCCGAAGTCGTGGCCCCAGGTGTACGACGAGGCCCTGCAGCGTGCGTGTGAAGCGTTCAGACTCACCAAGGCTGAAGTAGACGCGCTCGAATCCACCTCACCGCTCTACCGCGCATTTGCGAATCGGCAAACCGGCGAGATCGACAGGGCGCGCGAAGCCTATTGGGCGGGTCTGGATTACTGCATGGATCGGGCACGGCGGGACTACAGCGTGCAACCGCGAATCGCCGCACTGCGCGCATTCGACGAGTACAAGCACCGGTTCGGCGGCCCCGAAGATCGCTTCGACCACCTCACCCGAGACGAGTACGTGCAGCAGTGCCGAGACGAGGCACTGCCCGGATATGCCTTCCTTACTGAGGCCGGCTACTGGATGTCCAAGGGCGAGATGGGCTGGTTCGGCATGGACGACGCCAACGCCGACAGCACTCAGGCGTACCTCGCGGCTGCCAACAAGCACATCGACTCACTCACCGAAGACATGTGGCTGGTCAGCGTCGACTGCCACATCTGAACGAAACCAGGTGAATCCCAATGGAACACAACACTGAAGCCCTGCCCGCGACGGAGGACTGCAACCTCGATGTTGTGCTCGCGGTCATCCAGGGCATGACCGGCATGGCCAACGCGACCAACAGCGTGCTCATCGAGTCGCTCTGGCACGACGCGAACCGGTTCCGCATCCTCACCGCCGCTGTCTACGACCTCGCCGACACCGTCGACAGCCGCCGGATGGCCAAGAGCCTCCTCGCGCTCGTCGACCGGGTCTGCGCCCTCGACGCTGACGCCGCCGAAGCGATCGCCAAGAACCGCAACAACTTCGACTACCCCCGAGTCGATTTCGACGCTGAATGGACCAGCTGGTGGAACACAACATCGACCTCATCCGCCGCGTGTGCGAACACATCGGACGACACCCCGCCGACCTCGACCAGTCGAAATGGCGCACCTGTGTAGCGGGCATCGCGGTCGAACTTCACGGCGGCTACCAGTTCTGGTTCAACTCGGAACTCGGCGACGCAGCGCAGGTCATCAACAAGGACGGCTACCCCGAGGACGTTGAGGACGTCGCCGCACGCCTGCTCGGCATGTGGCCCGAAGAAGCCGCCGGACTTTTCGCGAGCGACAACCGGAACGCCGTCGCCTGGCTGGAAGACATCCTCGCCGCCCACCGCAGTCGCGTCCTCGACCAGTCTGCCGACCTCGTGCAGGCGGGGTCATGAGCATCCATGGCGGTTACGCGCAATGGGACTACGAAGCCACCGACGTCCTGGCTGAGCGCCTCCAGTACACGTCGCCGAAAGACCCGACCTACGAGAAGGTCTTGGCCGACTACATTGCCGCTCTCCAAGGCAGTGCCATCCGCCGCGGCCGATTCGAAGCCGAGAAGAAGGCTGCCGAGGACCGCAAGGCGAAGGAGCAGGAACGGAAAGTCGCCCAGGTGTTGCGGGCAGTGACACGCGTGCGACGCCGGCAGCCGTACAAGCGGCGCACGTACCGCATCGCCGCCTAGCACGTCCTCGCTCGAATGCGTTGAAGGGCAACGCGCTAACGGGCGCATCGATCGAAAGCGAGCCACACATGATCAGCACGCAATCCGGCACCACCGTCGGAATCACCCCCATCCCGCGCCTTACCGCCGACAGCGACGCACGCGCAAGCCTCAACTACACCGGTCCCCAGGGGGCCATGTCCGTCTCGCTCACCCGCGCCGAACTTCTCGCTCTCGTCGGCGAAGGCGTGCAGGCGTGGGGCGACCTCGGCGAACACTCCGTCCGCAAGCCGGTGAGCACGGCGGGGGAGACGCGATGAAACGTCATCTGTTCGCTTGCATCGCCGGCTACATCGCTGCGGTCCCGCTCGTTGCCATCGGCGTGCTCATCGCTCCCGTGATTGCGGTGATGCATCGATGAGCCGCCGCGATCCGTGGGCTGAAGCCGTGTGCCGGCAGCAGCGGTACTGGGATTGGGCACGCCAGCATCGCGCGAGCATGTGGGACTGGCATGTCGAAGGCGAATTGCCGACCGCGAAGTCGATCCGACATCAGAAGGCGCGCTGGCAGTGCTTCAACTGCCCACTGCGCCAGGAATGCCTCGACCTCCACGACGAGTTGGCCGCGTCGACATCGATGCGCGTGCCCGGCATTTGGGGCGGACGGATCTTCGCGGACCAGTCAGACATCGACCAGGCCGCAGCGGCCTAGGAAGAGATAGCCAATGTCGATATATGCATCAGGCGATGTGGGGGGCGATTCGAGCCCCGAAGACCTGTATTCGCTGATAGCAGACGGGGAGCTGATCGCGGAGGGCTTCGAGAAGCTCGCCGAACTCGACGATGACCCGACCACTGCCGCTGCGGTCATGCGTTGGGCGATCAACCGTCTGCCCACGATTCTCACCCGCTGGAAGAACCTGCGCGTGACCACGCAGCAGTACTACGCCGCCATCGACGCCCGACAGCAGCGGTACGCGCATGAGCATGACCTGTACCGCGGTGCGCTCCAGGACGCCGACCGCGCGCTCGACGACCTCGGTGTCACGAATCCGCCGCCGCGGTTCGTCGAAGCGCTTGCACTGGGGGCGATTCAGCGATGACCGCCTCGATTCATCCGCAGGCGCCGGCGGTCGTCTTGTACAGCAAGCGCGGTTGTGGCCAGTGCATCGCGACCGAGAAAGCCTTTGCCGCGCGTGGCATTCCGTTCGTGAAGGTCGATGTGACCCAGGACGCGAACGCTGCTGCGCGAGTGCGGGCCCTCAGCTATCAGTCGCTGCCGGTCGTTGTGGTCGGCGACATGCACTGGTCCGGCTTCCAACTCCCCAAGATCGACCAGCTTCTCACCGCGCTCCAGAACTGGGTGCCTAGCGCGCCCGTCGACCAGGACGGAATCAACCATGCCTGACCAGCCGATGACCACCTACCGCCGATTCATCGAGACCAACGACCATGAAGGCGAGGTCTGGAACTTCTGGCTCCAGGTCAACGGCAACATGGAAGCCCTCGCGATCCTCGACGATCACCTCACCATGCTCAACGACGAGCTGGCGGCCCATGACATTCCGGCATTCGTGTTGGAGGCGGACCAGATCGAAGGCCACGAGGTCGACCTGCTCGCTCGCTACGGGGAATGCGATTACATGCCCCAGCACAACAAGGTTGACGGGTCGCTGACCCTGCCGAACAGCTTCACCGCCATGGACGCCGAGGCTGTGACCGAACTGCTCTACAAGGGCGGCATCCGCGACCTGTTCAAGGCAGTGGCCAATGCCTGAACGCATCCAACGCCAACGCACCGCCGGCTGGCGCCTGCCCGAAGACGCTGTGTACGTGGGCCGGCCGACGAAATGGGGCAACCCGTTCACTGTCGGCGGGCACGCTGGTCTCGCGTGCGTGCCGGGAGCGATCACCGGTCAAGGCTGGGAGTACGAAGACCGGATCTCGGCTGCGGGCATGCGGCACGACTACTTCCACGGGGATGGCCGCGTCACGCTCTGCGAAATTCGCGACCTGAGCAGGGCTGAAGCTGTCGGGCTGTATCGCGAAGTTCTCACCCGCGAGTTCGTGCACCTTCGTGACCCGCGGTGGCATCGGATCGGAGCCCGGCAACCCGGTCACGATCGAGATCGTTCGCGCCGAACTCGCCGGGCGTGACCTCGCCTGCTGGTGCCCGCTCCACCTTCCCTGCCATGCGGATGTCCTCCTGGAGTTTGCCAACGCGGTGGAGGCGCCCAATGCCTGATCCCCATCAGTTCGGATCCGTTGTCGGACTCGATCTGTCACTCACCGCAACAGGATTCGCGTGCACCCACCCCGGCGATGCACGCGCATAGACCGCGCTCGTCGAATCCGAAGGCGCCAGATCCGCCACCTGGGATGACCGCTGGCAGAGACTCCGGAAACTCACCCGCGAGATCACCGACCTCATCCCCGACGACAACCCACTCATCGTCATCGAAGCACCCGCCTACGCCTCTACCACCGGCTCGGCCATGGACCGACACGGACTCTGGTGGCTGATCTACGACACCCTCGCCGAACAGGGCCACTGGGTGATCGCAGTCCCGCCCCCCAATCGAGCCAAATACGCCACCGGCCGAGGCAACGCGGGCAAAGACGCTGTACTTGCCGCCGCGGTGCGCCGCTATCCGGCCATCGACATCATCATCAACAACAACATCGCCGACGCTGTCATCTTGATGGCGATCGGCTGCCGACTCCTCGGAGAACCCATCGATGAACCTCTCCCAGCTACGAACCTGGCTGCCCTGGAACGACTCTGGCTCCCCGACGGGATCGCCCACGCGAGCTGAAACACGAGGAACCATGTCAACAGCCCGCCAATACCAGCTGATCTACAGCGACGACGACAGCGGCGAAATCGCCCTCATCGTCAGCCCGAGCGACTGGCGCTACTACATGGACCTGCTGCTTCAGGCCGGCTACCTGGTGCGTGTCGAGTCCCGCGTCGACCCGCATAGTCCATGGACCCAGATCGACGCTGCGGCATGACTAGCCAGAAGGAAGTCCGCGACCTACTTCGCCGTGCCCAAGCTGCGGGCTGGGAGTACGTCGGGCGCACCGGCAAGCACCGGCACCGACTTCGATGGCCGGCAACTGTGCAAGTCCTATCGGTGCCGTCGACGCCGAGCTTCCCGCTCTTCAACACGGAGTCCGATTTGGCCCGCATCTCCGGGCCGCTCAAGCCCAACCACGGCAAACGTAAACGTCACAACGATATTCAGGAGGCAGCATGAACCGCCGGGGGAGCGAACCCGTGGACGAGGCCAGCCAGTATCAGATGCGACAGTGGAGCGCTGTCATCTTCGGCTACCGCAGAGGCCGCGCCGAAACCGCGCAGAAATACGCGCGCGTGGTGGACCGGCTGCTCCGATCGCGTCGCACCTGGCAGTCGCGCACTCTCGAAGCCGACGCGCGCATGGAACGCCTGGTGGGCGACGTTGAGCTGATCCGAGCGAGGAACGGCCAGCTGACCGCGCTCACGAACACGTTGTGGACCTCGCGACAGAACTGGCAGTCGAAGGCGCTCACCGCGGGCAAAGCGACGAAAGAAGCTTCCGCGCAACCTGATCGCGTGACCCGCATCAATCGAGACCGGAACAAGTTCCTGTGGCAAGTGCTCTGGCCGTCACGCCGGCACTGGCAAGCGCGGGCGCTCAACGCAGAGCATCGCTTGCAGCTCGCTGAAGCTCTGTGCGGATTCGCGCAGTTGCGGGGAAACGCTGTTGACGCGCTCGTTCGAACCGACTGGGTGACGTTCGCGCTCGACCCGAACCTTTTCACGAAGCCCGAGGGCTGGGATGAGGTTTTCCCGGTATTGGAGAGGTCGATGAAGCAGGATGGAACGGAAGGGCTTTCCGTCTAGCGTGCGCGGGTGCCCCGGCTAGCAGTTCCCGGTGGGTGGGTTGATACCCGGCATCTGAAACTCCAGACGTGGGGCGCCACCACCGCTTCCCTTCGAGAGGACGATCGCGGTTCCCGCCTTCGGGGTCCATGTGCGAGGCACCAGCACCACCTGGTCCGCGGCCTGGATCACCAGCACTAGCCCCTCGTAGCGGTAAGTTGGCTTGGATTCGCTGGCACCAGGGGGGTTGGCGCAGACTGCTTCCCGCACTCCAGATCCTGCGATGGTCGCCGCGACTAGGTGGAGGCGACTCTCGGTGTATAGGTATGTCAGTGGTCGATCGTGCAGGGTCTCAGCAAACTGGATCGCACGCGCCCTACCGACTTCCTCCGCGTAGTCGTCAGCAGCCCAAAATGCGTTGAGCCCAATGACGATGATCAGAAATCCAGATTCGACCAAACCGGGCCGTTCGAACCGACGCCTATTCGTAGACACGTTCGGAATTAATCTATGCCTGTTTACCAGCCATGAGACAATCAGAACCCCGAGTATGAATGTTACGGGCGCCGCGGCAATTATCGTTCGGTTGATCGGCGTTGGTAGATTCAGCAGACCGGCCAATCCGTTTGCGACAAGGAGTATCGCAACCGCCAGTGGTACCCCGATGGCCGCCACTCGCCACAACCATGCGATTCGTGTGCGAAAGGCAGCCGGAATCGCGAGGGTAAGAACATGGGCGAGATGCCTCAGCGGCATTGGAACGATAGAGACCGATCGATGCCGAGCGAAGGTGTACGCCCATGCCGCGACCAGCCCGACAATTCCCACGAACCCCAGGGGAACGTACAGTGCATCAACGCTCCGCATTAAGAGCTCCTGTTGCGAGAAGCTGAGCACGCTGAGGTGTATGCCAAAGTAGTTGTAATAAGCAAAGGCGCGTGCCCAGCCGAAATAGAAGAGTAACGCTCCTACGAAAGCTGTCGGGGCCACGATTTCGCTAAAAATTGCGACGAGTCGCGATGAGTTGGAGGTTGACTCGGCCGTGCTAGTTCCAGGATCCGGGCTGGATTGGGTCATCTACCGGCTCGCTCTTTCGCTATTCAGGGCAGGATGCTTCTTGGGTTCCGGCGAAGATGGTCAGCCGTGATCCGCGGGGTACTCTTAACCCTCCGTCACTTGGTGGCTCTGTACGTGCTACCTGGCATTTACTCAGTGTAGGTTCGGTGTACTCGACGACGATGTCTAAGCAGGAATCGTCGCACCCTAGCGGCGAGGTATACCTTATGCACCTAATCATCTCGTTGACGCCTCCAGAGCAAACGATTACTCCGCTCAGCGCGCTGAGTTTTTCCCAGTTTGCGTAAGTCGCAATTGGTGCCACTTCAATCTCGCAGGGCTCGCGGGTTCCGGCGTAGATCACTACCTTGGCCCCTAAGTCTAGGCGTACTTCGCCTTGACTGCTATCCGGCACCATGCGAACTACGTCGCATGTGGTCGCCGTCGGATCGGTGTATTCAATCCCGATGTCCAGGCATTGGTATCCACATTGTTCGTCAATCGATTCTTCGAGGCAACGAACTAGTGCGGCTACGTCGTATTCCTCAGAGCATCTGGCGGTATCGTCGTCCCAGGGGCCTGACTGGCCCGCAACCAATGGGGGTAACACGACACTGTCGGGTTTTGATTTTACGCAACCTGAAGTGGTCGCTAGGGAAAGAATGAGAGCTAGAATTACACAGACGCGGGCAAACATTGGGTGATGCCTTCCCTCCCCTATGGCGCGGTCTCGATCCGAGACGGCTTTGAATATACGTGAGGTCCCGCGATCATGCAGCGTCTTTGTCGCGGTCCTATGACTGGCGCAGACGTTGATTCCCTTGCCGTACAGTCGATCCCGGTCAGAACGGACTTTCTCTGGGGCCAATCGCCCTGGTGGATGCCCCTCTTTGGGATGTCGTCTCCACTTCAGGTTGGCTGCTGGTCGGCATCCTGACTCTGCGGACCCCTCGCCGCCAGCGTTGGGCGCCGTCTCGTCCGCTGGGCCTGACGCCGCTGGCAAGGACGAGGTCGCAAGCTCTCAGGAGCCTTCGAGTTTGACTCCGCCGATATTCTGTGCTCAGCAGTGGCAAGGAGTCAGCAAATGCCCGATGATCGCGACGATTCGGCACCCGTGACCTCAGATCCTGACCTGCCCTGGGAGATCGACGAGGAGCACGAACCCGATGAACCGGATTGCAATTAGCTGTGCCGCACTGGCCGCTGTGGTGGTCGCCTGGGTTCTGGGCGCGCCGGCAATCCTCCGCTGGCTCCTCACCGGAGCCGAAGGAATCAACGATGCCTAAACCGCAAGCAGCCCAGCATATTTCCTGTGTATCGCATGGATGCGAGATCTGGGTGGGACCACCTCTGCCGCCCGAAGACATTCGCGCGCTGATGCAGGTCCACGCACTCATCCACAACAACCGGCCCATCACGCCCGCCAACCTCGGCTTCGGCAACGACGCAGGGCAATTCGAGGAGTGAGCATGATCGACGCCCTGACGCTGTTCGTTCTCGTCGCCATCCTCGCGTGCGGTGTGCTCGCCGTCTGGTACATGCGTCGCGCCGACCAATCACGACGGCCTCTGGGCGACTCGCAGAAGATCACGATGAAAGCCAGCGGATCCGCTGCGGACGTGGACAAGGCGCTACGGCGATATCAGGAGATGGTCCGCGCGTCCCACAGAGGCCGAAGGTGATCGACTCGGCAGATGGCGGCCGGATCGAAGGCCCGCCAGTCACATTGGACCTTGCGTGCGGATACACCTTGTCCGCGAACGAGCTGGCCCAGCTCGGAATGAGCGACCACATGCTGACGCTGCTGGAGCGACTCCAGTCTGAGGCGCAAGGTCCGGCGAGCAATGGAGGAGAAACCCGCCCTTGAGTGAGGCAACCAGCGAACTCGTCACCCTCGCGCACGCCGAGTTCGAAGCAGCCGTCCACGACCTCATCGGCCTGCGCCCCGACACCATCGACCGCGACGCCGGCCCCCAATGCATCGTGCGCGACAGCCTCTACACGGAACTCCTCGAAGCACGCCACGGCGAACGCATCGACGACACCCTCGTCCGGTCCGCGCCGACCTCCACCGCGCCTGGCTGGACCGACGCCATGTCCCTCGTCATCGCGATTGACAGGGAGGTTGGACGATGGTGGCTCACTCCGCTTCCCGAGTTCGCCGACCAGCCCATCACCGTCGCACGCCTCTACACGATGGTCGACTGGCCCTGGAGCCCACACGAACTCGGCGACCTCAAGCGATACACCAGGCAAGTCCAAGCCTGGGTGAACCGCGCGGGAGTACTGCTGCCCACCGCGGTCACGCACATGTGGGAACTGCGTGCTGCCTGCCCGGCCTGCGGGGAGAGCTCCACTGCGGCCGACGACGGCACGGGGGAGCGCGTCCGACGGTACGTGCTGCAGGCTGATCGGTCCTCCGCACGCTGTCTTGCGTGTGAGACGGTTTGGTCACCAGGGCGCTTCCTCGACCTTGCGAAGCTGATGGGCTGTTCCAATCCGCAAGGCGTGTTGGAGTAGGGCTCGGTGGCGGCGGCTGGCGAAGCAGCGGCAACTTTGAACAGTGCCCGTCATGCTTGAGTCGTGACCATCTGGGATGAGATACAGAAGTCCGACAACAGCGACGTCCCGCTTAGGCTCCACTACGCACTGCTACAGGCACAAGCGGGTTTTGGCTCTAGCCCCGGCCCGCGGGACGAGGAGATCGTTGCACTGCTGGCGGAGCAGCCTGCCTTGGCTAGGCGTGTCGTGAAAGTACTTGATGTCGATGCGAGCTTCCGAGAAGGCTTCTTCAGTTCGGGCCCCGCACTTCGCGTTCTTGGGAAGGCGCACCAATCAGGGCTAGAGCATGTACTGCTCTCGAATAGCGCAAATCTAAGTCAGAAGTTGAATGACACGCATCAATGTTTGCTGCTCATCTGGCGTGATCGGGTTGGTGATGATTACGGCACGATGCGTGTTGCTGCTGCGGTCGCAGAGGGTGTTGAAGCAGTGATGGATCGGCTAAGCAGCAACTATCTGCATCGGCAGCGCGTTCCACGCGATTTGAGCGAGCTAGGTTCAGGGACAGCCCATTTGGTTGCCTTGGCCATGTTATCGGCGGCCGAAGGGCACCGTCGACACAGGGCCTGGTCCTATGACCTCGATGCCGAAGGAGTTCGTGCTGCATTCCATGCGCTCGTCGCCAGGTCGGCTGTCCAATGGGCTTATGTTCTCCCATGGTTGCTTCAGATCCTCCCTGCCGACTGTGACGAACTGATTGACGGAACTATCCTCGCGTACGAACGTAATCCGTCTCGTGTTACCGCTGCGCTCGATAACGCTGTGAGACACCCGATTGAGCGAATTCAACTACGTGCCACAGGACTGAAGAGGTTCCTTGACAACAGCGACGGCAACGAGGTGCTTAGCGCCTACGCATCCATGTTGGCTCGGAGGATGGACCTCAGCTCTGTCTTTCCCCGGCCGCTCGGACAGCCAAGCTCGACATGGCTTTCGTCTCTGGATCTTGAAGCGAGCTTCGAGAACGCAGTACGAGCGGCGACCGATCGATTCGCGGAAGAGTTCATGGATTGGGCTCGGGCAGAAGAGGAGGGCCACGTAGCGAGGCTCATGACACGCATCCAAGCGCAACTGGAGCAACAAGCCAAGTTTCGATCCGCTGGCAGGCAAGAGAGCTCTGCTCCTGCGGGAGTTGTCGGTTCGTACCGACCAGTCCCGAAGTCCGAAGAAAAGAACGTGGGTGCGGATCTGGCGCTGGTCATATCGATTGAAGTTCATCAAAAGCTCAACCTGGAGTTCGCTGAGTTCGTTCAAGTGAAAAAATCGCACGAGACCACCACTCTGCTTTCCAACGAGCGCTGGAGAATCAGCGTTGCTCAGATCGAGGATGTTCTGCGCGCCAGCTCGACTGCCTCATACTGGTTGATCTGTGCAGACGGTTCGATATTGGTACTTCCGGCCAAGTTGGTTCAGGCCAAAGCGAATGCTCGTACCACCCATGGGAAGTCATTCACTCTGAAGTACGAGGACGTGCGGCATGCGGTGATCGATCTTCCCAATTACCTCACTCAATTAGCCGTTGGGGCATGGATTGGAAGCACGGATGCAAACACCGTCCGATTGGCCCGGGGAAACGGCGAGTTCACAAGAGCAAGGGCAGTATTCGAGATGAAAGTAACCTACAGTCCGCTGGACGAGCGGTTCGAACGGTAGCCGAGTAGCGCTGGTCGCTGGAGCGGCGCGCGTAGCCGGTGAGATCTGAGCATTGACCGCGTTGGACAACGGATCTGCGTGGCGCGTCGTTGGCCAAGTGCAGCTGAAGCGCGTGCTCGTCGGTCACCTCCGTTGCCGATGGGGCGAGCAGCTCACCGGCACCGGTAACGCGAACGCAGTCACGGTCCTGGATGCAGACTCGATGCCCGCAAACGACAACGTCATGGTCGTTGGCCTACATGGATTGCGTAGTGTATAGACCATTGAGTAGTGTGCACGCGATATTGTCGTGGTAGAACCATACTCGCCAGCAATCATTCACCATGCCGGGGTAAGCGCATTACAATCTGGACCGACGTAGCCGAATTCAACCGCGCCTTCGACATCGAGATGTGTGATGCACCGGGCTGGCCTGCCGACGCCGACGTAGCCCTCGCGCTGCGACTCATCGAAGAAGAAGTCGCCGAGCTTCATTACGCACTCGTCGCTCGCGACATGGTCGAGACCGCGGACGGCATCGTCGACGTCATCTACGTCACCGTGGGTCTCGGGCTACGCATCGGCTGCATCCCGATCAAACTTCGGCGCGTCGGATTGCTGAGAGACTTCCGCGGTCCCGCAACATGGGACGCCTACGACGACATCATGGGCGACCGAATGCCCGTCGACCTGGAGGTGTTCCGTGAATGCCTCGCTGATGCCGCCCACGAACGCCACCTCGCACTGACCGAGGCATACATCGCCACCCTCGTCAGCGCCTGCCTCGCACTCGCCGCGGCACTCAACCTGCCGCTGAAGACGCTGTGGAATGAAGTCCACGCCAACAACATGAGCAAACTCGTCGACGGGCGCGTGCTTCGAGACGCCGGCGGAAAAGTGCCCAAACCCGAAGGCCGGGCACCACCCGACATCCGCAGCGTCCTCGAACGACACGGATGGCGAGTTGCGGCATGAGCGACGACTACGTGACCGTCGATATCGGGCTACCGCTGCCGCTGGATGTGTCAGCGACGCTGATGAAAACGATCGGCACCGTCTACCCCGGCGCGATGATCGACACCAACCCACACGGGTATGGGCGCGAGATGCTGCGGATGCGCATCCCCAACGACGACCGCTATCGGAACGAGGCTGCGCGCGTGGAGATCCGGGCCGCGAAACAACACCTGGAAACCGAACGCGACGAAATCCTCACCGGCGTCCGCGAGGGCATCTCGGTCGCGACACCCAAAGAGATCAAGTATCAAGTCGGGCTCCTCGCCACCCGCATGTTCGCCGACAACCCCGGCGCAGTGAACTACCTCGAAATGGAGATGCAGGTCGGCGACCCGGATACGGGGGAGCAGTTCGTGCTCACCGTGCAGCGGAAGGCTGGCAAGTCCGCGCATCAGCTGCGGGTCGAAGCCGAGGCTGAAGTCGCTCGCCTCCGCGCGCACATTTCCCGGCTGGAGCCTGGTCGTGCGGGATCGTAACCCGTGCTGCGGCTATTGCTTTCGGTGCAAGAAGGTCGCCTACTACACGCGCAAAGACGCGCGCCGCGTGTGCAGGCGACGATTCCCCGCCGAGCACCCGTCGGCTTACCCGTGCCTGCGGGGGTTGCGTCCATCAGAGTGGTGTAGGAGCTCGTAGCTCGGCCAGTGAGGCCGATCCCCAGACATGAGGGTGGTCACCGCGTGATTCTTCAAGAGACCGACCAAAGTCACTGAAGAAAGAAAGACCACGCGATGACCGATATTCAGCGTATAGACCCCGGCGCTGTGCTGTCCGAGCAACTGGCCGCTACCAGCCCTGACCTGCTGCGGGAGCTGCTGTCCACCTTCATCCACACGTTGATGAGCGCCGAGGCCGACACCGTCTGTGGTGCCGGCTACGGCGAACGCAGCGGCGACCGCGTCAACTCACGCAACGGCTACCGCCACCGCGACTTCGACACCCGTGTCGGCACCATCGACGTCGCGATCCCCAAACTCCGATCCGGTTCGTATTTTCCGGACTGGCTCCTCGAGCGCCGCAAACGCGCCGAACGAGCCCTCACCAGCGTGGTCGCGACCTGCTACCTCCTGGGGGTCTCGACCCGGCGGATGGAGAAACTCGTCGAATCCCTCGGCGTCACCAGTCTTTCCAAATCTCAGGTGTCGATGATGGCCCGCGACCTCGACACCCAGGTCGACGCGTTCCGCACCCGCCCCCTCGATCAAGGCCCCTACACCCTCGTCGCCGCCGACGCCCTCGTGCTCAAAGTCCGTGAGAACGGGCGCGTGGTCAACGTCCACGCCCTGATCGCCACGGGCGTCAACACAGACGGCTACCGCGAAATCCTCGGCCTCCAAGTCACATCCGGAGAAGACGGCGCCGGATGGCTCGCGTTCTTCCGCGACCTGGTCGCCCGCGGGCTGACCGGGGTCCAGCTCGTGACCTCCGACGCGCACGCCGGCCTGGTCGCCGCGGTCGGAGCGACCCTGCCGGGCGCGTCCTGGCAGCGTTGCCGCACCCACTACACCGTCAACCTGATGAGCGTTTGCCCGAAATCCTCGTGGCCTTGGGTCCGCACCCTGCTGCATTCGGTGTTCGATCAAGCCGACACCGAATCGTTTGCCGCTCAATACGATCGAATGCTCGACGCCCTGGCCGAGAAACTCCCGAAAGTCGCCGACCACCTCGACAATGCTCGCGCGGATCTACTGGCGTTCACCGACTTCCCGAAACAGATCTGGCGTCAGATCTGGTCGAACAACCCCCAGGAACGCCTGAACAAGGAAATACGCCGCCGCACCGACGTGGTCGGGATCTTCCCCGACCGCGGCTCGATCATCCGCCTGGTCGGGGCGGTCCTGGCCGAACAACACGACGAATGGATCGAGGGCCGCCGCTATCTCGGCCTCGATGTCCTGGCCCGCTCCCGCGGCCAAGCCACCCCCGACGAACAGGAGGACACCGCACCCGCAGAACTCACCGCCTGACCCACACCCCGGATCATGCGGTGACCACCCCAGCTACACCACGCATTTGGACTTGACCCTGCGGGGCCACGGATGGCACGCCGGCCACCTACCTCCAGCAGTCCTCTCCGGGGCTGCAACACGATCCGAGATCTACGGCGCGGTCGCAGCCTGACAACTGCGGTTCGGCAGCATAGCCCGAACCCGGGTTGCGGTCGCCGATAGACCGAGTCACCAGCGAATTCTGTTTCGGGAGTAGATATTTCAATCGAATCGGTAATGCCCGGTTATGTGTCCGGCCGTGGTCGCCAGCGAGACGCAGCGCACGATTTCGAACGTTCACACTGTGGTCAGCCAGGCTGCGACGAAACGGTCGCCGAGGCGTTCGTGTCCGACGTACGACTGTGCACATTTCACTGGCGTACAGCCATTCGCGACTTCAATCTCGCCGCCGAAACGTTGAGGGCGCACGACCTGGACCGCAGCTCATCGCTGGGGGCCGCGGCGCCGAAAGGTGCCGGACGGATCGTCTGGCCATGCCCGGAGTCCGGAGGTCGCGACACCGTATGGCTTGACCCACGCGGCAGCATCGCGCGGTGTACGGACTGCCCCCACACGCGGGATGAGATGGCCTTTCGTGCTGAGATGGAGCGGGCGTACCTGTTCCGTTGCGCGCGAAAGGAAGTGGTGTAGTATATCCTGTTCGGAACGTATCTGAAGATCGGGACGTCTACGAATCTCGCGCTGCGATTGGCGAATCTCCCCTACGACGAGTTGCGTGCGGTGGAGTTGGGTGGCCGGCGGCTTGAGTCAGCTCGGCATCAGCGGTTTCGGCCGTACCGGCACACGGGGGAGTGGTTCCACCTCGCGCCCGAGTTGGTTGATCATGTGGAGCTGATGCGTACGAGTGGCGCATGGGCGCGGGCCGCGCGCGCAGCGTAATTCTGCGGTTTAGTGACCTAAATCACATTGATGGACTTTGTGCAGGTGGGGGTGGGTCGGGCCTCGCGAGAACGCCATATAACCGGTGAAATCCAATTGAGCAGTTAGGCAAATGGGGCAATCTGTGGTCGTATGGGTTCGGGACATCATGCCCAGATCCGGTCGGCGTCCCGACTGAGGGGCATTGGATGGTTCCGGCCTGTGGAGGCCAGCCGGTCTTGAAAACCGGAGGCAGGCATCGTGTCCTGGGGGTTCGACTCCTCAACCCTCCGCGTTCCTGCGGTTCCTGTGCAGACCACCTGGCGGTGACGGCCCGCGACTCGGCGCGTAATCCGAGCAGATGCCCGAGCTGGTGGCAGCGGCTCCGTCTCCAAAACGGAAGATCAGCAGGTTCGACTCCTGCCGGGCGTGCGAGCCCAGCCCGACTGGCTACGTTGGAGTCGGATCAGGCGGTTGTGCCTCGGCGACTGCTTCTGCGGCACGCTGGATCACGATCCGACCCGCCTCCTGGGCGCGCCCTCGATGCTTCGCTCCTGCAACTACGTAGTAGGCCGCGAGCAGTCCGAGCACGATCGCTGCGGCTATCTCAAAGCCGGCCACAAACTGCATCCAACCATTGAAATGGTTTGCCTCGGTATGCCATACGAGGATGAACCCCCGGACGTCGAGAACGACAGCAAACCCGAGAACGATGAGCATGGCCAGAACGTAGTAGAACCTCATCACGCGGCCGTGGCGCTTGTTCGCAAGGCTGTCGTTGAAGAAGGTTTCGGTCGAGTGAAGGCCGAGCGCCGCGAGCCGAAGGTCTTTGAGGATCTCGGAACTGAACTGGTGTTGCAGCATCTTGGGTTTGTTGATGAGCAAGGGCTGTGCCGGCGCGAACGCATCGAGGCTGAAGTGGAGTAGCCGTTCGAGCGTCATCGCCGATGTTGCGCGGATGCCCTGTACGAAGCTGTGAACGGTGTAGGTCAGCAGTAGCAGTAGTGCAGGGATTGGAGCTGCGAGCACGGCGAAGGGCGACGGGGGCGGTTCCCTGGCAACAAGCGTTGTCACGACGCCGACGTAGGCAAGCATTGCAGCGACTTGAGCAAATCCGGCGGACATCAACGATGCGCCGTCCGATCGCTCCGACGCGTACATGCCGAGAAGGACCTTCAGCGCGTCCTCATCGATTGCCTTAGGGCGAGGAGCCTCTTCCATACCGACAGTGTGATGTAGGGCAGGAAGTCTGGTGCACGAGCATGACGAACGTGGCGCAATTCCGCTACGCCCTAAGAGTTCCGTTGTACGCCAAACAAACAGTTGTTCGGATGGAGACTCCGGCAACAACTTTCAACCCGGAGTCTGCATGAAGCTCAGTCACCTCTTCCTCCTGCCTGACACTGGCTGGACCAAGTTCTATCTCCCGACTGGCTCGCGAATCATCGCGATCGAACAGTCCGGCAGTCTGCCCGACTCGGTCACGGTCATCGCCGAGACGAAGGACGATCCGACACCAACCGCTGAGGGCTGGTTCGTGGTCGACGAGTACCTCGCTTCGTTCGCTGGCTGGCCTGGCTTCGAAGAGGATCTTCCCGCGGCGCGCTTCATCCCCTACTTCGACAGCGCGGATGGTGTCTGGGTGTGTCGTGTCGGGCGGACGCTGATCAAGTTCTATACCGAAGGCGTGCAACCTGTTCCGTTGAACAACGCGTACACGCCGACGGTGTGATTGTTCATCCTTCGGCCCTGTTCACGAGAATTGAACGCCGCGAATTGCTGAACCTCGCTAGGAGTCCTCGTGTCGTTCACCGTTCGCGCTGAAGATCTTGAGCTGCCTCCTCCAGCCCTGGACTCCGTGGTCCAGGCGGAGATGCTCGACGCCTATTCGCGTGAGCGCACGCGAGAACTCGGCAGTTTGCTCGGTCAGCAGGCCGTGTTCGTCGACCGCGATGGCACGCATTGGCTGCTCGGTGCGAACCACGCCGCAGACATCGAGTTGACGCGACCCGCCGGCTAACGCACCCATCCACCGCATCTCACGCCAGGAGCATCATGGATCTCGCGGCACTCGTCCGTATCCTGTTCTACCATCAGCCGATCCGCACCCTCGAAGCGCGTTTCGTGCCACCGATCGGAGTCATCGAATGGTGAACGTCGCCGAAACCGTCAGTGCCACAGTGCGCGAGGTCGTGAATCAGCTCGCCATCGGCCTGCAAATGCCCGCAGAGCTGACCGGCATCGTCGACCGGGCATTGCGGCCCTGCTACGAGGATGTCGCTGCCGCCTACTTCTTTGCGCAGCATCCTGCACTCTTCAGCAAGTAGCGCCCTGAACTGCAGTTTTCTCTTTCAGATGTGAACGGAGGCGCTGTGGCGATGATGGTTCCGCCGAACTGCCGGTACGGCTGCTGCGAACCTGACCCGCACGGAATCGCCCGCGCCCGCGAGAAACGATCATGGCGCGACTGGGCAGACGAGTACGAGTCAGACCCGCAGATCGAAAGCGACCTGTGCTGGAACGACAACCTCGACTGCCCGTGCTTCGACAACTGCTGCAGCGCAACCAAATCCCGAGCGCCGGGTGTCCCTCGTGGCTCTTCCCGCAGCGGTGCAGACAGTTGCGGTTAGGGGATGCCGGCCTTAGCAAGGGCCTCAACCACTTCGCTAACCCGCTCGTGTACGCGACGTAACCCATCGACGATCACAATATGCTCGGAGGTATGGGGGATGTTGATGACCGGTTCGGTGTAGAGGTACTGCCGGTAGACGAACTCCATCTCGGTCGCCCGTTGCGGCGACTTAACCCGGAGGCGGCTAATAATGTCCCCTTGGGTGAGCTTTTCGAAGTCGTAGACCTCTTCATGAGTGATCTCGTACTCTTCAGTCTTGGCGACCAGGAGTCCGGCGTTGAAACTGTTTGCGACGAGCAGTTGGCGATGCTTGTCCTCGTTGACCAACTCGTTAAGCACCCCTAATGGATCGAGATCCGGCGAATCGCTTGCTCGTGGTTGGTAGGAGTCGATGAGTGCAGTAACCGCAGGGCTGAAGATATCGAAGGTTTGTGGCCGTCCCCGCCGGTCATGAAAGGTCTTCAGGATAGGAAACTGTCGCGAATGAGGAAACACCGAATGATCTAGTGCGGCGCGCATGTTCGTCAGAGCATCACCAGCGACCAGTCCCCAGTCGTCCGGCACCTCGGCTGGTGCGATGCCGTCGATGACGACCTCGATGTCGACCTCGCCAATGTGCGTGCGACTCGGTTCCCAGAACAGCTTTACGTTGAGTCGGTTGCTGTTGACGAACTCGTCGATCTGAGCGGCGAGGTTGTTGATATGGATCTCGGCGCGCGCCAGTTTGTGCCGTGCGCTAACGACCCCTGTGATCGGCATCGATCAATCGTATTCGGGCATGCTCCCTTGTCCAGCGGATTTCTTGGCCTGGACGAAATCAAGCTTTGCTGCGCGTATGGCGCAGCGCGACCTCAACTTTCGAGGTAACGCAGTGGTAGTGGCGGTGCTGCCCAGAGAACACCTACCCGCAGATTTCGCCACCACCCTCGTGCCCCATTCGGCACCGGGGCCGCCCACCCACACGGGTAGCAGGGCATCTAGGTGGCGCGAGGTCGCGCGCAGCACCCCTCCCGAGTGCGCCGACTCCTCACTGACGCGTGCGCGCGTGGCATGCGCACTCACCCCGCGCTCACCCGCGCCGCGATCCTGGTGACCTCCGCGCACCTGCTGGGCGTTCTGCCCTCCGCAGTGGACCCCTTCACCCTGACCGCGTGCACTGCGCGGCATTTCCGGCTAGCCCCGGTGGCAGCCGTCCCCACCACCTGATCACGGATCGGCCAGGAGCCGCCGCGCATCCTGGAGGTCCCGCCAAATGGCACGCAAGAAAACCACCCCCGTCGAAACCCTGGTCGAGACGCAGCAGAAACGCAATCACGCTCTGTCACTGCGGCTCTCAGGCAAATCGCAGCAGCAGATCGCCGACGAAATGAAGGTCCACAAGTCCACGGTGTCGCTGTGGCTCAAGGACGCAATCGCTGACATCGCCCGCGAGAACGCAGAAGAGTATCTGCAGTTGGAACTCGCTCGCCTCGATGTCATGTTCGAGTCGATCTGGCGGCGAACCGCGGCGCCGAGAAACGATGAAGAGCGCAAAGGCCAGACCTGGCTGATCGACCGCGCACTCGCCATCATGGACCAGCGTGCCAAGCTCACCGGCACCTACAAGGCCGCCGACCTCAAAGCCGTCGCCGAAGCCAAAAGGCAACGTGGGCGACGACGCGATCTCGATGGTCGACTCGCTCCTCACCGCGCTCGACACCTACGCCAAGGGCAAAGCCGCCCAAGACCACGACGACGAGTCCGCGGTCGACCCCGAGGCAGCGTGACGGCGCCCTTGCCGATGTCGCCCAAACAGCTCGACTCGATCATCGGCGCGACCAAAGCGGCCATCACGATCTGGACCGGCGCGATCCGCTCCGGCAAGACGATCGCCTGCATTCTGGCGTTCTTCCTCGGCGTTGCACGCGCCCCTGCGGCCGGCATCATCCTCATCATCGGCTGCACCTTGCAGACGATCGAACGCAACATCATCGAGCCGATGCAAGACGGGGCCATCTACGGCCCCCTTGCGCGGCAAGTGCACCACACCAGAGGCTCATCAACCGCGGTGATCCTGGGCCGCACAGTGCATTTGATCGGCGCCAACGACGTCGGCGCTGAAGCGAAGATCCGCGGCCTCACTGCCTACCTGGCGATGGTCGACGGCTGGTCCCAATACGGCTCTGCCGCAGGCATTGTCAGCAACACCTACGGCTCCACCGGCTCCGGCACCGCGGCGATCATCCGGGACACAGGTGTCACGCACGGCACGCAGCGGGTCGAGGCAGTGGTCGTATCGCCGAGCGGGTCTGCGGACTGCAGCCTGGTCGTGAGATCGACCTCGAATGGGTCCGAGTCGCTTGTCGCCAATTTTTACAGCGGCGGCATCTACATCGCGAAACTCTCCGGCGGCCTCGACACCGGAACCATGGCGGACTACCAGTACACCGCGGCGACTGTTCCCAATGGCGCGCTTCTCGCGTTCTCGACGAGTGGTGAATACGCCTGGGTGGAGATCAACGGCGTCACCGTGCTCAAGACCTTCCTCAACGGCACCCATGCCGGAGACGCCTCGCACGCATGGGCGGGCATTCGCGTTCGCCAGGGCTCGGGGTCGTGGAACGACGCGCGCGTCCTGACCACCTGATCGCAACGGTCTCGGCCTCACCACACACTCAATCAAGGCGCGGCCCATGGCAATCGGCAATCAGCCAATCATCGAGACCTTGCTGCTCAAACGCGGCCAGGACCTCATTCATGACATCGATCTTCCCGCCGGCGAGACCTTTCCGCCGTCGACCACGGTCACTCTCATCGTCTACGACCTCGCGGACACCGTCCTCGCGACCTGGACGGCGAGTGTCTCGACCAGTACCGCGAGTTGGGATGTCGCGTCCACGGTGACTGACACCATCCCGCTTCCCGCGAAGTTCGCGATCTTCGTCCACTACTCCGACGGCGCCGACTTCCGCTGGTACGAGGGCTCAGTCGCCCGCTAGTCGCGGACTCCATTCTCTCCCAACGTGTTTCGCGGCGGCTTCTGCCTGCCGTTAGGAGGCCATTGCTGTGGCTATCACAATCGCGACCACCAGGCAGGTACTCGCCGACGCCTTCAAGACCCTCACCGGCGCGTCCACCGTCTATGTCTCACTGCACACCGCCGACCCGACCACGGTCGGCAATAACGAGGCCACCGGCGGCAGCTACGCCCGCGTCCTGGGCACCTGGTCTAGCGGCTCCGGCGGCGTTCTGACCATGGCAGAGTTGACGTTCAACGCGCCGAACGGCACGTTCACCCACGTCGGACTCTGGTCGGCGTCGACCTCGGGCACCTTCTACGACAAGTGCGCCCTGTCGCCGAATATCACCTTGGCCTCGTCGGGCACCATCAAGGTCACTCCCAGCTTCACCCTGAGCTGATGACCGAGCTGCCGCGCGGAACGCGCTGGACAGCCAAAGCACCCGGCCGCAGCATCACCTCGACAGGCCTGCCCCGCGGCACTCGCCTCGTTGTCCCATCGCGAATGCTGTACACGCCGCCACCTCTCGCAGCCTTCACCAGCGTCGGAACTCTCGCTGCGGCAGGCGCGCCTGCAGTTGCGGCTGCGTTCGCCGGTTCCGGGACCCTGTCGGCAACTGCTGTCCCGGTCGCCACAGCTGCATTCTCCGGCGCTGGCGCGCTGCTGGCGATCAGTGAATGGCGTGCTGCGGCAGGTTTCACCGGTGCCGGTGCACTCGCCGCGACTGGTTCACCGCAGGCGACTGGCGTGTACTCGGGTGCTGGAACCCTCACCGCGACTGCCTATCCGGTCGCGACCGCGGCATTCACTGGCGCCGGCACAGTGGCCGCGACGGGGTATCCGCAGGCGACCGCTGCGTTCTCTGGTGCTGGAACCCTGGCCGCGACCGCGGCGACGTTCACTCGGTCCGGGATGAACAGGAATGGCAACTACACCGTGCCGACGAGCAATGCTGTGGTGCCGAGCTGGACTGCGGACCCCGGCCGTGCGGGTTCGACTGTGTCGGGCAACGGCGTGGTCGCGAACGGGACCAAGCCCGGCGCGGAACTGCTAGCCCGGCTGAACGTCACGAACTTGAACTTCGGCTCGTACACGATCACTCTGCGGCTGATGCTGGACGGAGTTCAGAAGGCCACCGCGCCGACGAGCATCGCTTCAACTGCCACACAGGATGTCACCTTGTCCGTCAACGCTGACGTGACCTCGGGACAGATCTTGACTGTGGAGGCCGTCGCAAGTGCGGGCGCCAACCTCCGAGTCAACGGAGGCACGGTCAGCTACGTGCGCATCAACTGACAGCCCTCGCGAACACGAACCGCCCCGACCTGCCCGGTCGGGGCGGTTTTCGTGCGTCTGAAGCCAACCTGGTCAGCAGGTTGCGCGGTGCTTGTGGGATTGGTGTGCGTCTTCGGATGCGGAGTGTTCTTGTTCGTGGATCCGCATTTCGACGGTTAATCCGACCTTCGCGGCGAGGTTGACGAGCACGTCCAGGGAGAACTTGCTCAGTTTGCCGTTTTTGAGATCGGAGATGCGTGGCTGCGTGACGCCGAGGTTGGCTGCAGCGACGGTCTGTGACCAGTCGAATTCGTCGATTCGTTTGCCTATGGCTCGGATCAGCTGTGCCCGAGCCTTGAGGTTCTCGGCTTCGGCTGGTGTGTCCGCGATGGCATCGAAGACTGATGTGTACTCCAGGGAGCGCTGTGTTGACTGGTCCATAGTGTGTGCCTCGCCCTATAGGGGATGGTGGATGCTTGCTGCGTGCTGGGCGTACGCGTGCAGTTGGTAGACGGATGTGTGATTCTAGGCTTCGAGTACGGCCGTCTTGTATCGCTGTTGACCTGTGGTGATGGCGTTTTTTGGTGTGGTGTTCGATTTTTTCTGGAAGGCGTGCAGGATACAGACCTTGCCTTCGAGTTCCGCTACGTAGAACACTCGAAACCAGCCATCGTTTGCTGTGATGCGGATCTCCCTGACACCTTGCCCGATGTTGGGCATCGGCTTGGAGCTGGGGGGTGTGGCACCGACTTGGACGAGGTGTATGTGGTAGCCGGCGTCCTGTTTGGCGTCGTCAGGGAAGTCGCGTAGTTCATCTAGGGATCTGCCGATGAACTTCACGGGCTTCGGCTTGTCGTCCTGATCCAGCGTCACGCTATCACTATACACAATTTTATATAGTCCCTGTATAGGGTTCCTCTAGCGCTCCTCTAGCGCTCCTCCGGGGCCCCGTTCGGTGTCGAGCGGTGCGGATTCGGTTGAGAGCGGTTCGGTGGGAACCTCTCTGGCTGGCGAGACGGCGCGGTGGGACGCCCCCATCGATCTGACCTGCGGGTTTTGGTCGCGTTTCAAACGCGACCACTCCGAACTTGACTCGGATGGGTTTGCGAGCGGCAGCTTTCCAGGGGAGTTTGGGTTGGAAACTCCCCTCCAGTGCGAGCTCGTTTGGGGACGTTCATCTTGAACGTCTCAAACCTCGAACGGCGTCGGAACGGCGCTGACACGGGCTGCGATCGGGTAGTGCGATGGCTTCAGCGTGAGACGCTCGCTTATGTCTGTGACTGATAGGAATCTGCCGGACTCATATGCCCTCGACAAGATCGCGAGCTGGTACTTCACTCAGGTTCGCGACACCGATCACATGTTCCTGGTGACCATGGCCGCTCTCAAAACGCTCGTCTCGGGCGTGCTGGAGCCCGTGCTGCAGATTGCAGAGGAAGGCGCCCAACGCTGGGACCTCCGCGTGACTCTCACTGATGCCGCACGCAACACCTGGGAACAGCGCGTAAAGCCGGCCGCCTGACACAGGGCTTGGTCGGATTTGAAATCCGACCAAGCCTGACCAGCAACTTTACGGGATCCCGTACAAAGTCAGCCGCCTTCGAACGCTCTTGAATCCTCGGCCCCGCGTGATGGGCCACGAACCGTCACGCGGGGCTTTCTCATACCCATTGGAGCCTCGCCATGCTCAACTCCATGCCCTCGAACATCCTCGTCTGCGGCCAGACGGGGGAGCCCGAACGGTCGTGGCTGTACCGCCACGAACCGACCTACGTCAGTGCCGACCTCGACGGCTTCCTCGCTGGCCTCGGGGTTCGTATTCGAAAGCCGATCGGGCACATTCACTTCCGTCGCGACCCCGACGGCCGCATCTGGCACGAAGTCGGCCGACTCACCATCCACCCGCACACCAAAGCCGTCGAGGTTTACCCACGGCGAAGCCTGACCGAAACCGAGATGGCAGTGCTCTGCGGCGCCGGCGCGAACGCCGTCCTCACCGACCCCACCTACCTGAACGGCTGGGCGATGGTTGCACGCCGACGCGAAGTCGTCTGGGAGAGCAGGGTTTACCTGTCGAACTGACAGCCAACTGCGGCCTCATCCTCCCGAGTGAGGCCGCAGTTGGTTCGACTACTTCAAGGCAACCTTGGCGCCGCCGGAGAAGCCCGAGTCATGGAACTCCATTGTCTTCGGCACCGTACCGATCGGAACATCAAAGAACACGACGCGTTCGACCGAGAACCCCGGGTTGAGATCTTCGGAGTATGTCCCATTGTTCGGAATGGGATCGAACAAGCTGTTCCCGGCCGTGAACTCGCGCCCCTGGTCGTCGATGAGCTTCTGGTCGCTGGGGGAGAAGGACCGCTGCTCCTTGCCTGTGTTCGTGACTTTGACGTGAACCAGGATGAATTCACCCTTGGCGACCTCATGAGACAAGCCGGACCCGAGTTCCTTCGCGCCTTGCTCGAACTTTGTGATGGCGAACTCGAATTGTCCGTCGCGTACGGCACTCCCGGCCTTCGCAGCGCCGTTGCGCCCGTTGGAGCTTTCGCCGGTGAGCGCGCTCAGGGCGCCTCCGCCGCACATGAGCAGCACGACCGCGACAATGATCCACGGCCACACGTTGGTCTTCTTCGGTGGTGGACGCATGGGGTATTGCTGAGGGTGCCGGTACTGCTGTGGGTGTTGGTATTGCGGCGGGTATCCGTGGGGCTGTTGTGGCTGGAATGGCTGCTGTGGCCCCGTTGGTGGGTAGTTCACGGTTCCCCAAGGCTTGTGCGGGTTTTCGGCAGCTTAGCGTGTGGTGGCTCGCTGGTAACTGACATTGCGTGCCACCGTGGCCTATTCGGGACGCGTCCAGCCGGCAGCACGCAGTCGCGCTTCGACGAACTCTGGGTGGTGTGCGAGGAGTGCGTCGATGAGGTGTTCGATGTGGATCTCGCTGGCGCCGGCGTTGTTCGCGATTGTGAAGGATTGCTCGAACAGGGCTTGCACTTTCGAGCTGGGCAGGATGACGCGTTGAGAGGGCTGTCCGGAACTGTGGGGCGGATTCACGGGCTGTCCAATCGGGTCGAGGTACGTGCACCACGATCGGTTCATTGACGGGCGAATAGTCCTATTTGTCGCGTTGAATGGGCTGTGGTGAACATGGCAGCGCCCCAGGCGCGGTTGCGAATCCTGGGGCGCTGCACATCCCGAAGTCAGGGCCCTCGGGAGGGCGTCGAGCTAGCGGCGACGTACGCGCACGCTGTCCTGGCCGTCGTCGTCCTTGTTGAAGGGCTCGTTCCAGTTGTCGCCGGCCTGGCCGTTAGGGCCCGGTTCGTTGATCGAGAGCATCGTTCACACCTCCTTCCGGAAGCCTGTAGGTTCCCCAGTTCGGGCCTGTGCCGATTCGATCGAATCCGTTCCGACCGACCTCGCGCCGCCCGCGGAGGGTCGCCTTCCACAGCGGCTCCTGCTCGTGGCGCACGATGGCGGTGGCGAAGCCCCAGCGTTGAAGCCCGCCGCAGACAGCGAGACGAACCTCGTCCCTGCTGAGACCGGTCTTCTCCTGAAGTTCTGCCACCGTCAGCAAGTCGTCCGGTGGATCGGCGAGCCAGAGCGCTTCGAGCACCTTGGCGTCGTTGTTCATCACGCACACCCCCTCGCGGAGGAGTACTCGGCGTAGGCCGGTCTGCTGATCGCGCGTCGGCCGCGGTCGGTCGATCGCCACCTCGCAGGGCCTTGCGGGGTGGACAACGCGAGCCCGGAGCTCTTCAGCCCCAGTAGCGCTCGGCGGATGGAGGTCTCCGATATTCCGGTGGTGCGGGTCAGGTCCCGCACCGTCACTGCCTCGATGACGCTCGAACGCGGCAGTGCGGCTAGGACTTTCGCTTGGTGTTCGGTCAACGCCATATCAGCGCCCCTCGTCGTCTCGTCGTCTGTGTCGTCGTCGATGGCGGCTCGGGGCGGGACGACGATCCGACCCCGAGCGGCCTGAAATGAAGGTACGAAAGTCGGCTGCGGACTACGCCAGGAATATGCTCTGAAATGCTCGCATTAACGGGATACTGCACGCTGTGTCCAGTTGCCAGGCATACTTTTTGGGGCGTGAGGAATCTCGCGCATACTCCCGATTGGAGAACTTCCGATGCGACTGAACTTCCTCGGCAAGGCCGGATCGCAAGGCGGCGGATGCCCTTCGCTCTACCTCAGTGACCGAGAAACCTACGTCGTGCAGGGCTGGCAGACACCCATCCCTACGATGATCGAGATCCCGCACTCGCTCTTGGGTTTCACGGACCCGGACACCTTCATCGGCGCTTCGATGACCGACACCGGCCGAGGAACCTTCACCCTGGAAGGTGCCGCGGTCGCCGATCGTGAAACGCTGGCGCAGATGGACATCTACCCTGGCGAAACATGCGTTGAGGTTCCGAAGGTGGGAAGGACGTACTACGGCGATGCTGTTAGTGCAGGGTGAGGCGTTCGACGAACTCTTCCGCAACGCCGAGCACGAGGCGTTCCACCTGGAGGTCCAGGACTCCTACGAGACCCCGGAGGAATCGACACCGTTCCGCCAGTTCCTGAACAACGAGCCCGAC
This sequence comes from Nocardia sp. NPDC055321, assembly GCF_053645575.1. Classification (NCBI taxonomy): domain Bacteria; kingdom Bacillati; phylum Actinomycetota; class Actinomycetes; order Mycobacteriales; family Nocardiaceae; genus Nocardia; species Nocardia sp. NPDC055321. The sequence goes on from NZ_JBSHMS010000019.1 coordinate 129,509, forward strand.
GACTACTCGTGGCTGCAGGACTGGTTGGAGCTTGTCGCCGAAACCACCAGTCGAGGCGTCAGTGTGCAGCGAGCGAGAGTGATCAGCCTGCCGCACACCGACTACGTTCGCTGGTCACTGACCGTCTCAGCGGAGAACACCCGTGCCGGCGAAGAAATCCGCTATCTCCCAAGGGATCACATCGACCCGGTCGAGCTCAACACGGACGACTGGTGGTTGTTCGACGGGAAGACGTTGGCGTTCACGGTGTTCGAACCAGGTGGCCGCTGGGCTGGAGCCGCCGTGACGACCGACCCCCGCATCGTCGACTACGCGCGAACGGTACGCGACCAGGTCTGGTCCAAGGCGATCCCGTGGCCGGAATACAGCCGTAGGTGACGAGTTCACTCAACCAAGCCAAGGAAGCTCTCGGAGGCCGCCTCCGAGAGCTTCGCCTTGATGCCGGCCTAACAGGCGTGGAGTTGGCGCGTCGTGCGGGCTGGCACCAGTCGAAGGTGTCGAAGATCGAGTACGGCAAGACGATGCCCGCAGACGCCGACGTGCGCGCATGGTGCAGCATCACCGAATCGGAGAACCAGCTCGCGGACATAATCGCGACACTGCGGAACATCGAGGCCGCGTATCTCGAATGGCGCCGAGTTCTCGCGCTGGGAACCAAACGTCGGCAGCAGGCGTCGGTCAAGCTCGAAAGCGAGACCGCACTCATGCGCTGGTTCGAGCCGTTCGTGGTCCCTGGCTTGCTGCAGACAGCCGAGTACGCGGAGGAGATACTCCGCAATGTCATTGCCTTCTACGGGACCACCAACGACCTGGACGAGGGCGTCTCGAAACGTATGGAGCGCCAACAGGTCCTGTATCGGCGCAAGCACCGCTTCCGCTTCGTCATGGCCGAGCAGGTCTTGTACACGACCGTCGGCGACGACCAGGTCATGATCGGTCAGCTCGATCGGCTCTTGGCCGTATCGACCATGTCCCGCGTCTCGATCGGGATCGTGCCAACCGGCGCCCGCTACAGGGTGCCGGTCACCAATTTCATCATGTTCGACGATCGTCAAGTGATGGTCGAGAACATCACTGCTGAACTGACGATCACGCAACCACGCGAGATTGCTCTGTACGAGAAGGTCTTTGAGACGGTTTCCAGCCAAGCGGCTACTAGAGACGATGCGCGCGACCTGATCAGACGTGCGCTCGGTGTTCGTATGGCGAGTCAGTAGCGGTCGTCCATGTCGGCGAAGGCGGGGCTGTCCCACGGGCTTCCGTCGTCGAGGTCGTCCTCATCGTCCAGGTCGGCGTCCTCATCGTCTTCTCGCGCGTAGAGCCTCACGAGTGCGTCGTCGAGGTCTGGCGCGGCACCGTAGAGGCCGGTGGCGTATCGGATGACGCCGCTGACGTCGGGGTAGGCGAGCAGTTCCAGGGCGGCGGCGACTTCGGTGACGGTAGGGCTGGGGTCGATGCCGTGGCGTACCGCGGACCACACATCCGCGGGCGCGAATTCGCCGGCGTGTTCTTCGTCGGCGAGCGCTAGGAGGATCAGGGAGGCGATGACACTGCCGCGGCCTGGTTCGGTCATGTGTCCTCGTTTCGGGGTGTGATGGCGCGCTGGGAGCACCATTGGGTGATTTGGACGGTGCCCGCGCCGGTTGGGGGTTTCGAGGGTGCAGCTGATGAGCCCGACCCAGTCTCCGTTGTTGGCGCGTGCCCAGGCGTGGAGGTGTCCGTGGACGCGTCCGGAGAGGTTGAGCCCGCCGGCGCGGACTCCGAGTGAGAGTTCGTTGGCGCCGAAGACGGGGGAGTGGGTGGGGATGGCGGTGCCGAGGTCGACGAACACGGGTCGGGGTGTTTTCACCTCGCGGCGGAGGCGGTCAGCGTCGGGCCAGTGTTCGAACATAGTTGCGAATGATAGCCCGGCTTGTTTGACCCGCTAACGATTGCTGCCGGATTGCTATCAGGGTGGCTCTGCATGCTCGGCACCACATCGTCCTCGCTGTCCGCTCCGGTCTCTCCGGAGCTGAACGGCGAGGACGATCCGGGACGTGCAGTGCCACGTTTCGTGCCATAATTTCTCGGGACAGCGCAGGTCGGCCCCGGACATCGCGGGACATTGCTGATGATCATGGTCCCGACCAGGGGTGCGATGAATTCGCTTCCTGGCCTGCGCCTATGCTGCCATTCATGCGTATCGGATTGTCGATCAATTACACCGACGGCTTCAAGGAAATCGCCGCCGAGGTGGCCGATCTCGAGAAGGCCGGCCTCGATATCGTGTTCGTGCCGGAGGCGTATTCGTTCGACGCGGTGAGCGCGATCGGCTACCTGGCCGGCAAGACCGAACGGGTCGAGCTGGCCTCGGGCATCATGCAGCTGTACACCCGCACGCCCACCCTGACCGCGATGACGGCGGCCGGTCTGGACTACGTCTCGGACGGGCGCTTCATCCTGGGCCTGGGCGCCTCGGGCCCGCAGGTGATCGAGGGCTTCCACGGCGTGCCCTACGACGCCCCCATCGGCCGCACCCGCGAGGCGCTCGAGATCTGCCGCAAGGTCTGGCGGCGTGAGCGCCTCGAGTACGACGGCAAGTACTACACGATCCCGCTGCCCGCGGAGAAGGGCACCGGCCTGGGCAAGCCGCTCAAGCTCATCAATCACCCCGTGCGCGAGGACATTCCGGTGCTGCTCGCGGCGCTGGGCCCGAAGAACGTCGAACTGGCCGCCGAGCTCGCGCAGGGCTGGCAGCCGATCTTCTTCCTGCCGGAGAAGGCCGACGACATCTGGGGCGAGTCGGTGAAAGCCGGTCTGGCCAAGCGTGATCCGAAGCTCGGCGATCTGCAGGTCTTCGCCGGTCCGGCGCTGGCGATCGGCGACAACGTGGAGCCGCTGCGCGAGTTCGTCAAGCCGCACCTGGCGCTGTACATCGGCGGCATGGGCGCCAAGGGCAAGAACTTCTATCACACCCTGGCCACCAAGTACGGCTACGGCGCCGAGGCGGACCGCATCCAGGAGCTGTACCTGCAGGGCAAGAAGGACGAGGCCGCCAAGGTGGTGCCGGACGATCTGGTCCGCGACGTCTGCCTGATCGGTTCGGCTGGCTTCGTCAAGGAGCGGGTGGCCGCGTTCCGCGAGGCCGGGGTGACCGCGCTCAACGTGGTTCCGCTCGCGGCGACCCCCGCCGATCGGGTCAAGCTCGTGGAGCAGCTGCGCGCGATCTGCGACTGATCACCGACACCGGCCGCGCATTCGATGCGGCCGGCCGCCGATCTGACAACGCCCCGGCCGTACGTGACGGCCGGGGCGTTCTGCGTTCGTGTGTTCGTGACCGCGCTGTCGCGGGCGGGATTCGCTCAGTTCTGCTGCAGCGCCGTGAGCGCCTCGGGCAGCGTCGAGTGCAGGGCGAAGACCTGATCCAGGTTGGTCATGCGCAGCTGACGCCCGGTCGCGGGCCCGTCCGCGACGACGGCGATGCGGGTGCCCCCGGCGCGCTGGTGCGCGGCCACGAGCGCGGCCATGCCGGCGGAGGCCAGGAAGCTCACCTCGGACAGGTCGATGATGAGGGCGCCCGGCTTGCCGCCCAGGATCGATTCGATCGCGTTCTCGAGCGCGGGTGCGGTCGCCAGGTCGACTTCACCGATCACGGCGAGCACGGTCGCATCGTCGTGGACGGTGACCGAGGTGGTCATCGTTTCGCCGAGGGGATACGCGTCTCCGGAAGTGTTGGTCACCTAAGAGACTCTACAAGTGAACGGTGGCGCAGGTGTCCGCAACAGTGTCAGCTAACCCGCATATCGCTGGTAGGCAATGATTTTCGTCGGCGTGCACACGCATTCGGGCGTACGACGCCGCGCGGGGATACCCGTTTTCGGTGAAGTGAAACACTCGAAACGAATCTCGCATGTCAGCGCAGGTCGGGGGTTGCGCGGTGGTGCGGGCCGCCCGCGCTGCGGGTGCGCGGGCGGCCGAAAACCGGGCCGCGGAAGATTCCGGACGGTATGGGCGCGTCGTGATCGCGCCGCAGCGTCATTGCGCCGACGGCGCAGATGCGCCACCGACGTCTCTCCGTCGGCGGCGCATCGTCCCGTGCCGGGCGGCCCGCCCCACTACCGGGTGTGGGCTAGTGCGCCCGTCCTTCAGGGCGGTGGTGAAGGCCCACGCGGGAGGGCCGCCAAGGCCTGAGCGTGCTCTAGACCGGACGGTGCTGTTGTTCGATGTACTGCCGCATGATCGACAGCGGTGCGCCGCCGACTGACCCGGCGAAGTAGGAACCCGACCACAACCGGTTTTCGCGCCAGTAATGGGGCACGAGGTCGGGGAACTCGTGGCGTAGTCGTCGAGAAGAGACCCCCTTGAGCGAGTTCACGAGCTTGGACAGGGCGACCTTCGGGGGGAAGTTCACCAGCAGGTGCACGTGGTTGGCTTCGCCGTTGAACTCGGCCAGTTCGCATTCGAAGTCGGCGCACACCGCCCGCATGATCTCTTCGGCCCGTTCCAGATGCCGGTCGGTGAAGACCGGATGCCGGTACTTCGTTACGAAAACCAAATGTGCGTGAAGTTCGAAAACGCAGTGTCTGCCTGTGCGTATGTCATCCAGTTCGCTCACAAACCAATACGGTATACTGTGAATTGTGCAGCTCCGGTACAACTTCCGGGTCTACCCGACGCCCTGCCAGCGGATCGCGCTGGCTCGCGCGTTCGGGTGTGCGCGGGTGGTGTACAACGACGGACTGCGTGCCCGGCGGGAGGCGTTCGAGTCCGGACAGCGGATCAGCGACGGCGAACTGTCCAAACGGCTCACCGAGGCGAAGGCCACTCCGGAGCGTGCGTGGCTGTCGGAGGTGTCGTCGGTGGTGTTGCAGCAGGCGTTGGCCGATTTGAACACCGCCTACCGCAACTTTTTTCAGTCGGTCGGCGGGAAGCGTAAAGGCTCGAAGGTGGCACCGCCGAGGTTCCGGTCCCGCAAGGACGGTCGGCAGTCGATCCGGTTCACGCGCAACTCACGGTTCGCGATCACGGTTGGCGGGAAGTTGCGTCTGCCGAAGATCGGGGAACTCGCGGTGCGGTGGTCGCGGGAGCTGCCGTCGGAGCCGTCGAGTGTGTCGATCATCGAGGACGCGGCGGGTAGGTATTTCGCGTCGTTCGTGGTGCTGGTGAACGACGAGGCGTTGCCGCCGGTGGAGTCCGAGGTCGGTATCGACCTGGGCCTGTCCACCTTCGCGGTCCTGTCGAACGGGCAGAAGATCGACAGCCCGAGGTTCCTGCGGCAGGCCGAGCGCCGTTTGCGTAAGGCGCAGCAGGCGTTGTCGCGCAAGGAGAAAGGCTCAGCCAATCGGGCCAGGGCCCGCGTTCGTGTGGCGAAAGCTCACGCGCGGGTGGCCGATACACGCAGGGATTGGGCGCACAAGCACTCGACACGGATCATCCGCGAGAACCAAGCGGTGTACGTGGAGGACTTGAGCGTGAAAGGCCTCGCTCGCACCCGCCTGGCGAAGTCGGTTCACGACGCGGGGTGGGGGGATGTTCGCCCGCATGTTGGAGGAGAAAGCCGGCCGGTACGGGCGGCGGTTCTCGAGGGTGGATCGTTGGTTCCCGTCCACCCGCATGTGTTCGGTGTGCGGGGCGGTGGGGGAGAAACAACCGTTGCGCGTCCGGGAGTGGACGTGCGCGTGTGGAACGGTCCACGACCGCGATCTCAACGCGGCCGTCAACATACTCGCGGCCGGACGGGCCGAGAGTTCAACGCCTGTGGAGCTGGTGTCAGTCTCGACTTCGGTCGCGCGACCGGCGGTGAAGCAGGAACCCGCCGGGAGCGCGGCCCAGCCGCAGCGGACCGGAATCTCCCGCCTTCGGGCAGGAGAGGACGTCAAGGCACGGACACCGGGCGCAGGCAGCTGCCGGCGGGCGTCACGATCGAGCACAGGGCGGGCTCGCGGGTCGGCCGGTAGTCGGCGGGCACGCCGCCGCGCGCGGTGATGTCGCGCAGCGCCGGCACCGCGGTGGTGGGCCGCCGGGTGAGTGTGGGGTCGGTCTTCACATCGACCGTGTAGAGGCCGAAGCGCGGTGCGTAGCTGCCCCATTCGTAGTTGTCGGTCAGGCTCCAGTAGTTGTAGCCGATGACGTCGATGCCGTCCGCCTTGGCGCGCTGGATCCAATACACGGTGTCGCGCAGGTGGTCTCCGCGGTCGTAGCCGTCGGCGCGGGGGAGTCCGTTGTCGGTCGGCATGCCGTTCTCGACCACGTAGAGCGGCAATCCGGGGAACTTCTCGGCGTAGCTGCGCAGGTCGTAGTAGATGCCCTCGGGTTCGATGGCGTTCTTCCAGAGTTCGTCGCCCACCAGCGCCGGTGTCGGCGGATTCGACAGGGACGCACCGTAATAGAAGTCGATGCCGAGGTAGTCGAGCTTGTCGCGCACCCGGTCGACGAACAGCAGATCGGTGAGGTTCTGCACGATCGGGTACTGCGCCACGTTGCTGGTGACCCGGGCGCCGGGCTGGCGTGCGTGAATGTAGTCGTAGATCTCGCTGTGCGCCTGCACGAGTCGTTCGAACATGGGCAGCGCGTCCAGCAGCCCGATGTCGCCGATCCGGATCGACTGCACGACATAGCCCATGGGCTCGTTGATGGTGACCCACAGCGGGTCCAGCGGCGCGTAGCGATCCACCACCCGGCGCATATTGGCCAGCCAGTCGGACACCATGTTCTTGTTCTTCCAGCCGCCGCGATCGTCCGCCCAGCCCGGGATGACCCAGTGGTCCAGGGTCAGCATGGGTCGCATGCCCGCGGCGCGAATGCGCTGCACGACCCGGTCGTAGAACTCGAAATCCGCCTCGCTCCACACCCCCGCGTGCGGCTGCACCCGCGCCCATTCGATGGAGAGCCGGTACACCCGCACGCCCAGGCTCGCGGCCAGGTCGATGTCGTCGGCGTAGCGGGTGTAGAAGTCGACCGAGTCGCCGTAGGTGTCGCGGGCGCTGCCCGAGCTCGCGTGCCGGCTCCAATTGCTGTCCGGCGCATGGCCTTCGGATTGGAAGCCGGACATCGAAACGCCCCAGAAGAAGTCCGGGCCCAGGGCCTGGACGGTGGTCGGCGCACCACCGGAGCTGCCGGTGCCGGAGCCGCTCGCGCTGCCGGACCCCGACCCGGTGCCGGATCCCGATCCGCCGCTGCCGGTGGGCGCGGCGGCGCTCATGCCGGAGCCGGCCAGGGTGATGACGACGGCCGACACGACCGTACAGAGCAGCCGAGAACGTCTCATGCCAGTACTTCCTCCGGGGCGATCCAGCGCGTCCCCGACATGGCCGCGCATGGTGCCCACACCCTACTGGTCACTCGTCCAAAAAGAGGGGTGAATGGATCGAAACGTGAAAATGACACGGCGCCAGTCTGTTCCGATGATCCGGCGCGGATGCGTCGTGCGCATCCGTGCCGGTTTCGAAGCTGCCCGCCCGCGGCGGATCAGGACGCGGCGGCGAAGTCCCGCTGCACCTGCTGCGGATCGGTGACGCCGTTGACCAGTAACAGCTGCAACAGGATTCGGGACTTGGCCGGATTCAGCCCCAGCGCCGACACGGTCCCCAGCTCGTCGTCGTTGAGTTCGGCGTTGCGGACCACCGCGCCGGACCCGACCCGGCTCGACCGCACCACCAGCACCCCCTTGCCCGCCGCCGCGCTCAGCGCGTCCACCACCGGCTTCGCGGTGTTGCCGTCGCCGACGCCCGCCAGCACCAGACCGCGCGCGCCGTGCCCGAGGGCGTCGTTCACGCCGGTGGCGTCCATACCCGCGTGCGAGTAGATGATGTCGACCCGCGGCAGCGGCGCGGACCCGGGCACCGGGAAGCTCAGGCGCGACTGCTGCGCGGCCGGTTCGGCGAAGGTCACCGCGGCGGCGTCGACGTGCCCGACGGGCCCGGTGTTGGGCGAGACGAAGGTCTGCACGCTGGTGGTGTTGGTCTTGGTCACGTCGGTCGCGCCGTGAATGGTGTCGTTGAGTACCACCATGGTGCCGCGATCGCGCGCGGCCGGATCGGCCGCGACCTGCACGCCCGAGCGCAGATTGGCGGGTCCGTCCGCGCTCAGCGCGGTCGAGGGCCGCATCGACCCGACCAGCACGACCGGTTTCGGACTCGACACCACGTGGTCCAGGAAGAACGCGGTCTCCTCGATGGTGTCCGTGCCGTGGGTGACCACGATGCCGTCCGCCTCGTCCGCGGCGAAGATCGCGTTGATCCGGTTCGCCAGCTTCAGCCACACCTCGTCGTTCATGTCCTGGCTGCCGATGTTGGCGACCTGTTCGGCGTCGAGCGTCGCGATCTTGTCGAGCCCGGGGACGGCGTCGATGAGGTCCTGCGCGGACGCCTCGCCCGCGGTGTAGCCGACCGCGGAGTTGGCATTGGCCTTGCCCGCGATGGTGCCGCCGGTGGCGAGGATCGTGACGCGGGGAAGATCGCCGGGGTTCGGGCTCGCCGAGGTCGTCGCGGCGGCGGGTTGCGCGGCCGCCGAGGTGTTTCCGGCGCCGGATTCCTCGGGATCGTTCGCGCAACCCGCAACCAACAGGCTCCCGCAGGCGAACAGGCCGAGAATACGGAGAATGGAACTTCGCGCCATGGAGACTCCTTCAGAATCGGGTTGCGCGCGTATGATTCTTCCGTTCAGTAGTGATCCTACGATTCTTCCTATCACGGTGTGCGCTGCCTCAGAGATCGACCGGACTTCGACATACGGAGAGTGGACGATGAGCATCGATAATCGGGTCGATCGCGGAACCGAGAAGAAGTACGAACAGCTCAGCCCTTTCGAACTGAAGGACGAGCTCATCGAACTGGCCGATGAGAATATGCGCAAGACCGCGCACGTGATGATCAACGCCGGTCGCGGCAATCCGAACTGGACGTCGGTGGTTCCCCGCGAGGCGTTCTATCTGCTCGGGCAGTTCGCGATCGCCGAGGCGAAGCTCGACTGGGACGAGTTCCCCGGGCTGGCGGGTATGCCGCAGCCCGCGGGCATCGCGGCGCGATTCGACGAATTCCTCACCCGCCAGCCCGAGACCGACGCGGTGACACTGCTGCGCGGCGCGGTCGAATACGGCACGGTCACTTTGGCATTCGACGCCGACGCCTGGGTCGGTGAACTCGCCGACGCCATCCACGGTGACCACTACCCGGTTCCGGACCGCATGCTGACCCACATCGAGCAGGTCGTGCACGCCTACCTGGACCTGGCCATGGGCGGCGCACCGGACAGCGGCTGGGACCTGTTCGCCACCGAGGGCGGCACGGCGGCCATGTGCTACCTGTTCGATTCCTGTGTCGTGAACGGCATGCTCGCCCCCGGCGACCGCATCGCCATCATGACGCCGATCTTCACGCCGTATCTCGAGATTCCCGAGCTCGAGCGATTCAAGTTCGACGTCCTCGAGATTCAGGCCTCCAAGACTTCCGCCGACGGTATGCACACCTGGCAGTACCCGGCCTCGGAGATAGAGAAGCTCACCGATCCCAGCGTCAAGGCGCTGTTTCTGGTAAATCCCTCGAATCCGCCGTCGGTCATGCTGGATTCGGCGACGCTCGAGCGCATCGCGCAGATCGCGGCGAAGGAGAATCCGAACCTCACCATCATTACCGACGATGTGTACGGGACCTTCGTCGAGGGATTTCGATCGCTCATGTCGGTGGCCCCGGCCAATACGATCGGCGTCTATTCGTTCAGCAAGTATTTCGGTTGCACCGGATGGCGACTCGGCGTCATCGCGGTGGCCAAGGACAATATCTTCGATCGGCGGATCGCGAATCTTCCCGCCGCCGAGCGTGATCGGCTCACCGCGCGGTATTCCAGCATCGCGCTGGAACCGGAGAAGCTGACATTCATCGACCGCATGGTTGCCGATTCGCGCGACGTGGCGCTCAATCACACCGCGGGATTGTCCACCCCGCAGCAGGTGCAGATGGCGCTGTTCTCGCTCGCGGATCTGCTGGACAGGGATCTCGAGCATCGCAAGAACTGTGAGGCGATCATCGACCGGCGGCTACGGACACTGGCCGAGGCGCTGAAGGTCGAGGTGCCGCGTGATCCCAACGCCGCCAACTACTACGTCGAGCTCGATCTCATGGTGTGGGTGAAGCAGCACTGGAGCCCGGAATTCGCGGCGTGGCTCGAGTCCGAGCACGAACCGGTGGATCCGGTCTTCCGGCTCGCGGAACAGGGTTCGATCGTGCTGCTCAACGGCGGCGGGTTCGACGGGCCGCAGTGGTCGGTGCGGGTGTCGCTGGCCAATCTGCGCCAGGACAGCTACGCCGAGATCGGGCGCTGGCTGGTCCGGATCATGGACGAGTATCACGAGGAGTTCCAGAACCGCGCGAAGACCAACTGACCGGGCCCGCCGCGACAGAGGACGACTTCATGGATGCGATCAAGACGTTCCTGCAGGACACCCCGGAGGCCGCGCTGTTCCTGTGCCTGGCACTGGGTTACGCGATCGGCAAGATCAAGATTTGGAAGCTGTCGCTGGGCGGCGTCGCCGGCACGCTGATCGTCGCGATCTTCGTCGGCATGGCGGGGCACATCACGGTGAACGACCAGGTGAAGAACATCGCCTTCGCGATGTTCATCTTCACCCTGGGCTACATCTCCGGTCCGACCTTCTTCGCCAGCCTGAATCGAAAGAGCCTGAAGTACGGCACTTTCACGCTGATCGAGGTGGCGAGCGTGCTGGCCATCACCGCGGCCGCGACGCTGATCATGAACCTCGATCCGGGCACCGCGGCCGGGCTGCTGGCCGGCGGCGCGACCGAGTCCGCGGCCGTCGGCACCGCGACCGACGCCATCGCCCGGCTGGACCGCTCACCCGACGAGATCACCGCGCTGCAGGCCAATGTCGGTACGGCGTACTCGATCTCGTACATCTGCGGATTGATCGTGGTGGTGCTGCTGTCGAGCCAGATCTTCCCGCTCGTCATGCGGATCAATCTGCGCGAGGAGGCCGACAAGCTGTGGAAGCAGCTCGGCGGCGGCAACGACGACGCGGACGGCACGCAGATGGAGGCGGCGCCCGAGCTGGTCGGGCGGGCCTTCCGGGTGCAGCGGGTGGCCGGGCGCAGCGTCGCCCAGGTGACCTCCGATCTCGGCGGGCATCTGACCGTGGAGCGAATCCTGCGCGGCGGCAAGGTGATCGGCGTCGCCGATGATCTGGTGCTGCGGAACGGCGATCAGGTGCTGATCGTGGGCCCGCGCACGGACATGGTGCCAGCCGAGAACGCCGTCGGCCCCGAGATCGTGCCGAGCGCGGATCTCGAGACCGCGCTGGAAATCGATCAGGTGGTGCTGGATCACCGGCAGCGCGCCACGACCCTGGACGGAATCGACAAGCAGCTGGGGAGCCGGCTGTACGTCACCGGCCTGGTGCGCGAGGACAAGGAGCTGCCGCTGCGTCCGGGCATGCCGGTGCAGCGCGGTGACACCCTCAAACTCACCGGCGCGAAGGCCGATCTCGCGAAAGTCGTTCCGACCCTGGGCTATCGCCTCGATCCGACGGTCAAGGCCGACATCATCTACATCGCCCTGGGCCTGACCCTGGGCTTCATGATCGGCAAGATCGTGGTCCAGGTCGGCACCATCCCGCTGACCCTCGGCACCGGCGGCGGCTGTCTGCTCACAGGCCTGCTCTTCGGCTGGTTCCGCTCCCGTAATCCGGAGATCGGCCAGTACGCCCCCGCCGCCGCCGACGTCATCAAGACCCTGGGCCTGTCGGTCTTCATCGCCGTGGTCGGCCTGACCTCCGGCCCGCAGGCGGTGGACCTGGTGAAGAAGTTCGGCTGGGGCCTCCCGATCGCGGGCGTCCTGATGACCGCGATCCCCGCGTGTATCTCCCTGGTGGTCGCCTGGAAGTTCATGAAACTCCCCGCCCCGCTGGCCCTCGGCGCGATCACCGGCCAGCAGTGCTCCACCCCGGGCATCTCGGCCGTCCAGCAGGTGGCCGGCAACGCGACCCCGCTGATGTCCTACACGATCGTCTACGCCCTCTCCAATGTCGCTCTGCCCCTGCTGGGCCCGATCGCCGTGGCCATGACGGTCGCCCTGACCTGATCGGAATCCGGCCCCGCCGACGCCCGCATCCGCCGATCGGATGCGGGCGTCGCGCATGAGCGGCCGTCTGATCGGCCGACGCGAGCCCACCTCGGATGCGGGCTGAAATGTGGCTGTTGCAAAGCGGTTCCGCGCTGATCGGCGGGCGCGCGAGGGTGTCCCCGCGAGCGGATACCATGTCGCCCATGGGGAGGATTCGGCCGATGGTGGCCATGATCGCGCTGTTGTTCGTCGTTTCGGCTTGCGGACAGGATGATTCGGGCTCGAGCGCGGACGGGACGACGACGCCGGCCTCGGCGTCGAGCATCCCGAACGCGGTGACCTCGACCGCGCCCGTGTCATCGAGTTCGCCGTCGTCGACCACGACGACCGCACCGGCATCGAATCCGGCGACACCGGCGGGTCTGCCGCTGTGCGGGGACACCGAGCGTGCGGTGAGCGGGCCGTCACCGGACTGCGCACTCGTCTCGCGCGACCGGGCAGGACTGTCATTCGTGGTGCGGCACAGCGATAACAGAGGCGCGACGACGGTGACGATCGAGGTGACAGACCGCGACGGCGCGGTCCACCAGACTCTGACCGAGGTGGTCGAGACCGGGATCGCGCGGCCCTACCTGCTCGAGCTCGCCGATGACGGCCGTGATCAGCTGGTCGTTCCGCTGCACTCCGGCATGGTCAACGTCACCTACGCCATCTACCGCGCCTTCGACGCGACACCGAACTTCGTGCGAACCGGCACGATGGTCGGCATCGGTGTGGACCGCACGGCGAGCGGGTACCTCGCCGGCCAGATCCGCGGCGGCTCGGCGGGCAAGTACTGGAACACCGAGTTCTGGCGCTTCGACGGCACCCGTCTGCGGTTCGTGGCGTCGATCCTGATCACCCACCACCCCGACGCACCCGATACCTGTGCGCCGGACCGCGACGGGACGACCGTGGCCAAGGGCCCGGAGATCACCGACCCGGAAGCGGTGCAGCGCCTGTGCACGGAGGAGATCCTGCGAACCCGAGCCGTCGGGTGATCCCGGGCGTTCGCCGCCCCGCGCGAACGTCCTACGCCTGCACCGGCAGCAGGAACTGGGACACCAGCCAGCCCGGGTAGGCGCCGGACTGGAGCATGCCGGTCTGAACGAGAACCGTTCGATCCGCGCGGGTGTGCAGGTCGCGCAGGGTGATCCGCCAGACCGGGGGAACCGCGGCCACGGCGCCGTCGGCCCAGATGCGCCGGAACTCGGGGTGGCGGCTCAGCTCGTCGAGGAGCTCGGCGAAGGCGGCCATGCCGCCGAAGCCGCCCATCGCCAGGCGGAACGCCTGGACTGACAGGGTGACGTCGGCGAGCCAATCGGCCAGGACCTCGCGGGCCAGGGGATGGGCGAAGAGCCAGCGAAACTGGTTGCCGCTCTCCAGCATTCCGGGGAAGGCGCGCTCCCAGCCGGCGTTGCGGCACAGGACGTGACCGCCGACGGCGGTGATGGCGGCCGGATGCGGGCCCTCGAGCAGGCGCCGGATCTCGGGGGTGATGGCGGCGCGGAGGTCGTCCAGGGCCGGGTAGGAGGTGTTCGTCAGGCCGGCGAGTTCGCGCAACTGACGCCGGTCGACGACCGAAAGATGTTCCAGGCGATCGAGATAGCGGATGACCGCGTCGACGACCTCGCGCGTGGGATTGTTGCGCGACCCCTTCTCGAGGTGCGTGATGTAGCTCGCGCTGACCCCGGCGTTGAAGGCCAGGCGCTCGCGCGAGACGTGCCGGGCGTCGCGCAATCTGCGCAACAGCGTGCCGAAGGTCGGCGCTACGAGTTTGCTCGCAACCTGATCGTGTGACAGCTCCGCGGTCACGGCGTCCCTCCTCCCCGTCGCCCCGCACGGACCCGCATTCGTGTGAGCGACCTCTCGACTGTGCCATGAAAATCCTCCCACCGCAGGTCGGTGAGCTGAGCAACAGGTCCGCCACCGGCGAGAATGAGCGCACTCAGTGATCATGAAAACAGGAATTCGCCCGTCCCGCCGCAGGATTCGTGTCCTGGGTCACAGTCGAGGGGGTGATTGCGGAACGTTCTCCGAACCTGCCGGCAAACCTCGGGTCAGACGCGGCTGGCGGCGGAGAACGAGACGGCGGGCAACTTGGTGGTCATGCGGACCTGGGTGCCTGGGCCGGTGTGGTCGAAGTCCAGCTGGGTGGTCAGCGCCCGCATCATGGCGATGCCCCGCCCCCGATGACCCGGGTCCGAGGGCAGCGGCCGCCAGACGCCGGTGTCGGTGACCACCAGGGTGACCGTATCCGGCCCGCATTCGGCCGTGAGCAGCACCCGATCGCCCGTCCCGCCCTGCAGGTAGGCGTGCTCGATGCTGTTGCTGCACGCCTCGTTGGCGGCGGCGATGAGATCGGCGGCGCACTCGTGCGGGACCGCCGCGGCGGCGAGCCAGAACTTGAGCGCGCGCCGGATACCGGAGAGCTCGGCGGGTTCGGCGGGCAGATCCAGGCGCAGCGGTTCGGGCGGCTGCCGGTAGACCACCATGGCGACGTCGTCGTCGTACCCGGCGTCCGGGCGCAGCCGCGAGAGCACCGCGTCGGCCACCTCGCGCGGCAATTGCCCCGCCGCGCCGGACAATTCGTCGGCCAGTTCGACGAAGCGCTCGTCGATGTCGATGCCGCGCTGTTCCACCAGCCCGTCGGTGAACAGCACCAGGGTCGACCCCGGCGCCATGGCGGTGGTCGCCTCGGGCCGGCGCGGCAGGTCGAATGTCGCCAGCGGCACCGCGCGCCCGCCCTCGAGCAGCCTGCCGGTCGTCCCGGGCTCGGCGAGCACCGGCGGCATGTGCCCGGCGCTGGAGTAGCGCACCAGCCCGCGCACCGGATCCAGGATCGCGGCGCACACCGTGGTGCACATGGCCCCCGGAATTCGCGAGGCCACCGCGTCCAACTCGGCCAGCAACTGCGCCGGGCCCGCCCCGCGCAGCAGCAGTGCCCGTGCGGCGGTACGCAATTGACCCATCACCACGGCGGCCGCGAGCCCGCGGCCGACGCAGTCGCCGACCACCACGCCGATGGTGTCATCGGCCAGGCGCACCACGTCGTACCAGTCGCCGCCGATCTCGAGCGGCGGCAGCGCGGGTTCGTAGTGCACCGCGAAACGCGGCGGCAGTTCGATGGGTCCCAGCATGGCGCGCTGCAGGGTCAGCGACGTGGATCGCGCCTGATCGAAGTTCCGCGCGCGCTGCACCGCCAGGCTCAGATGCCCGATCAGCAGCGAGAACAGCGCCCAGTCGCCGGAGGTGATGACCCGCGGCGCGGCGAACCGCAGCCACAGCGCCGAATCCCCGGACTCCCCGAGCGGGGCGACGATGCCCTCCGAACTGGCCGCGCCCTCGGGGATGGCGAACATGGTGCGGCCCGGCCGCAGCCGCGCCCGATCCAGCAGCGCGCGCGCCCGGGCGTCGAGCACCCGGCGCGATTCGCGCCCGTCCCGGCCGCCGTCGCGCCCGTCGGACGCGCCGAAGCTGTTGTGCGCGGCCAGCGAATTGCGCATACCGCTGACGCTGTCGCCCGTACCGTTGCCGCGGGGAGCGGCCTGGCCGTCCGGAATGTCGTCCGAGACATAGAATTCCGGCCCGGCGTGCCCGGTCCACACCGAGACGACCGCCGACTCGGCTCCTATCGCGCGGCGCAGCTCTTCGAGCCCGACGGCGAGCACCTCACCGACGCCGGTGGCCGCGACCACCTCGGCCGCCATCCGCGAGATCGCCTGATCACGCGCCTGCGCGTCGTGTTCGGCGGTCACGTCGCGAATGGTGCCCACGAAGATGCGCTCGTCGTTCTCGGGCTTGATCAGCGAACTGGTGCTCACCGCGAGCCAGATCTGGCGGCCGTCGCGATGGCGGATCGGGGTGACGAATCGCGCGGCGTCGGTGCCCAGGTCCGGGTAGCGGGGCGCGTCGGGCACGGACCAGGGGTGGGGGAGCGGGTAGGGCACGCCGTCGGGTCCGTAACCGGTGAGTGCGCCGAAAGCCGAATTCACCTCCACCAGCGTGCCTTCGGAGTCGACCACGAAGAACCCGTCCTGCAGCGACTCCACCAGCGCGGTGCGGAAGGCGTCGCGACCCGCGAGATCGTCCGCGCGCGAACGCTGTTGCTCGTACCGCCGGGTGCCGTCCAGGAAGCCGCGGGTGGCCACGTCCAGCGCGGCCATGGTCTGCAACAGGAATTCCAGGGCCGCCTCGCCGCGATCGCCGACCTCGGGATCGGGCAGCAGCCCCTCCTGCTCCAGAATCCGGAAGTGGTGCTCGGTGAGATCGAGGATGCTGACGCCCTCGACCAGTGCGCGCCTGCCGAGTTCGTAGCCCTCGGCGAGCGTGTTCTGGTTGGGCGCGCGCAGATGCGTGCGCAGCGCGGCGGTGTACGCGTCGCGGAAGGCCGCCAGCACCGAGCTCATTGCCCGGTACCCCCGTGGCCGGGGACCGGATGACCCGCGAGGGTGTGTCCGGGTCCGGAATGACTGTGTCCAGCTTGGCTCTGCACCGAGTGCCCGTGCGCGAAGTGCCCGCGGTGGCGAGCGGCCAGCACGAGCGCGTCGTCGGTGTCCTTGGCGTGGCGCGCCAGCACCTCGGCGGTGATGTCGGACGTCGGCTTGCCCAGATCGATTCCGTCGGCGAAGTCGCTGGTGATGCCGTCGGTGGACATGAGCAGCAGATCGCCGGGGCGGACCGGCACCGTCTGCGGTTGTAGGTTCGGCGGCAGCAGGTACCCGACGATGCCGCCGGCCAGCAGCGCGGCGGCGCGGACGGCGGGTTTGCCGGGAGCCGCTGCTACGACGCGGGATTCGACGTTTCCGACGCCGAGCCAGTGCAGTTTCTCACCGGAGTCGAACAGGGCCAGCGATACCGCGGCCCCGCGGGTATCGGACATGGCACGATGGCACAGCAGCATCAGCACATCCAGGGGTTCGGCGCGATTCTCGGCCAGCACCTGCGCGGCCCGGTCGGCGGCGTCGGCGGCGGCGGCTCCGTGCCCGAGTCCGTCCAGCACCGCGAAAAGCACTGAGCCACCGCCCGCGTCGAGTACGACGGAGCGGTCACCGGATACCCGTTGCCCGGGTAGCGCGCGCCCGGCGACGGCCCATTCGACCGCGCCGATGAAACCGTCCTCACGCACCGGTGGGTACCCACTTCCACATTTCCACAAGCGTGCCCTGACCCGGTTTGGAAGTGATGGCGAGGCCGTCCATGAGGCGGCGCGCACCGGGCAGGCCGAGCCCGAGACCGCGCCCGGTGGAGTAGCCGTCCTCCAGCGCGCGGTCGATGTCGAGGATGCCGGGGCCCTGATCCTGGGCCTGAACCACCATGGAGCGGCGGCCTTCCCGGTCCTGCACCGTGAGCCTGACCTCACCGGTGCCGGCGTAACTCGTGATGTTTCGCGCCACCTCCGAGATGGCGGTGGCGATCATGGTGCGATCGGAGAGCGAGAAGCCGAGAGCGCTTGCCATCTCGAGTCCCGCCTGCCGTGCGGTCACGATGTCGTTGGACACCTTCACCGCGATCACCACGTTTTCAGCGGCCACGATCACGACCATCTCGTTGGCCACGGGCGTTGATCTTGTGGTTCAGCCAGGCGAGACCCTCTTCGAGGTCCAGTGCGGTGTGCATGCCCTCGAACGTGAGTCCGAGTTGAACCATGGCGAATGCGACTTCGGGTTGCAGGCCGACGATGACCGTTTCCGCGCCTCTCAGCTTGGTCATGTGGGCGATGGTACGCAGCGACCTCGCGGCGAAGGAGTCCATTACATCGATTGCGGTGACATCGACGATGATTCCCTGCGCGCGGTACTTGCTGACGTACTTCATCAGGTCGTCCTGCAAGCGCTCGGTATCGGCGTCGGTGAGTGCGGACTGCACCGACGCGATCAGATAGGTGCCCTGCTTGAGTATGGGTACCGGCATTGGCCCTGTCCCGGTTTACCGTCCGTCGCGATCGGCGGGAACTCGCGACACCTCGTAACCCAGGAGTCGCTCCGCCTCTTCGATACCGCCCTGAAGGTCGCCGACGGCGTTCATCTTCGACAGATCCAGGCCGATGGTTACCAGTGTGAGCGCGATTTCCGACGACAGGCCGGTAATGATCACATTCGCGCCCATGAGCCCGGACGCGTCCACGGTCTGCACCAGGTGGTTGGCCACGGTGGAGTCGATCGCCGGCACACCGGTGATGTCGATGACGACGACCTTGGCGCGGTTGGCGCGAATGGCGCGCAGCAGCTGTTCGGTGAGCTGCCGCGCGCGCTGGGAGTCCAGCACGCCGATGATGGGGAGGATGAGCAGCTGCTCGCGCACCTGCAGCACGGGGGTCGAGAGTTCGCGAATCGCCTCCTGCTGCTGGCGGATAACGCGCTCGCGCTCCTGCACGAAGGACACCGATACGGTGTTGGCGATGCGGTTGGCGGCCGGTTCGTACGCGTCCAATACTCGCTTGAGCAGCTCGAAGTCGCTCTGGTACTTCTCGAAGAGGCTGCGGGCCAGCACATCTCGCAGCAGGAGCACGATGCCGACGACCTCGTCGGTCTCGACCCCTCGCGGAATGATGCGCTCGGACAGATCGCGCGCGTAGGTCTGCAGCGCTTCGACGCTACCGGTCTCGAGTACCTCGACGTAGTTGTCGTAGACCGAGGTCGCCTCGGAGAAGATCTCCTCCGGGGTCATCGCGGTCAGCAGCTGGGCATCGGTGATGCGACGGGCCCACTCCTCGCGCAGCTCGGTGCGGTTCTGCCGCAGATGCTCGACCAGCTGCGGGAGCAGATTGTCGACAGAACCGCCGGATTGTGAATCCGCCGGAAGGCCGATGGACACGTCGGACATGGAAATTCCTGCCCCTTTCGCTAAGGCCAGGTCGGGTGCTCGCTCATCGTCGATCAGCACAGCGCCGACCGATTTGCCGACCGTACGCCGGTGCCGACTGACGTCGGAAGCCGGTGCCGAGCCTAGTCTTACCCACTACCCGGCGTGTGCCAAACCAAACGCCGGTCAGCCCCTTCTTATCCGCGAAATTCGGGTTCAGGAGGGGTTCCGGGTGGCCGGACGGCGGTGATGGGCGAGCAGGGTGTCGTAGATATCAGCGAGCGCGGCGAGTTGGCCACCGTCCAGGACGTCGATCATGTGCCTGCGCACGCTGTCCACATGGGCGGGCGCGGCGCCCGCGAGTACCTGTTCGCCCTTGGCGGTGAGCACGGCGGCGGTGCGCCTGGCGTCGTCGGGCACGGCCTCGCGCGCGACGAGTCCGCGCTTCTCCATACGGGTGATCTGATGCGAGAGCCTGCTCTGCGACCACTCCAGCACCGCGGCCAGTTCCGCGAAGCTGCGCCGATGGTCGGTGGCGTCGGCGAGGCGGGCGAGGACGGTGTACTCGACGTAGGTGAGGTTGGATTCCTGCAGGGAATCGCGTCCGACCGCCGCGGCGATGAGGTCGCGGGTGAATACGAATCCCAGCCATGCGCGCGTCTCGACGTCGTCGAGCCAACGGGGTTCGGTCACGGTTCCACTCCCGGGTTCTGCACTCATGC
The DNA here is from genome assembly GCF_053645575.1 of Nocardia sp. NPDC055321. Lineage (NCBI taxonomy): Bacteria > Bacillati > Actinomycetota > Actinomycetes > Mycobacteriales > Nocardiaceae > Nocardia > Nocardia sp. NPDC055321. The sequence goes on from NZ_JBSHMS010000019.1 coordinate 149,125, forward strand.
TAAGTCCTCCCCGCCGCCGATAAGCGCATCATCACAGGTAACCACCCCCCGACTTGAAGGTGCAACCTGTGCCGACGCACACAACACCGTCGCCGATTCGCACAAATCCGAGCCGCGTACCTGGGCTTCGCCGCTTGTGCGAAGTGAGCCGGGTGTGCAGCGCGGTCGCCGTCGCATCGGCTGTCGCGGTGATCACAACGCGCTCGGCCTGGGTGAAGGCCGTCGGCGCGGCGAGGGCTGTCACGATAATCCGCGCCGACCGCGAAACGTTCGGTGTTCGGCCTGATGAACAAGTGTGCGCAGTGTGAAACGGGTGCTGCCGGAGCGGGAGTCGGAAACGCGCGCGTCCGGAGGACCGAGACGGCCGGGCAGCGGTCGACGGTCGAGCGGCGACCGATCGGGCCGTGGGTGACTGTGCGGTAAGGCTTGCCTGTGCTCGGGCACGGGGGCGGTGGTGGTTACAGTCTTTCTGCTTGAACCGTTGGCTGAACAGCCCCAGCCCTGCTCGAGGAGTGCGATTCGTGACCGCGCCTGACTTCCTGTACTCGGATCTGCTGCCTATCGGTGCCGACGAGACCCCGTACCGGTTGCTGACCACCGAGGGTGTCAGCACGTTCGAGGCGGGCGGGCGCACCTTCCTGCAGGTCGAGCCCGAGGTGCTGCGCATGCTGACCGCCGAGGCCATGCACGACATCAGCCACTTCCTGCGGCCCGACCACCTCAGGCAGCTGCGCAAGATCATCGACGATCCCGAGGCGAGCGGCAACGACCGGTTCGTGGCGCTGGATCTGCTCAAGAACGTGAACATCTCCGCGGGCGGCATCCTGCCCATGTGCCAGGACACCGGCACCGCCATCGTCATGGGCAAGAAGTCCGAAGGCGTGCTCACCGGAGCCGATGACGCGGAATGGATTTCGCGCGGTGTGTTCGACGCCTACACCAAGCTGAACCTGCGCTACTCCCAGCTCGCGCCCATCACCATGTGGGACGAGAAGAACACCGGACAGAACCTGCCCGCGCAGGTCGAGTTGTATTCCGAGGCGGGCAATCCCGCGTCGCCGGCCTACAAGTTCCTGTTCATGGCCAAGGGCGGCGGGTCGGCCAACAAGTCGTTCCTGTTCCAGGAGACCAAGGCCATCCTGAACCCGGATCGCATGCTGGAGTTCCTGGACGAGAAGATCCGCTCGCTCGGCACCGCGGCCTGCCCGCCGTACCACCTGGCGGTCGTGATCGGCGGCACCAGCGCCGAATTCGCCTTGAAGACGGCCAAGTACGCCTCCGCGCACTACCTGGACAACATGCCGACCGAGGGGTCGATGGCCGCGCACGGCTTCCGCGACCTCGAGCTCGAGGAGCAGGTCTTCAAGCTCACCCAGTCCTTCGGCATCGGCGCGCAGTTCGGCGGCAAGTACTTCTGCCACGACGTGCGCGTGATCCGCCTGCCCCGGCACGGCGCCTCGCTGCCGGTCGCCATCGCGGTGTCCTGCTCCGCGGACCGCCAGGCGCGCGCGAAGATCACCGCCGAGGGCGTGTTCCTGGAGCAGCTCGAACGTGAACCGGCGCAGTACCTTCCGGAGCAGACCGACGCCATCCTGGGCGGCGACGTGGTCCGCATCGACCTGAACCGGCCGATGGACGAGATCCGTTCCGAACTGTCGAAATACCCGGTGAAGACTCGGCTTTCGCTGACCGGCCCGCTGGTCGTGGCCCGCGACATCGCGCACGCCAAGATCAAGGAGCGGCTGGACGCGGGCGAGCCCATGCCGCAGTACATGCGCGACATGGCCGTCTACTACGCCGGTCCGGCCAAGACCCCCGACGGCTACGCCTCGGGCTCGTTCGGCCCGACCACCGCCGGCCGCATGGACTCCTACGTCGATCAGTTCCAGGCCGCGGGCGGCTCGCACGTCATGCTGGCCAAGGGCAATCGCTCGGCCCAGGTCACCAAGGCGTGCAACGCGCACGGCGGCTTCTACCTCGGCTCGATCGGCGGACCCGCCGCGCGGCTCGCCCTGGATTGCATCAAATCCGTCGAGGTTCTCGAATACCCTGAACTCGGCATGGAGGCGGTGTGGAAGATCGAGGTCGAGGACTTCCCGGCCTTCATCGTCGTGGACGACAAGGGCAACGACTTCTTCGCCGAAACCTCGAAGCCGATCGCGCTGCGAGTGCGCGAGCGGTCCAAGGAACGAGTCTGAGCGAAGGAGCTGATTCGATGCGGGCGTACGGCCGCGGCGGAGTGCGGGTTTCGACCGCACGACGGAATGTCTCGACCGTGCGGCGGTACGCCGCGATAGCCGCCCTGGCGGGCGCGGGCGTGGTGGGCGGCGTGCTGCCCGCCCCCGCGGGCGCTTCGCCCCGGGCCCACGCGGCTCCCGTCCTGCCCGGCACCGTCGAGGCGGCCGCCGCGGGGTCCGAGGGCCTCGATCCGCTGCTGGCCGCCGCCTACTCCGCAGCCGAGGCAGAGGCGCACGCGCAGGGCGTCCCGATGTCGATCACGTCCGGGTATCGCAGCCCGGCCCAGCAGGACGCGCTGTGGCAGGACGGACTCGCCACGTACGGCAACCCGGACGAAGCTCGCCGCTGGGTGCTGCCGCCGGACGAGTCGACCCACGTCTCGGGTGAGGCCGTGGACGTCGGTCCCGTCGAGGGCGCGGCCTGGCTCGAAGCAAATGGGTACCGGTGGGGGCTCTGCCGGGCGTTCCTGAACGAGTACTGGCATTTCGAGTTGCTCACGCTGCCCGGCAGGCCCTGTCCGCCGATGTGGGCGGACGCCGCCGAACGCCAGGCATTCGGTTCGTGACGTACGGCGAACCTCGTAGCGGGGACCGGTATCTCGTGTCGGAGACGCGGCCGGATCATCCCCGCCCGCGGCGACTATCGGGCGCGACCGAGCGCTGACAGCGAACAAATCCGACCGGACACTCTGGTGTCCGGTCATTCGCCGCTGTGCGCACGTCGTGGATTCGGCATCCTGGGTTCGGCACATATCTAGCTACGGAGGCATGGGTGGGCAGGCAACGCGCACGAACGGCACACGGCTCGATGAGCCATCAACGCCCTCCCGTTCGCATCTCGCGTGTCGCTCCCAGAAACACCCCGCCGCGCTCCGCCCTGGACGCCGTCCTCACCCCCGGCTGGCTGATTCTCGAACTCCCCACGGCGATCCTGCTCGCGGTGTTCGTCGGCACCGGCTGGCTCGGCTACGCCCAGCACTCGGGCACCCCCGCCGCCCCGCGCCCGGCCGTCGTGGTCCCCGCGGATCAGCCGTCGGGGCGCTGAGCGGCCCGGCCGGTGAGCCGTTCGGGCGCTGAGCTTTTCGGCCGGCGGTGACGCATGGACCCGGGTATACCCCGACGCGCTGAGTTGTGCCGCCGCTGACCGGACCGGCGGCCTGGAACCGGGCCGGGCGTACCGCTTCGAGGCGTATTCGGACGGCGGCCGCGCCCATCCCGCGCGAACGCTGGTGACGTGCCCGGCCGGAACACCGGAATCCACGGGTGTTTTCACGACCCTCACCCCGCCGCCGGGCCGGCTGCTGCGCACGATCGCCCTGATGAACGACCTGCACCACGGCGAGGACCGCAGCGGCCTGCTCGCCGGCTCCGGCGGGACCCTGTCCGCCGGACAGGTCGAGCGCCTGCGCGAGCTGTTGCGCGCGGACCCCGAACGTCCGACGCTCGTATTCGGTCACCATCCGGTCACGAGGCACGCGGCGGTAAGCAACCCGGGCGGACCGGGTTTCGTGCTCGACAGGGCGAATGCGGCGGCACTACACGGCATCTACCGTTCGGCGCCGGGGGTGTTCCTGCATCACAGCGGTCACACGCACCGCAATCGGGTGACCCGGCCGGACATCGGCGTCGGCGTCGAGTTCCTGGAAGTGGCGGCGGCCAAGGAGTATCCGGGCGGCTACACGCTGCTGCGGGTCTACGAGGGCGGGTACCTCGTGAACTTCTACAAGACGCGTTCCGCGCTCGCGCGGGAGTGGAGCACCCGCACCCGCCGCCAGTACCTGGGCCTGCATCCCGATCACGCGCTGGGCAGCTGCGCCGACCGCAATCACGCGGTGCGGCGCGACTTCTCCGGTTTGCGTGCGGCGCGGGCCGAGTAGTCCGCGGGCACCACTCCTCACCCGGCGATCAGCTGATTATCGCCGGGTGAGCCGGTCGCGTGCACCCGGTGCGGGTGTGTGCGCCGGGGCGTGCGGACTCGAATCGAGTTGGCGCGCAGCGACGGTCGCGACCGCGGCGCTGGACCCGAAGATCAGTCGTCGAATCCACCGGAGCTGCCGTTGCGGGCGCGCGCGGCGGCGCGGGCGCGGCGGCGGGCGGCCTGGAGTTCGGCGAGTTCCTGTTCGAGGGTCTCCGCGATCCGGAACTGGCCGGTGTCGTACACGTTCAGCGGCGGCACCGGGTCGGCGCCGTCCGAGAGCGAGGACTCTGCCTCGAGCATCTTGCGGGATTTCGTGGTGGCCGAGGTGCGTTCGTCCCGTTCCGGGGCGCGCGGCGCCTCCTTGGGCTTGGCCTTGGGCTTGACCGCCTCGGCGCTGTCGACCACCTGACCGTTGCCCATGTCGCGAATCTGCTCGGACTCCACGTGCGGCTGACCCGCGGTGAGCGCGGGCGTGGCCGGAGCCATGGGCGTGTTCGGCGCCGGGTTGCGGGTCGGCCAGCTGACCACGGTCGGCAGGGTGCGCCGCAGCGTCTCGGCCGGATCCGGCAGATCCCGGATCTGGTCGGTGGCCCGCACGATGGCCAGGCCGTACCGCGCGCTCGCGGCGTTGTGGATGAGCAGCGCGACGCCGATCATGATGGGCGCGATGGCGTGCACGGCGACGTCGTACCAGCTACCCGACTTCAGGTACGGGTAGGTGTTCAGGGTGACCGTGAGACCCAGCAGGGCCATCTCCGCCGCCACGACCTGCTTGCGGCTGTCCAGCACACCCCACTCGGCGACCTTGTTGGTGCCGACCATGATGATCACGAGGCAGACGCTGATCATGCCTTCGAGCAGGTAGCTGAACCAGAAGAGCGGATCGCTGGGGCCACCGGGCGCGATGTTGTGCTGCACGTTGACCGCGGACCAGAGCATGCCGGCCGCGACGACGCCGGCCAGCGCGCGCAGCGACCAGGCCCGATGCTTGTACAGCGACGCCAGTTTGGCGTGCGGGCTGGACTCTCGCCGCTGCGCGGCGATCGCCTTGCGAGCGAGCAGGAGGTCCCGGATGTCGGCCTTCTCGATCTCTTGGGTGGTCTGCCGCGTGCGATCGGCCGTGGCGGCCGCCGCCTCGGCTTGCTTCCAGCGCTGCGAGCGATCCTCGTCGCGGATGCGCTCGGCCAGCTCGCGTTCGGCTTGCAGCTCGTTTTCCGAGAGCGCTTCGGTGAGGGCGGGATCGAACTGGTAGACCAGCCGTCCGCGGGCCTTCTCGACCCGCCGCGCCAGCTGGGAGACGTCGTCCTCGGGCGGATGTTCGAGAGTCATCAGGACCCCTGTCCGGGGAAGTTCGATGGGCGAGCGGTGAACTCGAAAGGGATCGGCACGGAAAACATTTCTAGTCGATAACTGCCTCTCGGCGAAACTGTTGATTTGCCGATGTACCAATCCTTACGGCGCGCCGCGCCGCGACACGCGCAATTGGATCTTGCCCGGGACGTTTACCGGGTGGTATCACGCAGGGCGTCAAGGTGGGTGATCGGTACTGTGCCGCCGACGGATTCGCGAGATTCGGTGATACGGAACGGACATGGATCCCTCGCGCGGCCGCGGTGGCGGCGCGCGTGGGTGGCGGCGAATCCGACATCACGCATCGAACCGGGCGTTCGGAACCAATCGCCGGGTCGGTGCGCGCGGGCTCTCGCGGCCGCCGCGCTTCGTAGCGTAGTGAACGCGTTGCCGTCGCTTGCCACCCGAATCGGGTGCCTTCGGTACTCGTTTCGTGCCGGGGGCGGTGGGCCGGTTCCGGGCATATCGGCCTGGGCTCGTGTGTCGAGCTGGGCAGGCGCGCTGTGTCGCGCACTGGACAATCCGATCGAACTTCCCGAATGTCCGGTGCGCGAGCGGGACTCAGAGCAGCGCCACCGCGCCCTCCACCGCGTGCGGGAGCCGTCGCCGATTGGGGGAGCCGAGCGCGGTGGTCAGATCCGAGCCGTCGTGCTCGGCGAGCAGATCGGCGCTGTCCCACACCAGCAGCGTCGCACTGACGGTGTTCTCCGCCGCCGAGTGCGCCAGATCGTAGTGCGCGCAGCCCGGTACGTGCGCGTAGGTGATCCAGAGGTCGTAGCCGGTCATGAACAGATCCAGGTCGAATTGCACGGACAGGCCGAGCAGTTCGCTCTTACCGTTGTCGTCGACGCCGGCGAACGCCTCGTCCAGCGCCAGCAGGCGCGGGGCCTGCGGATCGGCCGAATCCAGCATGACGTGCGCGGCGGCGAACAGCGGCAGGTGCAGCGAGACCGACTGCTCACCGCCCGAGAGCGCGCTGTGCCTGGCCACGGTGAGCCGGTCCTCGGTGCCGTCGGAGGTGATGATGGTGAACGAGAACACCCGCCACGCGCGGTAATCCAGTGTCGCGGCCAGGATCTCGGGGAACGACCGCTCGGGGTGCGCGGCGCGCGCGGCGCGGATCTCGGCCGCGAAGTGCGAGCGGATGACGGCCAGGTCCTCGGGCACCAGCTCCGCGGAATCGCGGTCCAGGAGCTTGCACACCGCGCGGGCGGGTTCGGAGAGGGTGTCCGCGAGCACCCAGTGCACGCCGATGGTGTTGCCCGAGGACATGCGCCGCTGCTTCATCTCCATTCCCATGCGGGTGATGAGATCGCGGGCGTCGCCGGTGCGTTCGTGTATCTGCTGGGCGAGGCCGGTGAGCAGCGCGTCCTCGAGGATGCGGCGCTCGGAATCGGTGAGCAGCAGTTCCTGGTCCTTGCGCGCGCCGCCGATGCGCTCGGCGAAGTCGGCCAGCGCGGACAGGCCGTGATCGTCGTGCACCTGCACCACGGTCAGGCCGTCGGCGGCGTCCCAGTGCAGGCGATAGTCCTGGCGGGCGGCGGTGAGCGCGGCGTCGAATTCCTGCAGCGCGGTGGTGACCGCGCTGCGGGTGGACTTGCGGGTGGCCTCGCCCGCGCGCACCGAAGCGGTTGCGGCCGCGAGGTTCTCGAACAGCGTCGCGACTTCCTCGGGCAGCACCCGCATGTCCTGTTCGGGGTCGCCGTTCTCGATGCGGTACAGCAGCTGCTCGGGGGTGGACCAGGCGGCATCGCTGGCGGGCCAGCGATTCTCGACGGGCGCGCCCAGCAGGCTGAGCAGGTCCGGGCGCGCGTAGGGGGCCAGATGCCGGACGTCGGCGAGCAATTCGGTGAGGGCGGTGCGCAGGGTCTCGTGCGCGGCCCGGTGCGCGCCCTCGGCGGTGCCGACCGCCTCGATGGCCTCGTGCGCGGCCTTGCGCGCCGCCTTCTGTTCCGCGCGGGCGGCGTCGATGCGCTCGCGGGCGGCTTCGAGCTCGCGGTCGATGTCGGCGGCACCGGCGCCCAGCGCCTCGCGCAGGGTCTCGAGCTTGCGCAGCTGTTCCTCGTAACCCGAGCGCGCGGCCTCGGCCTCCTCGGCGAAGGCCTCGGCCAGGTCGGTGGCCTCGTCGAGCCGGTCGGAGGTCTCGCGCGAGCGCTCGTGCTCGCGGGCGTGATCCCCGCGCAGGCGCAGCAGCGCGGTGCCCGCGTTCTCGAAGTGCCGGACCGCGGCGGCGAGAGCGTCCAATTCGGCGGGGTCACGGGGCGCGCGGTGCTCGGCGGCGACGGCGCGCACCTTCTTGTCGGCGGCGCCGTACTCGCCCACCGCCTGATCGATGTCGCGCTCGGCCTGCGCGGCGGCCTCCGACCGCGAGCGCAGCATGCCCGCGGCCTCGGAGACGGCGCGCAGCGCGGCGGTGACGGCGGTGGTGCGCGGCAGCGCCTTGGCCGCGGCCGACACCCGCCCCAATTCCGCGGTGGCGGACTGCTCTTCGGTCTTCGCCTGCAGGGCCTCGGTCTCGGCCGTCTCGATCGCGGCGGCCAGCTCGGCCAGCCGCAGCTCCCGCCGCCGGGCCCGCGCGGTGGCCCCGATGAATTCGGCGTCGCCCTTGTGATGCCGCCCGACCTGCACGCCCTGCCGGTACCGCCCGTCGGTGCCGATCGTCAGCTGACCGTCCGCGCCGACAGCGGTGGCGGTGCTCGCGACCCGCGCGGTGGGGCTCTCGTACAGCGCGACGGAAGCCAGGACCGCGGCCACCCGCTCGCGCGGCACAGTCAGCGCGTCCGAGTCGTCCTCGGCAACCAGCAGGTCCGCGAGTGTCCGTCCACTCGGCCGCTGATCCGGTGGCAGCGGCACCAGGAACTGGTCCGAGACGTGCTCGGGCAGATCGGCTTCGGCGCACACCCAGCCGTCGAGCAGATTGGCGGCCTGCAACGCCGCTTCGATACCGGCTGCGGCGTCCGGCTCGATGCCGTCCGCGAACCGCACGAGCCGCCACAGCGGCGCTCCGCTGCGCCCACCGACGCTCCCGGAGACGTCGGCCGAATCCTGCCGCGCGCCAGTGATTCCGGTGCGATCATCGGGCCGTGCCCGGCCTGACCTGGCGGTCGCGCCGATCGGGCCGCCGGAATCGGAGTGCGAGCGCGCCCCGGGCCGATCTGTGCGGGCGTGGAAAGCCGGTGGGGCGTCGTCGCGTTCGGCGGCGACCTGTTCGCGCTCGGCGCGGAGTTCAGCGGCGCGTTCGGTGGCCTGGGCGGCGCGGGTGCGAGCCTCCTGACGGCGGCCGCGAATCTCGTCCGTGAGCGGCTCGGAGCGCTCGGCCAGCACCTCGGCCGGGGTGAGAGAGGGGAGGGGCTCCTCGGAATGCGCTGTCGCAGTGGCTGTCGAGGCATCGGCCTGGGCGGCGGGCACGCCGTCGTCACCGCCGGAACCATCCGCGCCACCGGTGATGGCACCGGCCGCACCACCGCGACCGCGCTTCTTGCCCTTCGCCGGCGCGGGCGGACGGGCCGAGTGCTCGGTTCCGGCCTGGGCCAGGGCGTCGTTGACGGCCTCGAACAGGCCCTCGCGGACGGGGGTGTAGACCTCGCGGTGGGTGTCCCACCAATCGCGCAGGGCGGTGGCCGTATCCGCGCGAGCCAGGGCCACCGCGGCCTCGGCCTCGGCGAGCTCGACGGCGGCGGACTCGCGAAGTTCGGTGGCGCGGTGGGCGGCTCGTTCGGCGCGGGTCCGTTCGGTCGCGGCGGCCTCGACCAGGGTGAGGGCGCGGCGCACCGCGCGGACGTCCGCGTCGCGTTCCTCGGCGTGCGCGCGCACCGTGGTGGTGAGGTGGTCGGCGCGGGCCTGTTCGGGCAGCGCGGTCCAGGCGATACCGGCTTCCTCGGCGGCCGAACGCAATTCGTCCTCGCCGCGGGCCAGCGCCGCGGCGGCATGCTGCACCGCGGCCAGCGCGCGCTCGGACTCCCCGGCGCGCTGATCGACCGTCTGGCGGGCCTTGAGCGACTTGTCGTGGTGCACCGCGGACGAGGCTTCCAGGCGGCGCACGGCGTCGGCGAGATCGTCGAGCTGCTGTTTGCCCTCGTAGGCGCTCGAGCGCTGCAGCGTCTCGCGATCGGACAGCGCCTGCTCGTAGGCGCGATCGGCGTCCTCGGCCCGGGTTTCCACGGCGGCGCGCTCGCCCTCGCGGCGCCGGCGCAGCGCGGCGGCCGCGTGCAGGGCGGTTCCGGCGTGGGTCACCGCGTCCAGGCGCGTGCGAACCTGATCGACATCGGTCTTGGCCTGTACCGCAAGGTATTTGCGGTACACGCCCACGAACGCGCGGGTGGCGGTGTCGGCCTGCACCAGGCCCTCGAGGGTGCGCCCGACCTCTTCCATGTCGCTGAACGAGCGCGCGGCGTCCAGGATCATCTGCTCGTCGAGCGGGCGCAGCCCGTCGGTGAGCGCCTGGGACAGCCCGCGCGGGTCGAGGTTCTTGGCCAGCTGCGGACGCCGCAGGGTCAGAATGAGATTGATGAGCTGGTCGTACCGCTGCTGCCCGAGCCCGAACATGCGGGCGTCGATCGCGGCGCGATACTCCACCGGCCGGTCGACGATGGCGTCCCCGCCGATCTGCTCGGCCAGCTGCTTGCGGGTGAGCGGGCGATCGTCCGGGCCCAGCAGCGAGAAGTCCACGCCGACACGGCCGTCGGCGACGAAGTACCAGCGCGTCACCTTGTCCGAGGACCGCGTCGCGCGCATGCCGATACCGATGGTGACCGCCTCGGGCGCGTCCCAGCTGCCGCGCGCGAACTCCATCCACACGTACGAGTAGGCCGATTCCTGCTTGCGGTACAGCAGGTTCGACTTCATGGTGCGTTCTTCACCGGCGAACGGGTTGAGCCGGCGCGGCTCGATCCGCCCGTCCAGCACGAACGGGAACAGCACCTCGAGCGCCTTGGTCTTGCCGGATCCGTTGGGCCCGCGCAACACCAGCCGCCCGTCGCCGAAACAGAACTCCTGGTCCCGGTAGTCCCACAGGTTGACGATCCCCGCGCGCGTGGGAACGAAGCGGACCCCACCGTGAATAAGCTCACCCATCAGTCCCCGGAACCCTTCTCGATAGACTCTGCCGCACTACCGTCGTCCTGCCACCCCGCCGCACTCTCGCCCGCGCGCGGTTCCGCCCTGTCAGGCGTCGCCTCCGCCCCGGCCCCCGAATCTCGGGTCGAGTCCGTGGCGAGGGTTCCCATGTCCGAACCCCCTCCGGGTGCGGGCTTCTCGATCTCCGCCATCTCGGATTCGGCCGCTGCCCCGGCATCCGCGGGCGGTGACGTCGCATCCACGCCGGTCGCCGGGCCGCCGAGTTCGGTTGCGGAGCTGAACAACTCGGTCTCCGCGCGGGTGCGGATCGTCACGATCGCGCCGCGATAGCGGGCCAGGGCGGGCAGGATCAGGAGGCCGGTGGCGACGGGCTCGACCAGGCGCAGGCGTTCGAGCAGGCTCACGGCCTCGGCGGTCAAACCGGGGACGTCGGCCTGCCACTGGGCGGCGAACGTGGCCCCGTAGCGGTGGGCGAGCATCGTGACCGTGTCGGCGATCCACTCCGCGGCGATGAACGGGAACTCCGGAATCTCCGGCTCGGGAACGTCTTCGGGCTCGGCGTCCTCGTCCGAGCCGAAGATGTCGGCCGGATCGGCCAGCGGCGCGAACACCGTCGAGCGGGGGATCGCGCTGTCGAGCTGCTCCTCCAGGTCGGTGAGCGGGCGTTCGGGCCGGGGCATGCGGATCACCGGATTGTCGATGTCCAGCACCAGATCCGCGATCTCGCCCGCGAGCAGCAGCGCCACCTGCGCCAGGGTTCCGGTGCCGGGGAAACGCACATCGGAGAGCCGCCCCGAGCTGTCGATCAGCGCGACGCCCTCGGCCCGCCGCTCCGCGCGCAGCCCGGTGACCAGCTCGACCTCGGCGACCAGCTTCTCCTGCGCGAGCAGCGTCCGATGCGGCTCGGCGAAGTCGTCGGCGTACACCACCGGCTGTTCGACCAGCGCCCGCCGCACCTTGCGCGCCGCGAGCGACTGTGCGGGCGAACGGGTGTCGCCGCCGCCGGCCTCCTCGCCGAGCAGCCCGGTGACACTGTGCAGGTGCTGCAGCGCCCGCGGCGGCCGGAACAGCGCGAACACCACCGACCGATCGATGTCGTACAGCGCCTCGCCCGCCTCGGGGTCGCTCGCCCAGCCCCCGGCGTCACCGTCGGCGAGGGTGACCGCGCCGCGCGCGGCCAGCCACCCCACGGCGTCGACGAACGCGTCCCGATCGGCGGCGCGATCGGCCGCCAGATCGAGCCCGTCGACCCGTTCGGTGTACGAGGCGACCTGATCGGCCAACTCCGACAGGGTGATCTGGTCCCCGGCGCGCCCCAGCGCCGCCAGCGCGAGCGCGAGATAGGCGTAGCGGCGGCGGTCGAACAGCCTATCCGCGGTGGTCCGGGCCGGGCGCCCGGACTCGAGCCGATCGAGCACCGGGAACAGGCGCGCCGTGGTCTCGGTGACCTCGAGCCGGTAGCCGAACAGCTCCGCGAGGTCCTCGCGCAGCTCGGTGGCCCACCGCCGAATCAACGGCAGCGCAATGCGATCCGGGTAGTTCCGGGTGACGAGGTGGTTGGCCAGCACCACCCGCGCAGCCCGCTGGTAGCTGTCCAGCGCGAGCGAGTCGATGGTCCGCGCGTGCATCACCGCACCCCCTGCTCGGCGGTGCGTGACGGTGTGGCGGCGTCGTTCGCGTCGGGCCGCTGCCCGGAGATCGGTTGGGGCGCATCGGCGCTGTCGAGGGATCCGGGTCCGTCGGTCGGCCCGGCACCTACACCGTCGCCCGTCGCGGTCCTGCCGGATTTCGTGCCTGCCGGGCCGGAGCCCGAGGCCGCGCGGGAGCCGGGCCCCGACTTGGCCGCGCGCAGCGAGGCCGTATCGCGCACCTGCAGCCGCCGATTGTTCAGGTGCAGCAGACCGCGTGCGGTGCGCACGGCCGTCGACCCCTCGCATTCGGAGACCGTCAGCGTCACCCCGCTGTCGGAACCCGTTGTGCCGGGCACCCTTCCGCTGACCGGAACCCATGCCGTGGAGGCGGCGTCCAGCAGGCGCAGCAGCACCTCGGTCTCGCCCTCGTCGAGTTCGCGTTCGTGGATGTCGGCCGCGGCCAGCGACGCGGCGGCCCGGGCGCGGGCGCGCTGGGCGTCGAGCTGGGTCTGGCGCAGTCGCCGGATGCCGGCGTCGTTGCGCTGCAGCCGGGCGGGCGCGCCGGGCGTGGGCGGGCGGCCGGTCTCGGCCAGCGTGCGCGCGATCTCCAAAGGCGGTGCGTCCCACCAGGAACGAATGGCGGGGATGACATCGGCGTCGGGATGCTGCATCGCCAGATGCCGGGGCCTGCCCAGCCCGAAGACCGCGTCGAACAGCGCGTGCGCGGCGTCGGTGGACGGCGCGGCGGTGAACCAGCCGGCCAGATGCCGCAGCGCCGACTCCCGGCTGACCCCGCCCTTGCGGGTTTCGGTGACCCGGCGCAGCAGCGACAGCACCGCGGCGATGGCGCTCATGGTCGCCTCGCGCAGCCGATCGCATTCGGTGATCCCGCCCTCGCCCGCGTCGTTCACGAACCACGAGCGCAGTCCCTGCCAGCGGGCGCGCCAATCGGTTTCCCGCTCGGCCCGATTGAGCAGCACCCGCTCGTCGCAGCGCGCCGCGCGCTCGATGAGGTCGTCGACCCCCGTGTCCTCCACCTCGCGGATGGCCGCGGCCAGCCGGGGCGCGAAACGGGCCAGGTCCATGGAGAACTCGCGCATGTGCGCCAGCAGCGCGTCCTTGTGCGCGAGGAACGCCTCGGGGGTGGCCTCGGTGGTGCGCACGAGATCGCCGAGGGTCAGATAGAAGTGCGCGGCCCGGTCGGCCAGGTCCGACAGCGCGCGGTCCAGGCGCGCGAGCACCCGGTACACCTGCGGGGAGTCCCCGCCGCGGTTGGCCTCGGCCAGCGTGCGCAGGTCCGCCAGCAGCTCGGGCAGTACGAGCCGCGAGAGCGACGCCTCGTCGAGCCGGGCCTCGAGCACGTCCGACACTGCCCGATATGCCTGAAATCCCGCCTGGGAGAACTGGTACACGAAGTGCCGGTTCCGGTATTCGGCGAGCGTCGCGGCCCGCGTGCCGTCGTAACTGCGCTCGAGGACGCCCCACTGATGCAGCTGCTCGAGCAGCGGCCCGACCTCGGTCGGCGTCAATCCCGGTGCGCCCGGGCAACGTCCGAGCGTCTCGCACACGTCGGAGGCGTGCAGCAGCACCACGTAGGCGCCCCGGGCGATATCGAACGCGCGCAGAACCCACAGGTAGTCGCCCCGCTTCTCGGCGGTGGCGAAGGAGAACAGCCGCAGCCTCTCGGCGTGCGGGAACTCCTCGGCCCGGACCCCCTCGGGGCCGGGCAGCAATCCGTCAGCGGACTCGTACACCGGGCAAAGGGTAGTACCGCCCACCGACCGGTCCGGCATTGCGCCCGGTCTCGGCGCGCCCGCGTCGCACAACCTCCGCCCGCAAGCCCATCTTCGGTCGTCCACGCCCCGCGGTACCCGGACCGCGGAGACGTGGGGCCCGCGCTCCCGCGCCGTCGCACCCGGCCCGCACCGGAACTCGGCGCCGGCGACCACCCGAGCTGTCGTCTCGGAGTCGCGGTCGCGTGTGCGGCGACACGGTTCCTGGTCGGGAACCGAGAAGTGGCAGCGGCCACCGCATGAGCTGCCGGTGGCGCGATCACCAGTGCGCCGTGGTCCAGCGTCAGACTGCGGGCGAGGCCGACTCCACCGCCGCGCGCTCGACGGTGAGCAGACTCTCGGTGTGATGCTCGGCGTAATAGGCCGCCGCGCCCCCGTGCAGACCGAACAGCCGCTTGGACCACAGCAGCCACACGATGGCGGTCAGGTTCACCAGCAGCGCCGCCACCCGCAGCACCGTCACCCTCTCGGTCAGCTCGTAGATCTCCAGCGGCAGGAAGATGCTGGTCGCGATGACCGCGAAGTACTCACCCCAGCGCTCGACAAGCCACAACCCGGTCGCTTCGACGAGTTGGACTGCGGCGTAGGCGAATATGGCCACCGCGAGCCAGGTCAGGGTGGCAGGGGAGAGGGTGAAGGCCCGGTCGGTCCAGGTGAAGATCTTGGAATGATCGGGATCCCAGCCGATCTGGTCCGCCAGCTGCCGCAGCAGCGGCAGATCCTCGTCCCACACCGCCCGCCAGTGCTCCTGCGATCCCCGCAGCTTGAGCACCCCGGCGCCGAGCAGGATCAGCACCAGCGCCCGCAGGACCCGCTCGGTGGCGAGCAGGCGCATGATCACCCGGTCGCGCAGCAGCCGCCCGCGCGGCACTTCGGGCGCGTCCTCGGCCGGGCCGTGTGCGCGAGCCGGACCCGGCACGAAATCCCCGCAGCGCAGACAGCGCCACGACTGTCCGGCGGCGGTGTCGACATGCAGCCGCGCGGCGAGCTCGGGCTCGTCCGGGGCGTAGGTCTCGTGGCCGCGAACGGCGCAGGTCCAGAGACTGATGTCCATGAAAAGGAGCGTAACCGGCATATCGCCGGAGGCGGTTCAGCCCGCCGCGAGCGAGCGCAACTGATCGAGATAGGTGCGCGTGCGCGGGTCCCCGGGAAAGCGCTGGATCATCTCGCGCGCGGTCTCCCCGGCTATCCACATGAGCGAGGGCAGCGACCGCCGTTTGCCGGTGAACGCCCGCAGGCCCTCGTCCAGCGCCAGTTCGAGATTGCGGTCGCGCACCGCCACCACGGCCAGGGTCAGATGCGCCTCGGCCACCCGCATGGGTTTGCGAATGGACCCGTCCGGCCGGGTGGCGGACGCGATGACCTGACGCGCATAGCTTTCGGCGAGCCGGTCGTCCCCGGCCACGCGGCAGCAGTCCATGGCGTAGAAGTCGAACTTCTGCGGATCGACCACGAAATGATTGTCCAGGTTGGTCGGATGATCCATATTGTCCAGAATCGAACGGCCCTGGGCGAGAGCGGCTTCCACCTCGCGCCGATCACCGAGCCGCGCCCACGCCTTCGCCCGCTGCGCGGCCAGCTGCACCCCGACCCCCAGCTGCGCGGCGCCGGCGTGCGCGGCCTCGGCCGTTTCGATGGCGCCCCGGTAGTTGGCCTGGGTCAGGGCGAACCAGGCCGCCATTTCCGCACCCCAGCCGATGATTTCGGCGTGATCGGCCTCCTGGCCGAGCGAGAGCGCCGCGCGGCGGGTCGCTTCGGCGGCGGTGCGCCAGCCCAGGTCGTAGTCGACGCACCCGACCAGCAGCGCCACCCAGCCGGCCAGCACCAGGACCTCGCGATGCTGGGCGAGGGTCAATCTGCCGTCCAGCAGTGAGGTGATCCGGCGTAGCCACGCGGTGCCCTCGGCGTGCAGTTCGTGTGGGTCACAACAGGGATACTCCGAACACAATCGATCGGCGGTGATGCGAATGGCGTCCAGGGTCGCCGAGGAGACATCGGACATGCGCAGCCTGCCGATGAATTCGAGCGTGTCCATCCCTGTGGCGGAGAGCAACTCGTCATCGCGATTGGGCCGCGCCTTGGGAAAGAACGCGGCCGTGACCGTGTCGAAGGACGCGGCGATGATGGGCGCGTAGAAGTCGTCCGGTCTGGATTCGCCGGACTCCCAACGCCTCCAGTTGCGCAGCAATGTGCTGTCGGTGGGTAGGTTGTGCGTGGACTTACCCCGCATCGCGCGCACGGCGTCGGCTTGTGACCACCCCCGAGCATCACGTTCGGCGCGCATTCGGACAGCCCAGACAGGTCGATCATCGCCAGCGGACACGTCTGTAGTATCTCACCAGTTAACGTTCGGTGGACCCGGATAGGGCACGTGGATGTCAGTGGGTTGACATCTGCAATTGCATCCGCGAGAACGTCATGCTGGTTGTGGGCACACTTCACGACAGCGATCCCCTATCCAATGGAGGTTCGGGTGGAAGCGTTGATCTATGGGTACGTGCGTGACGATCTGGCCGATGGCCGCAGCGAAGAGCTGGAGAACGCCATGACGAGCCTCGCTCGATCGGCCGGATTCTGCTTCGCCGCCACGTTCCATGAATCGACCCCGGGCGATGGCACCGCGTTCGCGGAGCTCACCGCCGAACTCAAGAGAGCCGATGCGCACCACGTCGTGGTGCCCTCGCTCGATCACCTTGCCGGCCAGACGATTCCGCGAGACATCCTCATCGCGAAACTGGCTCACGAGGCGGCAGCTCAGATCTGGGCCGTCGAACACTGACCGGCATCTGACGCGTCGCCCGTCGACGGCGCGGTACCAGCTGTTCTGTCCTGCACCGGCATACGCCTGGCTCGATAACCCGTGGCCACGGCATGAACCGCGCGGCCGTCACCCGGCCGCCGACCACCCCGCAGGGCGAACGGTCGGTCTGCGCTGCCCGCATCGGGTGTCCCACAGCGCCGCACGCGACCGTCCGCGGCCACGCGCGAGCACAGTGCGGGCCGCACGATCACCCGGTGGGGTGTGCGCGATCACCAGCGCGTGCACACGCGGGGCTTCGGCCGCGCACGTTCAGCCGCGGCCGCGCACGTTCGGACGCTGCCGGTGCACGTTCGGCCGCAACGCGTACGCGCCGTGATCAGAGCCCGAAGCCGCCGCGCCCGCGCCGGCGCAGGTACTTCTCGAACTCGGCCGCGATGGCGTCGCCGTCGATCTTCGCCATGGCCTCGTTGAGGTCGACCTCGGCATCGCCGCGCTCCTCGAGCGAGCGCACGTACTCCGCGATTTCCTCGTCGCCGGTGGTCATTTCGTTGACCGTGGACTCCCACTCCTCGGCCTGCTCCGGCAAACCGCCCAGGGGCACTTCGACATCGAGGACGTCCTCGACCCGGTGCAGCAGCGCGATGACGGCCTTGGGGTTGGGCGGCTGCGAAACATAGTGCGGCACCGCGGCCCAGAAGGAGATGGCGGGCACACCGGCGCGCACGCACGCGTCCTGCAGCACCCCGGTGATGCCGGTCGGCCCCTCGTACCGGGTCTGCTCGAGGTTGAACCGCTCGGCGGCTTCCTTGGAGTAGGCGGTTCCGGTGACGGGCACGGGCCGGGTGTGCGGGGTGTCCGCGAGCAGCGCGCCCAGGATGACCACGGTGGTGACATCGAGCTGCTCGATGAATTCCAGCAGGTCGTTGCAGAAGCTGCGCCAGCGCATGTTCGGCTCGACCCCGCGCAGCAGCACCACGTCGCGGTCGCTGCCGGGCGGCGAGCACACCGACAGCATGGTCGAGGGCCAGTGGATCTCGCGGGTGACGCCGTCGACCTGGCGGACGGTCGGCCGGTTGACCTGATAGTCGTAGTAGTCCTCGGAGTCCAGCTCGGCGAGGGGCTGCGCGTCCCAGATCAGTTCCAGGTGCTCGACCGCGCCACTGGCGGCGTCCGCGGCGTCGTTCCAGCCTTCGAAGGCGGCGACGAGTATCGGATTGCGCAAGGTGGGCAGCTCCGATTCGGGTGGCACCGGGGGTTCACTGGCGTTCACCCGGTCAGCTTAGGGGGTTGGGTGGCCAGACGTGCCAACGACGCGCAACCGCGCTGGTCGCGGGGTCCCGCTCACGACATGCGGGAGACCGCCGCCGGGAGCCCTCGGTACGGGCGAAGTGGGCGACCCGCCGGGCGGCGCGCGGAGGTCGCGGAGTGGCGCGCTACACCGAGGGTCGGATTGTCCGGAGCTCCCACTACTCTTGAGAGCATGTCTGTGTCCCCACGCGCCGAGTTCGACACCACCCTACTCGACACGCTCAATCGGCGTGTCGTGATCGGCGACGGCGCTATGGGCACCATGTTGCAGGCCGCGGATCTCACGCTCGACGACTTCCTGGGCCTCGAGGGTTGCAACGAGATCCTGAACGAAACCCGCCCCGACGTGCTGAAAAGCATCCACCGGGCGTACTTCGAAGCCGGCGCCGACGCCGTGGAGACCAATACCTTCGGCTGCAACCTGCCCAACCTCGCCGACTACGACATCTCCGACCGTATCCGTGACCTGTCCGAACGCGGCACCCGCCTGGCCCGCGAGGTCGCGGACGAGATGGGCCCGTCCGCGGACGGCACCCCCCGCTACGTGCTGGGCTCGATGGGCCCGGGCACCAAGCTCCCGACCCTGGGCCACGCGCCGTACGCCGTGCTGCGCGACGCCTACACCGAAGCGGCCCTGGGCATGCTCGACGGTGGCGCGGACGCCATTCTCATCGAGACCTGCCAGGACCTGTTGCAGGTCAAGTCCGCCATTGTGGGCAGCCGCAACGCCATGGCCCGGACCGGCCGCCGGATTCCGATCATCACCCACGTCACCGTGGAGACCACCGGCACGATGCTGGTCGGCTCGGAGATCGGCGCGGCCCTGACCGCGCTCGAGAACCTGGGCATCGACATGATCGGCCTGAACTGCGCCACCGGCCCGGACGAGATGAGCGAGCACCTGCGCCATCTGTCCAAGCACGCCGGTATGCCGGTCTCGGTGATGCCCAACGCCGGTCTGCCGGTGCTGGGCGCCAACGGCGCCGAATACCCGCTCACCCCCGAGGAACTCGCCGTCGCGCTGAGCGGTTTCGTCTCCGAGTTCGGCCTGGGCCTGGTCGGCGGCTGCTGCGGCACCACCCCCGAGCACATTCGCCAGGTCGCCGAGGCGGTGCGCACCACGACCCCGGCCGTGCGCGCCCCGCTGCACGAGCCGAGCGTGTCCTCCATCTACAGCCAGGTCCCGTTCCAGCAGGACGCCACGATCATGATGATCGGTGAGCGCACCAATGCCAACGGCTCCAAGGCTTTCCGCGACGCCATGCTCGCCCAGGACTGGCAGAAGTGCCTCGACATCGCCAAGGATCAGATCCGCGACGGGGCGCACATGCTCGACCTGTGCGTGGACTACGTGGGCCGCGACGGTGCGGTCGACATGACCGAGCTGGCCTCGCGCCTGGCCACCTCGTCCACCCTGCCGATCATGCTCGACTCCACCGAATTGCCGGTGCTGCGTGCGGGATTGGAGCAGCTGGGCGGTCGTTGCGCGGTCAACTCGGTGAACTACGAGGACGGCGCGGGGCCCGAATCGCGGTTCCAGCAGACCATGGCGCTGGTCGCCGAACACGGTGCGGCCGTGGTGGCGCTGACCATCGACGAGGAGGGCCAGGCCCGCACCGCCGAGACCAAGGTGGCCATCGCCGAGCGCCTGATCGCGGACATCACCGAGAACTGGGGTCTGCGCGAGTCCGACATCATCGTCGACACCCTGACCTTCACCCTGGGCACCGGCCAGGAGGAGTCGCGCAAGGACGGCATCGAGACCATCGAGGCCATTCGACTGCTCAAGCAGCGCCATCCCGAGGTGCAGACCACGCTGGGTCTGTCCAACATCTCCTTCGGCCTCAACCCCGCCGCGCGCCAGGTGCTCAATTCGGTCTTCATGAACGAATGCGTCGAGGCCGGACTGGATTCGGCCATCGTGCACGCTTCCAAGATCCTGCCCATGGCGCGGATTCCCGAGGATCAGCGCAAGGTCGCCCTGGACCTGGTCTACGACCGCCGGACCGAGGACTACGACCCGCTGCAGGAACTCATGACCATGTTCGAGGGCGTCTCGGCGGCCTCGTCCAAGGCCTCGCGCGCCGAGGAACTCGCGGCGCTGCCGCTGTTCGAGCGCCTCGAGCGCCGCATCGTCGACGGCGACCGCAACGGCCTCGAAGGCGACCTCGACGACGCCATGACCGAGGTGCCGCCGCTGCAGATCATCAACGAGACGCTGCTCGCCGGCATGAAGACCGTCGGTGAGCTGTTCGGCTCGGGCCAGATGCAGCTGCCGTTCGTGCTCCAGTCCGCCGAGGTGATGAAAACCGCCGTGGCGCACCTGGAACCGCACATGGAGGCCACCGACGACTCCGGCAAGGGCCGCATCGTCCTGGCCACGGTCAAGGGCGACGTGCACGACATCGGCAAGAACCTGGTGGACATCATCCTGTCCAACAACGGCTACGAGGTCGTGAATCTCGGTATCAAGCAGCCGATCTCGGCGATCCTCGACGCCGCGATGGACAAGAAGGCCGATGTGGTCGGCATGTCCGGGCTGCTGGTGAAGTCCACGGTCATCATGAAGGAGAACCTCGAGGAGATGAACACCCGCGGTGTCGCGGAACAGTTCCCGGTGCTCCTGGGTGGTGCGGCGCTGACCCGCTCCTACGTGGAGAACGATCTCACCGACGTCTACGCGGGCGATGTGCACTACGCCCGCGACGCCTTCGAGGGCCTGAACCTCATGGACCAGATCATGACCCGCAAGCGCGGCGGCGGCCTGGACCCGGACAGCCCCGAGGCCATCGCCGAACGGCAGAAGAACGCCGAACGCAAAGCGCGCCACGAACGTTCCAAGCGGATCGCCGAGGAGCGCAAGGCCAAAGAGGTGCCGGTCGAGGTGCCCGCACGGTCGGACGTCGCCGCCGATCTGCCGGTGCCGACGCCGCCGTTCTGGGGCACCCGCGTCATCAAGGGCCTGTCCGTGGGCGAGTACTCCGGTCTGCTGGACGAGCGGGCACTGTTCCTGGGGCAGTGGGGACTACGCGGCCAGCGTGGCGGTGAGGGCGCCTCCTACGAGGAGCTGGTGGAGACCGAAGGCCGTCCGCGCCTGCGGTATTGGCTCGACCGGCTCATCGCCGAGGGCGTGCTCCAGCACGCCGCGGTGGTGTACGGCTACTTCCCGGCGGTGTCCGAGGGCGACGATGTGATTGTTCTCACCGAGCCGAAACCCGATGCGGCGGAACGGTATCGCTTCACATTCCCGCGCCAGCAGCGTGACCGGTTCCTCAACATCGCCGACTTCATCCGCTCCCGCGAACTCGCCGCCGAACGCGGGCAGGTCGACGTGCTGCCGTTCCAGCTGGTCACCATGGGTCAGCCGATCGCGGACTTCGCCAATCAGCTGTTCGCGGACAACAACTACCGCGACTACCTCGAGGTGCACGGCATCGGCGTGCAGCTGACCGAGGCCCTGGCCGAGTTTTGGCACCGCCGTATCCGGGAAGAACTTGTGCTGGAAGGGCATTCCGTCGCCGACGACGATCCTTCCGATGTGCAGGAATACTTCAAGCTCGGCTACCGTGGCGCTCGCTACTCGTTCGGCTACGGCGCGTGCCCCGACCTGGAGGATCGCGCGAAACTCGTTGACCTGCTGGAGGCGGGCCGGATCGGAGTGGTGCTGTCGGAGGAGTTGCAATTGCATCCGGAGCAGTCGACGGATGCGTTCGTACTGCTGCACCCGGAGGCGAAGTACTTCAACGCCTAAGATTTTCACGAGGTTTCCGGGCTTTCGCGCAGAGTTGCAGGGTGGCTCGGCGCGCAAGACCAGCAGGAGGGGTACAACCACATGACTTCAGACCGGCTGATTGCGGGGCGGTACCGACTAACGGATCCGATCGGCACCGGTGCGATGGGGGTCGTGTGGCGCGCGACCGATGTTCGGCTGCGGCGCACCGTGGCCGTGAAGCAGTTGCTGCTGGGTCCGGGGCTCACCAGATCCCAGGCGCTCGAGGCCAAGATGCGGGCGATGCGGGAGGGGCGCATCGCCGCGCGGCTGCATCACCCCAACGCCGTGACCGTCTTCGACGTCGCGGAGGAGGACGGCCAGCCGTGGCTGGTCATGGAGTACGTGAACGCCGCCTCGCTCGCGGCGCTCATGCGGGACAAGGGTCCGCTCGAGCCCACCGAGGTCGCCCGGATCGGGGCCAAGGTGGCCGCGGCGCTGGCCGCCGCGCACAAGGCGGGCATCGTGCACCGCGATGTGAAGCCCGCCAACATCCTGGTCGCCGACGACGGCACGGTGAAGATCACCGACTTCGGCATCTCGCGCGCCATCGGCGACGTGACCGTGACCTCCACCGGCTTCCTGGCGGGAACCCCCGCCTACCTCGCACCCGAGGTGGCGCGCGGGGAGAACCCGGAATCGCCGTCGGACGTGTTCGCGCTGGGTTCGACGCTGTACGCCGCCGTGGAGGGCAAGCCTCCCTTCGGTGAGGGCGACAATCCGCTCGCGGTCCTGCATTCGGTGGCCCGGGCCATGGTGCCGCCGCCGCGCCGGGCCGGTGCGCTCGGTTCGGTGCTCATGGATCTGCTCGCCGCCGAGGCGGACGACCGGCCGGACATGGAACAGGCCGCCGAACGCCTGCAGGCGGTGGCGGACGGGCGCGTGCCCGCCCCGCATCAGCCGACCAAGGTTCTGCCCACCGCGGGAGCGGCCGCCGCCGCGGCCGCGGCGACCCCCGGTCCCGCCGACGCGTCGGGCTCGGATGCCACCACCGTCCTGTCCACCTCGCACTCCGGCCCGGCCGGCAATGCCGGTGACGCCACGGTGCACATCGACATGGCCAAGGACAGGGGCACGGACAAGTCCACCGCCCCGGTCCCGCCAGGGACCGGTCCCATGGTGCCCTTCGCGGCGAAGAACGGTGGCGGCGAAGGCAATTCACGCCGGTTCGCGCTGGCAGCCCTGGGTGTGGTCGCGGCGTTGCTGCTGGCCACGGTGATCGCCCTCGCGGTGAACCGCGGCGGTGACGAGCCGCCGTCCACCGCCGGCGGCACCAGCGCCACCGCGCCCGCGCCGGGCCAGGAGCCCTCGGAGAACCCCGAACCGGCGCCCGGCGGCGGCAACGTGCAGCAGCCCTCGCGCACCGGCGCGGCCGGCCAGGCCCCGCGGGCCACCACCACGACCACCGCGCCGCCGACCACCACCTCGGCGAACCCGAGCACTACGACGACCACCACTACGACGACCACGACCACCCCGCCGACCACCACACCGGCCGGTCCGCCGTCCCCGGCGGCGATGGCCTCGTTCATCCAGGGCTACTACGGCATGCTGCCGGGCAACCTGAACGGCGCGTGGGGGATGCTCACGCCCGGCTACCAGGCGTCGACCGGTGGGTTCGGCTCGTATTCGCAGTTCTGGTCGGGCATTTCCTCGGTGAGCGTGGGTGGTGTCACCCCGACGGGTGAAAACCGCGCCGTGGTCAACCTCACGTACAAGATGAAGAACGGTCAGGTCAGCAGCGAAAGCCGTTGGGTCACGATAGATTCCGCCAACGGCCGGATGCTGATCGCCGCCTCCGGTCTCTGACGCGAGCACGACGCGGCCCCGGCACAAGAC
>NZ_JBSHMS010000020.1:0-27314 GCF_053645575.1 Nocardia sp. NPDC055321
GGTCCGGCGGGAGACGCCCGCCGGACCCGGGCGGCCCGTACGACAGTGCGGCGACTAGGCCGGCGGCTGGTTCTTCGGCGTCTCGTCCGGAGCCGCGGGCGCGGGCTCGGGAGCCGGGGCGGGCTCGGCCGCGGCCTCGGCCGGGGCGGGCGTCGCGGCGGGCTCGGGAGCCGCTTCCGGAGCCGGAGCCGGGGCGTCCGCGGGCGCGGCGGCGTCGGCCGGAATGGCGTTCTTGACGGCCTCGGAACCCTTTTCGATCTGGGAGGAGTACTTCCCTCCGGTCTTGCCGTCGATGAAGGTCCCGGCCTTGTCCACCGCGTTCTCGATCTTATCGGCGTTCTGGGCCGCCACTTCCTTGCCCTTGCCGACCAATCCCTTGAGCGTGTCGATCAGACTCACAGCTGCGCACTCCTTCACTCTCGGTCTTCGGTCATTCGCGCACATCCTCCCACCACGAATCCCGTGGTGGGAGGCCAATCGGGTCGATCCGCTGACCCGGCTTGGGCACGGCGACCGCCGTTCCCGCCTCCTGTGCGGCCGCGACCAGCCGTCGAACGGGCTCCGACCAGCCGTGGAAGGCCAGATTGAAGGTCGCCCAGTGAATCGGCACCAGCAGGCCGTATCCCGCGTCCCCGACACACAGGTCGGCGTGCGATCGGACCGCCTCCTCCGGATTCATGTGCACATCCGGCCAATGCCGATCGTAGGCTCCGATCGGCAGCAGCGTCAGATCGAAAGGTCCGAGCCGGGCGCCCGCCTCGGCGAACGCCTTGGTGTAGCCGGTGTCGCCGCCGAAGTAGACGCGGCGGGTGGGACCGGCGATCGACCAGGACGCCCACAGCGTGGTGTTGCGCACCAGACCCCGGCCGGAGAAGTGCCTGGCCTCCGAACAGGTGATCACCAGGTCGGTGCCGTCGTCGCGATTGCGGTTCAGATCCGAGAGGGCGACCGAAGCGGCCCAATCCAATTCGACGACCCGATCCTGCGGCACGCCCCACTGGCGCAGGTGCGCGCCGATGCCGATCGGGACGATGAAGACCGCGTCCTGCCCGGTCACCAGCGCATCGACGGTCTCGCGATCGAGATGGTCGTAGTGATCGTGCGAGATCAGCACCGCGTCCACCGGCGGCAGCACCTCGATCGGGGTCGGCACCGGGTGCAACCGGGCCGGGCCGATCAGCGGCGACGGGGAGACGCGCTCGCTCCACACCGGATCGGTGAGCACCCGGTACCCGTCCACCTCCACCAGGCAGGTGGCGTGGCCGTACCAGGTCACCGCCAGATCCGCGGCCTGCTCGGGCAGCACGGGCGTCTGCACCGGGATGCGGCCCGGCGGCCGGCCCGAATTGCGTTGGGTCAGAAGTTGATACAGCAGTTCCAGGCCCGAACCCGTGAGCTGACTGCTCGGCTCGGTGTTGTGGAACTGCCCCTTGCGATAGGTCGCCGATCCCGTGGCGGTCGGGGCGATGGCCGACATCGACGCGCCGATGGCGGAGGGAATGCCCCACGCCGCCCGCACCAACCAGGAGATACCGAAAGCACCAGCTGCCATACCCACCAGTTTCCGCGAATTCGCGGTCATGCGCCCCCCGTTCATCGGCCCTGGAACTTCGCGGGGCGCTTCTCCATCCGTGCCACTCGTGCCTCCTGAGCGTCTTCGCTGGTCCAGGCCGCGCGCAGCGCGTCGGCCTGCGCGTTGGTGTCCTCGCCGCGGGTGGCGTCGTCGTTGAAGACGAGCTTCAGGTGCCGCAGCGAGAGCGGTGCGAGCTCGGCGATGTGCTTGGCCCACATCTGGGCGTCCGCGAGTGTGCCGATCTTGTTGGCGAATCCGAAGGTGTACGCGTCCTGCGCCGAGATACGTTCCGCGCCCAGCAGCAGCGTGCGCGCCGGGCTCGAGCCGATCAGCGACGATAGTCGGCGCACGGTCCAGCGATCGACCGAGATGCCGAGCTTCGCCGCGGGAATGGCGATGAACGAATCCGCGCTCATCACCCGCAGGTCCGAGGCCAGCGCCAGCTGCACCCCGGCCCCGAACGCGCCGCCGTTGATCGCCGAGATCACCGGGACCGGAGCGGTCTCGATGGCGTGCAGCATGGCGAGCAGACCGGACAGGAAACTGTCCGAGTACACGCCGTCCAGGTCCGCGCCGGCGCTGAAGAGCGGACCCTGACCGGTCAGGACGATGACCCGCGACGTGGCCGCGGCCTCGTCGATCGCGGCGTGCAACGCACCCACCAGCTCGTCGTTGAGGGCGTTCCGCCGTTGCGGACGCTGCAGTTCGATGGTGACGACTTCGCCATCGCGGCTGACTCCGAGCATTTGTCCTTCCCCACTGAGCTGCGTACCCGTGCTTTGCTTCACTCTAAGCGGGCGTACCGTCGGGTCCGTGACAGCAACACCCGATGTCGACATCCTGGTGATAGGCGCCGGGCAGGCCGGATTGTCGGTCGGATACCACCTGCGACGCCTCGGATTGGCGCCCGAACGCGATTTCCTCATCGTCGATCACTCCCCCGCGCCGGGCGGGGCATGGCAATTCCGGTGGCCGTCACTGACATTGAGCACGGTGAATCGGGTGCACGATCTGCCGGGGATGTCCTTCGCGGAGACGCTGGGCGCCGATGCCGACGGGGCGGATGATGTCCGGGCCGCCACCGCCGTGCCGCACTATTTCGCGCTGTACGAGAAGCGATTCGATCTGCGGGTGCGGCGGCCGCGGTCGGTGCGCGTGGTCTGCGATCGCGCGACGGCCGTGACCTGCCCCGATGCCGAAGTCGACGGGCTGCTGCACGCCGAGACCCGGGCGGGCGGCCCGAATGACACCGCCAATTCAGACCAATCGGTTTCAATTGCTGACGCCGACAGCACCATTCGCGCGCGCGGACTCGTCAATGCCACCGGCACCTGGGACAAACCCTTCATTCCCTATTACCGGGGCGCGGACACCTTCGCCGGACGGCAATTGCACGCGCACGACTACCGCGACGCCGCCGAATTCGCCGGCAAGCACGTGATCGTGGTCGGCGGCGGAATCACCGCCGTGCAACTGCTGGACGAGATCTCGGCGGTGACCAACACCACATGGGTGACCCGGCGCGAACCGGTGTTCCGGGACGGCGCGTTCGCGCCCGAGGACGGGCGCGCGGCGGTGGCGCTGGTCGAGGACCGGGTCCGGCGCGGGCTGCCGCCCGGCTCGGTGGTCTCGGTGACCGGGCTCCTCGAGACCGACCGGGTGCGCGCGGCGCGCGCCCGCGGGGTCATGAACCGCGAACCCATGTTCGATCACATCGAACCCGGCGGCGTGCGCTGGGCCGACGGCAGGTTCCAGGCCGCCGACGTGATCCTCTGGGCCACCGGATTCCGCAGCGCCCTCGACCATCTGGCGCCGCTGCGGCTGCGCGGGCCGGGCGGCGGCATCACCATGACGGGACGGCTGGCGACCCAGGTCGCCGCCGATCCGCGCATCCACCTGATCGGGTACGGGCCCTCGGCCAGCACCATCGGCGCCAATCGCGCCGGGCGGGCGGCGGCCGCGGAACTCACCGAATACCTTGGGCTACCCGGGAATTGAGCACGCCGGGCTGCCGGCGGGCACCGGGTCGAGCGAACGACGAAACGATGCCGGACGCTACTCCGGCGCGCCCGCGTCGAAGGTGTCCGGGTCCGGGCCGAGTCGGGAGCCACGGTCCAGGCCCGTGATCCGCGCGACCTGCGCCCCGGTGAGTTCGAAATCGAACACCTCGAAGTTCTCGGCGATACGAGAAGGCGTGGCGGACTTGGGAATCGCCACGTTGCCCAGCTGCATGTGCCAGCGCAGCACCACCTGCGCGGGGGTGCGGCCGGTCTCCTGCGCGATGGCCAGGATCACCGGATCCTCGAACTCCGCGCCGCGGCCCAACGGGCTCCACGCCTCGGTGACGATGCTCTGCTCGGCGTGGAACTTGCGCAGCTCGTTCTGGGTCAGATACGGGTGCAGTTCGATCTGGTTCACCACCGGGGTCTCCCCCGTCTCACCGATCACGCGCTCGAGATGCGCGCGCTGGAAGTTCGAGACCCCGATGGAGGTGACCCGGCCCTGCGCCTTCAGCGCCTGCAGGGCGCGGAAGGTGTCGACGTAGAGATTGGACCCGGCAATCGGCCAGTGAATCAGATACAGATCCAGCACATCGAGCCCGAGCCGCTCCATGCTCGCGTCGAACGCGCGCAGGGTCGCGTCGTAGCCCTGATCGGAATTCCACAGCTTGGTGGTGACGAACACTTCGTCCCGCGCCAGCCCCGACTTCCCGATGGCCCGCCCCACCTCGGCCTCGTTGCCGTAGACCGCGGCGGTGTCGATGCTCCGATACCCCACCCCCAGTGCGGCGCTCACGATCTCCACCGTCTCGTCGGCGTCGACCTTGAACACCCCGAATCCGAGCTTGGGCATGATCTGCCCGTCCCCCAGGACGATCGACGGCACTGCGCTGGTCTCGCTCCGGTAAGTCACCATTCCGACGGTAGGAGCCCTTTACCCGCACGTCAACCACGCTCCCCGGCGTGTTAGCCCTGGCAGTGGCTTTGTGAAGTAGCTAACTTTCAGCTAGGAACGTCGCGTCGACCGACTAATCCCAGCACATCGGCGGACCGATCGGCGGATCGATCTCACACCGGGTGAAGGAGCCCGAATCGATGAGGAACTCCCGGAATCCGGGGATGATCCCACCCGACGGTCCGGAGCCCACTTCCAGCAGATCCAGGAGGATTTTCGTTTCGACGGCGCCCGAACCCGAGGAGCTACCCGCCGATCCCGATCCCGCTACTTCCGCGGGCGCGGTGTCAGCGGACGCAGCGGCGGATCCGCTCATGAGTGCGGCGGTGGCGATCGTACCGATCAGGAGTAAACGAGCTGTTCTACGCATTACATCTCCAAAACTCGATAGGGGTTGCGGCTCGGACAAATTCGGCCGTCGACCTCATCCACACATCGACGGAGGAAAGGGGCATCCCGGATTCGCCGGGTAGATGCCCAACGCCACGAGAATCTTGTAGACCAACTGCCCGGAACCGGTGGACAGTTCGGCCGAGCCCGCGCCGACAGCACCGGAACCGTTCACACCGGTTTCCGCGGTAGCGGTGGTGGCACCGGTGGTCAGGGCCGCGACCGCGACCGCTCCGACCACGGCGAGACGTACTGAATGGCGCATGAAGAACCTCCGTGAAGAGAATGCGGCGTGACCCCCTGGCACACGCGAGACTTGTTGTTCACGGAGAAAAATACTGTTGGGCAATGCATCCGGGGAGACCCCGAAACCGGTGGCGAAGGTAATCCCGGCGGGGGCGTCAGGGGGTGAGCAGGCCCAGGCGGCGGTAGCGGTTACGGCGCAGGGACTGGAGCTCGGGGATTGGCTTCGTGGTCAGGTCGGCGAGGGCGGCGGCTATCGCGGACACCGTGCGGAGGGCGAAGTCGACGGGTTCGTCGGCGGCGTCGGGGTATTCGGGGATTATCGCGTCGACGATGCCGTTCGCGAGGAGGTCTTTCGCCCGAATGCCTTGGGCGGCAGCCAGTTCGGGGGCGTGCAGAGTGTCGCGGTAGACGATCGCGCTGGCGCCCTCGGGCGGGAGGGGGGCGAGCCAGCCGTTGGCGGCGGCCAGCACGCGGTCGGCCGGCAGCAGGGCCAGGGCGCCGCCGCCGCTGCCCTGACCGAGCAGGACCGAGACCGTGGGGGTGTCGAGGGTGACGAGATCGGCCAGGCAGCGGGCGATTTCGGGTGCGAGGCCGCGTTCCTCGGCCTCGCGCGAGAGCGACGCGCCGATCGTGTCGATGACCAGAACCAGGGGCACGCGCAGTTCGGCCGCCAGGTGCATGGCGCGGCGGGCCTCCCGCAGGGCGGCGGGACCCATGGTCTGGTCGGCGGACTGACCCGCGCGATCGTGACCGAACAGGATGCAGGGCTGACCGCGCAGCGAGCCCAGGGCGTGCACCACGGTGCGATCGGCCTCGCCCTGACCGGTACCCGAGAGCGGGACCCGATCGGTGGCGTGCCGCAACAACTCTCGGATGCCGGGCCGATCGCCCCGGCGCGACACCAGCACCGACTGCCAGGCGGGCATGTCATCGGTGCCGCGTAGCGCGGGCCCGTACAGCTCGCTCCCGGCGCGCAATACCCCGATGCCGGTGTCGAATTCCCTGGCGTCGCCCTGCTGTTCGGGCAGCGCAGCGGCCGGCCCGCACAGCACGTTCAGCGCGCGATGCGCGATGCGGCGGAAGACACGCACCGGCACCACGCCGTCGATGACCCCGTTGCGATAGAGGTTCTCCGCTGTCTGCACCCCGTCCGGGAAGTCCCGGCCGTACAGCGCCTGATAGACGCGCGGCCCCAGGAACCCGATCAGCGCCCCGGGTTCCGCGAATGTCATGTGCCCCAGCGATCCCCACGAGGCGAACACGCCACCCATCGTCGGATTGCGGAGATACACCAGATACGGATACCCGGCCGAACGATGCGCCGCGACCGCACCGGCGATCTTCACCATCTGCACGAAAGCGACTGTGCCCTCCTGCATTCGGGTGCCGCCCGAGGTCGGCGAGACCACCAGCGGCAACCCGCGCTCGGTCGCGCGCTCCACCGCGGCGGTGATCCGCTCGGCCGCGGCCACGCCGATCGACCCCGCGAGAAAGGCGAATTCACAGGCGATCACGGCGACCTGCCGCCCGCGCAGCGAACCGGAACCGGTGAGCACCGACTCATCGGTGCCCGCCGACCGCTCCGCCCGCGCCAGTTCGGCCCGGTACCCGGGCGCGGCGTCGACGGCAACCGGCGGTCGATCCCAGCTCTCGAAAGAACCGGGATCGAGCATTTCGCCGAGCCACTCGCGCGCCGAGATCTTCACGCGCGCGAGCATAGTTGACCCCGACGTCGCTGCGGTCAACGTCGGTGGTCGCGTGTTATCAGTACCCCTGGACGACCTTGCGCAGGGCGTACTCGGTGACGGCGACGAGCGCCTGCTTCACCGGCTCCCGGCGACGGGCGTCCATCGACAGGATCGGGGTGTCCGCGGGAACGGCGAGCGCCTGGCGGATGTCCTCGACCGGATACCGTGGCGCGTCGTCGAATTCGTTGATGGCCACCAGGAAGGGTAGATTCCGCGCCTCGAAATAATCGACGGCCGCGAAACTGTCCTCCAGCCGGCGGGTGTCGACCAGCACCACCGCGCCGATGGCGCCCTTGATCAGGTCGTCCCACATGAACCAGAAGCGGTACTGGCCGGGCGTACCGAACAGGTACAGCACCAGATCGTCGGCGAGGCTGATGCGACCGAAATCCATGGCCACCGTGGTGGTGGCCTTGGACGGCACTCCGGTCAAACTGTCAACGCCCACACTGGCATTGGTCACCAAAGCTTCGGTGCGCAGCGGAACGATCTCCGAGACGGCACCTACCAGGGTCGTCTTGCCCACACCGAAGCCACCGGCGACCACGATCTTGGCCGACGTGGGCTTGCTGGTGCGCGTATCGACCTGTGTCGTCGAATCAAATACGCCGGAGTCCACTGAGAACCCTTTCGATCAGCTCGCGACGTTCATCGTCGCTGGAATCGTCTTTCAATGTCGCCGAAACCCGCACATGGCCGGCTTCGATGAGGTCGGCGACCAGCACCCGGGCGACCCCGATGGGAATGCCCAGGCGCGCTGCCACCTCCGCGACAGACGGCGATTCTCTGCACAACTCCACGATGGACGTTTCGATGTTGGTGAGTTCGAACTGCCGCTCGAGGGCGACCGGATGCGATGCGACGAGCGCCTCCAACGCCAATTCCACCTTGGGCCGGGTGCGACCGGCGGTCAGCGAATAAGGGCGAACCAGGCTGGGTTCGGCGCTCCCAACGCGTTCGTTGTCTATGTCCATCCCGCCATCAGGAACCCATCGTGACGCGAGGTGTGGCCTGAACCGTCTGGCCCACTCGCTCGACCAACAACGCCATCTCGTAACCCACCTGACCGATGTCACACGAGGTATTCGTGAGCACCGCGAGGTACGAGCCGTCGCCGACTGCCATGAGCAGCAGGTAGCCGTGTTCCATCTCCACGACGGACTGCAGCACCGTGCCGCCCTCGAACAGATTCGACACACCCACCGACAGGCTCGCGAGGCCCGCGGTTACAGCGGACAGCTGCTCGGCACGGTCCACGGGCAGCTGCGCGCTCGCGGCCATCAGTAGGCCGTCGGCCGACACGAGAACCGCGTGCGCAACGCCGGGAACCTCATTGGCGAAGTTCGAAACCAGCCAATCCAGCTGACGCTTCGTACCACCTAGATCGGGGTTCATCGGTCTCCTTTATCTCCGGTTAGGTTCATTTCTTTCATTGCGCGGCCATCCCGGACACCCTGCTGATGCCGACTCAGACTCGACCTGATGGATTCTGGGTCGCGATGGGCGGCCTTGTCAGCGTTTCCGTTGACACCGCCCGGCACGAGCCGGTTGCCCGGATCACGTTGCGGCAGACCCGCGGCGGTACGCCGCTGCGGTTCGGCCTGCACCGCGCGCTGTGCGGCCTGCCAACCCTCATCACCGGGTGATTCGAAGGAAGAGGCCACTTGGGACCGGTCCGCACTCGGATCCGACAACCACGCCGACATCATCTCAGCGAAGATCGGCGTACCCATGGCCGCCTCGGACTCCCCGGCCGGCTGGAGCCGGGTCTGGAAGAACGAGGCCGCCTTCTGCGGATTGGAACGGAAGCTGTGGCGTCCGCGATCCTTCGGATCACCGGACTCCTCGCCCTGGGACAACCCGGCCGCGGCCGGATCCCGCTGCGGCAGACCGACGCCCGGCAGCGGCGCCGGACGCTGCGGCAGACCCGCACCCGGCTCCCGCTGCGGCAGTCCGTTGCCGCCGCGCTGCGGCAGCCCACCGGCCGCCGGATCCCGCTGCGGCAGACCGTTACCCGGGCCGCGCTGGGGCAGCCCACCCGGGGCCTCGCCCCGCTGCGGCAGACCGGGGGCGCCGGACTCGCCACGCTGGGGCAGCCCGCCGAAGGGCTCGGGCTGCGGCGCGCCGTTGCCGGCCGGGCCGTTCAGGCCCGGGCCACCGCGGCGCGGCAGACCGCCCGCGTTCGGATCCCGCTGCGGCAGACCGGAAGCACCGGTCTCACCGCGCTGCGGCAGACCATTGTCGCGCTGCGGCAAGCCGCCGTCACGCTGGGGCAGACCACCGTCGCGCGGCGGCAGCCCGTTGCCGGGCTCACGCCGGGCCGGACCCGAATCACGCTGCGGCAGACCGTTCGGGGCCTCACCGCGCTGCGGCAGCCCACCCGGACCGCGCTGCGGCAGGCCGTTCGGCTCACCGTCACGTGGCGCCGGAGCCTCGCGCTGCGGCAGCCCGGAGGCGCCGGCCTCGCCGCGCTGCGGCAGACCACCGTCCCGCTGGGGCAATCCGTCACGTGCGGGCAGACCGCCCTGCGGCGCACCGTTCTGACCGGCCTCGCGCTGCGGCAGACCCGACGGGCCCTGCGGGGCGGCGCCGCGCTGCGGCAGCCCACCCTCGCGCGGGGGCAGGTTGCCACCGGCGCCCGGGCCCTGCGGCCCGCCCAGCGCGGAATCACGCTGCGGCGCACCGTTCTTGCCCGGATCACGCTGCGGCAGCCCACCGGCGGCCGAACGCTGCGGCGGCAGGCCGACGTTCGGCTCCCGCGACGGAGCGCCGTTGGAACCGGGCTGACGCTGCGGCAGACCACCGGTGCCGGGCTCGCGCGGAGCGAGACCACCGGCGGACGGATCACGCTGGGGCAGCCCACCCGGGCCGTCACCGCGCGGGGCGAGCCCGCTGGGATCGCGCTGCTGCGGCGGCACCGGGCCGCGCTGCGGCAGGCCGCCCGGCTCGCCCGGACCACCGGGCGCACCCGGGCCACCCGGCCGCTGCGGCACCCCGCCCGGGGCACCCTGACGGCGCATCATGTTCGCGGCCAGACCGCCACCCGGACGGGCCGGACCGTCGCCCGGCTGCCGCGGCGGCAGCGCCGCGCCCGGCTGGGAGTCCGTGCCGGGCGGGATCTGCGCGCCCGGCGCGCGCTGGGGTAGGCCACCCGGAGCGCCACCGGCCGGAGCCTGTACCGAATGCTTCATGGTCGGGCCGTTGGTACCCGGCTGCCGCTGCGGCAAACCGCCGCCGGGCTGACCGGTATTGGCGATGCCCGCCGGAATCTGTGTACCCGGGTTGCGCTGAGGCAGTCCGCCCGGAGCCTTGGCCGCCGCCGGAACCGGTCCGGACGGAGCGGACGCCGGGGCCTGGCCGGCCGGAATCGGCCCGCTCCCACCCGGATCCACGGTGACCATGACGTTGCCCGTCGCGGTACGGGTGACCGCGCGCATCTGCATGGACGCCGGGGTGCCGCCCTGGTTGGCCGGGGCGCCACCGCCCTGCGGGGCCGGGGCCTGCTGATTCGGCTGCGGCGGAACCGAAATGGCGCCGCCGCCGGTGCCGACGATGAGTGCCTTGGGCACGTGCACGGTCACGGTCACGCCGGGATCGCGCGCGGTGTCGAACGTCGGGCGCAGGCGCACGGTCAGACCGTGCCGCTCGGCCAGCCGGCCGACCACGAACAGACCCATGTGGCGGGCGGTGTCGGGACCGACCTCGGCGGTCGTCTCGAGTCTGCGGTTGATCTCGGCCATCTCCGCGGGCGGCATACCGATGCCGCGGTCGGCGACCTCGATGAGCAGACCGGTGTCGTGCGCCTGCGCGAAGGTGAACTTCACGTCCGTCTCCGGCGGCGAGGCGCGCAGCGCGTTGTCGAGCAACTCGGCGAACAGGTGCGCGAGGTCGGAGGCGGCCGGTTCGGTGAGCGAACCACGGGGTGTCGCACCGAGCTTGACGCGTTCGTAGTCCTCGACCTCGGAGATGGCGGCGCGCAGCACGTCCGCGATCTCGACCGGCGCGGACTTGGTCCGGCGCTGCTTGGTGCCGGCCAGAATCAGCAGGTTGTCACCGTTGCGGCGCATACGCGCGGCGAGATGGTCCAGGCGGAAGAGGTTTTCGAGCAGGCGCGGGTCCTTCTCGTCGTACTCCATCGCCTCGATGAGGGTGAGCTGATGGTCGACGAGGGACTTCGAGCGCCGCGCCAGGGTCTCGAACATGTCGTTGACCTGGGTACGAATCGCGGCCTGGTCGGCGGCCAGGCGCAGCGCCTGACCGTGGATGTCGTCGACGGCGCGGGCCAGCTGGCCGATCTCCTCGTCGGTGTGCACCGGCATCGGTTCCAGCGGCACGTCTTCGGGGTCGGCGCCGTCACGCAGCGCGGTGACCTCCTGCGCGAGGTCGTACTCGGCGACGCGGAGCGCGGCCAGACGCAGACGGCGCAGCGGGACGATCATCGCGCGCGCGATCAACACGGCCAGCGCGAGCGCGCCGAGGATGGTGGCGATGACGACGATCGAGTAGCGGATGGCGTCACCGCGCGCGGTGGAGGCGAGCGAGTCGACTCGGGCCACGATGTCCCGTGTCGCGTTCGTGCTGATCTCCTGGTACTTGCCGATACTGACGACCAGCGAGTCCTTCAACTCGGTGGCGGGCAGCTGCCCGGCCTGCGCCTGCGGGCTGGTGATCAGCTGCAGCCGGGTGTCGATCTGCCCCTGCAGATCGGAGATGAGCGCGTCACCGTCGGGGAAGCGATGGCCGATCACCCCGAGCATCTGACGTTCGGTGCTGATGGAGATCTGGATGTCGCGCAGGCCGTCCTTGGTGTTGCTGCGCAGCACCTCGGCGAAACCGGCGATCTGACCGACCAGCACCACGCGGGTGTTCAGGGCGTCGACCAGACGTAGTTTGGATTGGTCGACGTTCTTGTCGGCGATGGTCGAGACGATGGTCTCCACGGTCCGGACGCTGTTGGCGCGGATCCGTTCGATCTGATTGGTGCCCTCGACGGTCGTCGCCAGGGGTGCGAGCCCCTGCGCCAGTACCGCCTTCGAGGCGACGATCATGTCTTCGAGCGCGGCCTTCGCGGTGGGCATGGACCCGAGCTCGCCGGTGGCGCGCTCGGCGAACTTGATGGCGGTGTCGAGCGTCGCCAGTTCCGGCTCGGTGGTGAACGAGTTGTTGCCGATCTTCACCATCTGACCGCCGACCACCTGGCCGGCGGCCGCACTCAAACCCGTGATCGCCGGAATGACGGCGACGTGCTCCACTGCTGTCGACTGCCTCGTCGACTCTGAGAACTCTGCCGAGATCCTCGACGCACCCAGGACGACAGCGACCAGAAGCGGGACGGCCAGCACTGCCGTCACCTTCCATCGCAGGTCCCAGTTGCTCAGCGCCCAGCGCTTATTGCTGCCGGACGACCTTGCGGCGTCACGCATCTCCCACTCACTTTCCAAACTGGCCCCAGCCACGCGCCATCAGCGAGCCTCCGCGATCGCACGCGGGACCCGGCAGGCGGAGCGAGGCGAGAACTGCGGCTGGCCGAGAAATTGCGTCCAAGACGGCCGAAATATGTGACATGCGATTCTAACGGATCAATAACTTCTTGTGTGACCTCTTGGCAACCACCGGTCTCTGACCAGCCGTTTGCAGGCAAAATCAAAGGTCGCGGCGCCCGCCCGGACGTCGCGTGAAGTCTGCCACAATCAGGCTGATCTATCGAGGCGGGCATCGCTGCCCTTCACATGCGTGCTGATGCGGAGCTAGGGAGTCACGGGGTTGAACGCGAAGCAGGAGTACCGACCGGCGTATCAATTGAGCCTGGTCGACCCCTCGGAGTTCTGGCGCACCGCGGCCGAATACATCAGCTGGGACGTACCGCCCGCCCAGATTGTCGACTCCACCGCCCGCCCCACGACGCGCTGGTTCCCGGACGCTCGCCTCAACACCTCCTACAACGCACTCGATCGGCATGTGCGCGAGATCACAACCCCGGACGGCACTTTCGGCGGTCAGGAGG
This sequence comes from Nocardia sp. NPDC055321, assembly GCF_053645575.1. Lineage (NCBI taxonomy): Bacteria > Bacillati > Actinomycetota > Actinomycetes > Mycobacteriales > Nocardiaceae > Nocardia > Nocardia sp. NPDC055321. The sequence goes on from NZ_JBSHMS010000020.1 coordinate 12,917, forward strand.
GGGGTCGCGCCAATCAGCCCGCCCTAATATACGACTCCGCTATGACCGGCGCCAGGCGTGTTTATACATATGCCGAATTACTCGACGAAGTCGCCCGATTTGCCGGATCCATGCTGCGCCTGGGTGTTCGGACCGGCGATCGCGTCGTCATATATATGCCGATGATTCCCGAGTCGGTGATCGCGATGCTCGCCTGCGCGCGGATCGGTGCTGTCCACTCTGTCGTTTTCGGTGGTTTCGCCGCCCACGAATTGGCCGCGCGGATCGACGACGCCGAGCCTGTGCTGATCATCACAGCCTCCGGCGGGCTGGAGCCGGGCCGCCGCATCGAGTACCCGCCGATCGTGCTGCAGGCCCTGGACCTGGCCCGGACCACCGCGCCCCGGACCGTGCTCGTCAAACAGCGCGAGGGCTTCCCCGCCAACCGGTTCCCGGCCGAACAGGCCGCCACCGACACCCTGCCCGCGTCGTCACAGACGGTGGCCGCGCGCTGGCTGGACTGGGACGCGGCGCTGGTCGACGCCGAACCGGCCGCGCCGGTCTCGCTGGCCGCGACCGATCCGCTCTACATCCTCTACACCTCCGGGACCACCGGGAAGCCCAAGGGCGTGGTGCGCGACAACGGCGGGCACGCGGTGTCCATGGCCTGGTCGATGCGCAACATCTACGACGTCTCCGGCGGGCAGGTCATGCTCACGACCTCCGACATCGGCTGGGTCGTCGGGCACTCCTACATCGTCTACGCGCCGCTGCTGGTGGGTGCGACAACCGTCCTTTACGAGGGCAAGCCCATCGGCACGCCCGACGCGGGCACCTTCTGGCGGCTGGTGCAGGACTACCGGGTGGACGTGATGTTCACCGCACCGACCGCGCTGCGCGCCATCCGCCGGGCCGATCCCGAGGCCGAGCTCGCGCACCGGCACGATCTGTCGACCCTGCGCGCGCTGTTCTGTGCGGGCGAGCGCCTGGATCCGGCCACCTACGAATGGGCCGCGGGCACCCTGCTGCGCGAGAATCCGGACTGCCCGGTGGTCGATCACTGGTGGCAGACCGAGACCGGCTGGCCGGTGTGCGCCAATCCGCTGGGCCTGCAACAACTTCCGATCAAGATCGGCTCGGCGTCGGTGCCGGTGCCCGGGTACCGGCTGCGGGTGCTGGATTCGGACGGCAACGCGGTAGCCCCCCATACAGAGGGCAACATCGTCATCGGCCTGCCGCTGCCGCCCGGTGCCCTGACCACCCTGTGGCGCGACGACGCCCGCTTCGAACGCTCCTACCTCGCCGCCTACCCGGGCCACTACCTGACCGGCGACTCCGGCTACTTCGACGAGGACGGCTACCTCTACGTCCTGGGCCGCAGCGACGACGTCATCAATATGGCCGGGCACCGGCTCTCGGCCGGCGGCATCGAGGCCGCCATCGCCGGACATCCGCTGGTCGCCGAGACCGCGGTGGTCGGGGTGCCGGACGAGCTCAAGGGCCAGCGGCCCATCGGCTACGTGGTGCTCAAGGCCGGGGTCGACATCGACGCCGACCAACTGCGCGCCGAGGTCATCGCGCGGGTCCGCGATCGGGTCGGCGCGATCGCCACCCTCTACGACGTGGTGCCGGTGACCGCGCTGCCCAAGACCCGCTCGGGCAAGATCCTGCGCCGCACCATGCGCCAGATCGCGGCGGGCGGGGAGTACGAGGTGCCGCCCACCATCGAGGACGCCGCCATGCTGCCCACCCTGGAACGGCAGATCCGCGACGCGGTCACCGTCATGGACGATCGGGAGCGGATCCGCGCGGCCGACGCGGCCACCATGCCGTTCCGCCGGATCGAGCCCGAGGCGCCCGCGGCTCCCGCCGCACCTGCCGAGGACCCGGCAGCCACGTCCTGATCCGGGCCGCCACGCCCGGCGCCACCCATAGGGTTTTCTCAGAAAGGGCTCACGGCCCTCTCGAGCGGGTGCCCTAGCGTCGGGCGGGCGCGGATCGCCTGATTCGCGTGCAGAGCCTAGAAAGGTCGATGCATGAGTCTCGTCCGCAGTCGCCGGACCGGAGCGGTCCTGGGCGCCGGCGCCCTCGCCACCCTCGCCCTCGCCCTCGTTCCCGCCACCGCCTCCGCCGGTCCCCTGGATCTGGCGGCCCCCCTGTTGAATTCGACGTGCAGCTTCGCTCAGGTGGATGCCGCGCTGCACGACAAGGCGCCCGCGCTGGCGTCGATGCTCGATCAGAACCCCGCGCAGAAGGCCGAACTCGAGGCCAAGTTCAACCAGCCGATCGAACAGCGACAGGCCGAGTTCGACGCCTACGTGCGCGCGAATCCCGAGGCCGCCGCCCAGGCCGAGGCCAACCCGAACGCCTCCGGCATCGCGGCGACGATCCAACTCGTCGCCGACACCTGCCACAACTACTGAGGCAGCGACTGCGAGAATGGAACCCGTGGGCGAACGCGGCGAAGTACCCAGTGTCCTGGTCGTCGACGACGATGAGGACGTGCTCGTCTCGGTCGAACGCGGGCTCCGGCTCTCCGGCTTCCGGGTGATCATCGCCCGGGACGGGGCGCAGGCGCTGCGCGCGGTCACCGACGATCCGCCCGACGCGGTGGTGCTGGACATGAACATGCCGGTGCTGGACGGCGCCGGCGTGGTGACGGCCCTGCGCGCCATGGGCAACGAGGTGCCGATCTGCGTGCTGTCCGCGCGCAGTTCGGTCGATGATCGAATTGCCGGACTCGAGTCCGGCGCCGACGACTATCTCGTAAAGCCTTTCGTACTCGCGGAATTGGTGGCGCGCATCAAGGCGCTGCTGCGCCGCCGCACCGATACGCCCGTCTCCGCCATTCCGGGAGCCATCACCGTCGGTCCACTCGAAGTGGATGTCGCCGGATATCGAGCGCTGTTGCACGGCACGGAAATCGAGCTCACCAAAAGGGAATTCGAGTTGCTGTCCACATTGGCGCGCAGCGCCGGGGTGGTACTGAGCCGGGAACGACTGCTCGAATTGGTATGGGGCTACGACTTCGCCGCCGACACCAATGTGGTGGACGTATTCGTCGGATATCTGCGGCGCAAGCTGGAAGTGGACGGCACACCCCGGCTGCTGCACACCATTCGAGGCGTCGGATTCGTCTTGCGCATCCCGAAATGAGCCCGGCCCGGCGGCGTACCCGGCGCACCTTCTCGCTGCGCGCCCGCGTGGCCGCCGCGGCGGCGCTGGGCGCGACAATCATTGTGGCCGTGTTGAGTTGGGTCACCATGTACGCCATCGAGCGCAACAACATGACCCAGGCCGACCAGCAGCTCGCGCTCACCTCGCGGGTGGTGCTGATCGAACCGGTGGTCGCGGTGACCGTGCTCGGCGTACTCGGCCCGACCAACGACCTGGCCCTGACCGTGCGCAACGAGGACGGCTCGCTGGCCAGCACGCCGGTGCGGCTGCCGGAGCTGCCGGAGGGCAATCACACCGTGACGGTCGGCGACAACACCTACCGCGTGCTCACCACCACCCTGAACCAGCCGCCGGGACGCGTTGTGTCCCTGGGCATTCCGACCACCGAGACCGAGCGGGTCACCGCGACCCAGCGGCGCTGGGTGCTGTGGGCGGCCGGAGCCGCGGTCGCGGCCGCCGCCGGGCTGGGCTGGCTCTTCGGCGGGCGCGCGGTACGGCCCATCGAGAACCTCACCCGGCAGCTGAGCAGGCACGGCGAGCCCGGCGGCCCGCTGCCGGTGGACGGGGCGGGCGTGCGTGAATCCGAGCAGCTCGCCGACGCGGTGAACACCATGCTCGAACGCATCGACCGGGCCCAGGCCGAGACGGCCGCGGCGCTCGAGACCGCGCGCGATTTCGCGGCGGTGTCCGCCCACGAGCTGCGGACCCCGCTCACGGCCATGCGCACCGACCTGGAGGTGCTGCGCACCCTGGATCTGGACGAGGCCCAGCGCATCGAGATCCTGACCGACCTGCATCGCGGCCAGAACCGGGTCGAATCCACCCTGGGCGCGCTCGAACGCCTCGCGGCCGGGGATCTGACCCACGAACGCGACCACGTCGACACCGATGTCGCCGAACTCTGCGACGCCGCCGCGCACGACGCCATGCGGCACTTCCCGGAGTTGAAGGTGCTCATCGACACCGACGCCGAACTCGTCACCCGGGGCCTGCCCACGGGGCTGCGGCTGGCGGTGGACAACGCGCTGGCCAATTCCGCGCGGCACGGGCACGCCACGCTGGCGCTGCTGTCCGCGCACCGGGATCCCTTCGGGCACATCATCATCACCGTCGACGACAACGGCCGGGGCATTCCGGCGCACGAACGCGCGGCGGTCTTCGAACGCTTCGTGCGCGGCAGCCTGGCGACCAAGGGCGGCTCCGGGCTCGGGCTGGCGCTGGTGGCGCAGCAGGCGCAATTGCACGGCGGCCGCGCGTACTTCGACGACGGGACCTTCGGCGGCGTCCGGCTGGTGCTCGAATTGCCCGCTCCCGGAGCCGGATTGCCGCCGAACTTCACCGAATTCTCAGAAAAGCGCCAGAGCTAGCGCCAATTCGCACCTCTACGGTGTGACGGGTGTTCGGAAAACCCACTCGCCGGTCCCTTCTCGTCGCACTCCCGCTGCTGGCAATCGCGGTCGGCGCGGGCGCGATCGCCTATCTACGCCAGGAGCCCGCGCCCACCGCGGTGGCGCTCGTCAACAGCGATACCGGCCCCATGGGGCAGCGCATCGCGATCGCCCTGCAGGACGGCGGGGCGCGGGAATGGGAGGTGGTGCCCGAGGCGAGTACGGCGGACTACGCGGCCGTCATCACCCTGCCGCCCGATCTGTCCACCGCCGTCACCTCGCTGGCCACCGACAAGCCGCAGCGCGCGCAGGTCACCGTGACCACCCACGAGGACGCGGACCCGGCCCTGGTCACCGACGCGGTGAACGAGGTGACCCGGCGGATCACCGCGACCGGGCTCGACACCGTGTTCGCGGCCATGAACGCCGCGCGCGGTTCGGTCACGCAGGTCGCGCTGACCACGCAGATGCTCGACATGGGCGTGCAGGCCGCCGCCGCGGGCGCCGAACAGTTCAGCTCCGGCGCCGACGACATGCTCGGCTTCCTGGAACAGGCCAAGGCCGGCGCCGGACAGCTGACCGCGGCCATCGCGACGTTGAACGACACCGTGTCGGCGGCCACCACGCAGGCGAATCAGCTTGCGGCGGCGCTGGATTCGACCGGCGTGACGGTCGGGCAGGTGTCCGGGGCCGCCGATCAGCTCAGTGGCGGGATCGACACGGTGGTCCCGCTGCTGCAGGCGCTGCCCTTCGCGGGTGATCCGCGGCTGGCGAACGTCATCGGGCAGCTGCAGGGCCTGCAGACGGTGGCCGGGCAGGCGGGCGCCCAGCTCTCGGGGGTGGGCGAGCTGGTCGGGGCGGAGGTCACCCCCGAGACCTCGCTCGGGCAGCTGCTGCGTGACGCGGCGACCCGGCTGGGCGAGGCGAGCGCGCAGTTGAATCAGGGCGGTTCGCTGGCGGCGAGCATTCCGCAACTCGCGGACGAGGGCAGCGCGCAGTTGCAGGGCGCGCTCCAGGCGCTCACGGCGGGAGTCACCCAGCTCCAGGCCGTCACCACCACCCTCGGCAAACAGGCGAATCAGGCGTTGAGCGCGCTTCCCCAGCGCGGCGTCGCCCAGCAGTCGGCCATCGCCACCGCCCTGACCGATCCGGTCGACATCGTTCGCGACTAGGAATCGCAAACAATCAGCAACATTCGGCGGTTCGCCAAGCTAAGATCATGTCCGAATTGTTCTAATCGATTCGTTTTCACAACTCGCTCCTGCCCTACCCCGCGCCACGGCTAGACCCCAGCGCCCCCGGTACCGGAGAGGAAACGATCGTGAGCATGATGCTGGCCGCGCACGACATGTACAGCACGGTCCTGGCCCAGATTGGCAACCCCACCGCCGAAACCCCGCCCATGGCGGACAAACTCATGAAGATGTTCCGCTACTTCACCTGGTTCACCCAGATGTCGGGCATCGCGGCCATCACCTACGGTGGCGGCAAGTTCGCCTGGGAGAAGTGGGGCGGCGGCGCCGGTTCCCCGAAGATGGTCGCCAACGCCATGATCGGCGGCGCGACGGCCACCAGCGCCGGCACGATCATGAACACGATCGTCAGCTGAGTACGCCGGAACACCCTCCGAAGGACTGCGCCCGCCTCGCGGACAGCGAGGCGGGCGCGATAGTGCGGTGAGCCGGATGTCAGCTCAGCACGTCCAGCAGGTCGATGACGAAGACCAGGGTCTTGCCCGACAGCTGGTGGCCCGCGCCGGCCTTGCCGTAGGCCAGCTCCGGCGGAATGGTCAGCTGGCGGCGGCCGCCGACCTTCATGCCCGGAATGCCTTCCTGCCAGCCCTGGATCAGGCCGCGCAGCGGGAAGGTGATGGACTCGCCACGGTTCCAGGACGAATCGAACTCCTCGCCGCTGGCGAACTCGACGCCGACGTAGTGCACGTCGACCGTGGCGCCGGGGGTGGCCTCGGCGCCCTCGCCCACGACCAGGTCCTTGATCACCAGCGTGGTGGGGGCGTCGCCCTCCTGGAATTCGATTTCGGGCTTGCTCATGGGTTGTCCTCTTCGATTAGGGGATCGGGATCGTTGATCACCTTATGCCTTGGCATACGGCCACCCCGTAATCAGGCACCGCGCGCGAGCCCGGCCCGGCGCAGCGGCAATATGGACGATCGTGGCCGACGTGATCGATATCGAGGACCCCAGCGACCCGCGCGCCGACGACTTCCGCGATCTCGCCAACGCCGATCGGCGCCCGGACCTGCCGGGCGGCAAGGGACTGGTCGTAGCGGAGGGCACGGTGGTGGTGGAACGCATGCTGACCTCGCGATTCACCCCGGTCGCGCTGCTCGGGGTGGCGCGCAAGCACGAGGTGCTCGCCGACCAACTGCGCGAGGTCGACGTGCCGTACTACCGGGCGAGCGCGCAGGTGATGGCGGAGATCGTCGGATTCCATCTGAATCGGGGCGTGCTGGCCGTGGCGCGGCGCCCGCCCGAGCTCACCGCCGCCGAGGTCCTCGACGGCGCGCGCACGGTCGCGGTGCTGGAGGGCGTGAACGATCACGAGAACATCGGCTCGATCTTCCGCAACGCCGCCGGACTCGGCGCGGACGCGGTGCTGTTCGGGGACCGCTGCTCCGATCCGCTGTACCGGCGTTCGGTGCGCGTCTCCATGGGACACGTGCTGCGGATTCCGTTCGCCACCCTGCCGGCGCTGCCCGGCGGCCTGGATGTGTTGCGCGAGCGCGGTTTTCAGATCATCGCGCTCACCCCGGATCCGGCCGCGGACAATCTGGCCACCGCCATGACCGGGTCGCGGGTGGCGCTGCTGCTCGGCGCGGAGGGCCCCGGCCTCACCGCGGAAACCATGGGCGCCAGCGATATTCGCGCGCGGATCCCCATGACCCCGGGCACCGATTCGCTCAATGTGGCGACCGCGGCCGCCATGGCCTTCTACGAGAGAGTGCGAAACCAGTGAGCTACCCCCCGGACGGACCCTACGGCTACGGCTATTCCGAACCCACCCCGTGGGCGATCGGCGTGCCGGTCAGCGCACTGGTGGCGGCGCTGACCGCGACGGGGGTGTACGCCTTCGGCGCGGCCCTGGCCGAGATCCATCCGCTGCTGGCCGCGCTGGTGAATCTGGTCGCGGTCGGCGGCGTGGCGCCGTCGGCCTGGCGCTGGCGTTTCCAGCCGGTGACGCGCTGGGTCATCGCCGGCTTGGCCGCCGGCGTGCTGCTGGGCTGGATCGCCCTGCTCGCCTAGGACACGTGGTGCCGGTCGCGCCCGCCGCGCAGCCAGCCCAGCAGTCCGCGTTTGCCGTTGTGCTCGGCGACCGGCTCGGGCCCGGGATCGGCGGCCGGCGCCCGGCCCTTGGGGAAGAGCGAGAAGCCGCACACCTGGATCTGATCGGAGGTCAGCGGCTCCGGGGCGCCCGGCTCGGTGGCGCCGGGACTCGCGAGGGGCCCGCGATACCGGAAACCGAGCCAGAGCCCGTTGGCCGCGTCCGCGAAATCGGGCGGATCGAAGGGCAGCAGTCGCGGATCCGGCAGCACGCCCGGCGCGAGCGCGATGGGGTGCTCCCCTGCCCAGTACGGCCGCTCCCAGACCATCGGCATGCCCTCGTCCTCCAGGATGTTGACCCGGCTGGCGCTGAACGAGCGCCGGAACTCCCCGCGCTCCCAGTACGCGAAGGCGCCCCAGCCCAGGGAGAGGTCGTAGGAGACGAGATAGGTGTGCTCGGAGGCGAGCGGCCGGACCAGTAGTTCGGGCAGGGCGGTGGGCCGGGGCAGCGCGGCCTGCGCCGAGCACACGACGGTGACGCCGGGATAGCAGCCGATGTACGTCGATTCCGGATCCGGGCCGCCCCAGACCTTCATGGTGCCCGCGGCGGCGGGCACGACGTCGCGGTCGGGATTGAGCTGTCTGGCCAGGGCCAGCGCGGCTTCGGGATCGGGCCCGGGGTGCGCGCGGAGCACGGCGGCGGGGTCGGGAGCATCGACGTACCAGAGCGAAGAGACTGTGGACGGCACTTACGGCACCTCCCGATTGTTGCGACCCAAGTTGGCAACTCTTGAGCAACACCCGGTGGCCGTTGTCGGCGTCGGCGTGGAGTCAACCCGGCAACCACCGCCACCACGTCAAAATCTACCCGCACCGGCGGCCGAAATGTCGCCGTTGCCCAACGTTGTTACCGGCGCGGCGAACTCGGCCGCCGATCACGTGGAAATGGCCGAGCGGCCACGGCGGGCAGCGGCCGCCGCGACCGGGTGTCCCGCGGTGTCGCGCGAACTCAGTGACCCGAGCTGCGCACGCCCAGCAGCACGTCCTCCCAGGACGGCATGGGCGCCTTGCCGCCGCGCTTGGCACGGTTCTGCTTGGGCGCGGCCGGTTTGGTCGCGGGCTTGTCCGCGCTCGCGGCCGGAGCCGAGGACGCCGCGGCGGCGGCCGGGGCGGGCGCGGGCTCGGCGGGCGGGGCCGCGGGCGCCGGAGCGGGCGCGGCCGGAGCGACGGGCTCGGGGGCCGGCTGCGCGGGCGCCTGGTGCGCGGGCGCCGTATGCGCGGGAGCGGTGTGCACCGGGGCCGAATGCGCCGGTGCGGCGGGCGGATTCGGGGTCGCCGGGGCGGAGGGCGCGATCGGCGCCGGTGCCGGGGCGGCCGCCGTCACCGCGGGCACGGTGCCGTCGCCGACGGCCGCGCGCTGCTCGTAGTAGCCGTCCAGGTCCTGCTGACCGGTGACCCGGGCCGAGGTGGCCTCGTACTCGGCGCGCTCCTCGCGCGGCGCGGGCGCCGGTACGGTCTCGACCACGGCGGACTCGGTCTGGTCGGGCAGGATCGTGGCCAGGCCGCGCAGGGCGCGGCCGAAGTCGGGGTCGATCAGATCGGCGGCGGGATCATCGAGCGGCACCACTGAGCCGCCGTGCGCGTCGGGCTGGTAGCGCCAGTGCGCGGCGATGACCGAACGTCCGGCCTGCCACTGCAATTGAGCGACCCAGTAGCCCTTCTCGTCCTTCCAGGCGTCCCACTCGGCGACCTCGATGTTGTGGCCGCGCTCGGCGAAGGCCGCGGAGACGATCTCGATGAGGGTTTCGATGGCCGGGCCGTCGTTGCGGACCGGATGGGCCTTCTGCGCCAGTTCGGCGGCGCGGGCGCGTTCGAGCAGCACGGGGTACGCGAAACGTTCCACCCGGCTCGCGGGCATACCGGATTCTTCGGTGACCTGCTCCACCGAGGCACCGGCACGGATTCGTGCCTGGATATCGCGAGGGCGCATCGTGGCTTCCGTTTCGATCTCGATTTGTCCGAACCGGGCAAGATCTCCGCGGGCAGCGGCGCGCAGTTTGTCGTCGGCGGCGAGGCGGTACTTCTGACCGCTCTCGGTATCGATGCACACGATGTGTGTGGAATCGGGCGTCAATCCGATTACTCGAAGTTCACGCACCGTTACCTCCTTGTCACTGCATCTAGCACAGTGCTGCTTCTATAAACAGCTGACAGGCTCGCGACACCGCCCACGTTCTGGAACAGTAGTGCACTTCTGTGATTCGTGGGGCAAGACACGCGGCGCGAAAATCTGTCGCCAGACTCTCGCGCCGCATATGGTGTCTCTTTCGGCACCCTCCGCTCGGAGCGGACCGGCGCCGAATTACGGGTATCAGCCGATGTTTTCGACGACCCAATCGATGCTGCGGGTCAGCTGCGACACGTCCTCGGGGTCGATGGCCGGGAACATGCCGACGCGCAGCTGGTTACGACCCAGCTTACGGTACGGCTCGGTGTCGACGATTCCGTTGGCGCGCAGCACCTTCGCAACCTGTGCGGCATCGACCGACTCGACGAAGTCGATGGTGCCGACAACCTGCGAGCGGTGATCGGGGTTGGCGACGAACGGGGTCGCGTATTCGCTGGTCTCGGCCCACGAGTACAGGCGCGAGGACGAATCGGCGGTGCGCTTCACGGCCCAGTCCAGACCGCCGTTGCCGTTCATCCACTCGATCTGGTTGGCGAACAGCAACAGTGTGGCGAGCGCCGGGGTGTTGTAGGTCTGATCCTTGGTGCTGTTGTCGATCGCGATGGGCAGCGACAGGAATTCGGGGGTGAAGCGACCCGAGTTCTTGATCTCCTCCACGCGCGCCAGCGCGGCCGGGCTCATGAGCGCGATCCACAGGCCACCGTCGGCGGCGAAGCACTTCTGCGGCGCGAAGTAGTACACGTCGGAATCGGCGATGTTCACCGGCAGACCGCCCGCGCCGGAGGTGGCGTCGATGGCGATCAGGGCGTTCTCCGAACCCGCGGGACGCGAGACCGGGATGGCGACACCGGTCGAGGTCTCGTTGTGGGCCCAGCCGATGAGGTCGACCGAGGGATCGGAGGTCGGCTCGGGCGCGCTGCCCGGCTCGGCCTTGACCACGATCGGGTCGCCGATGAAGGGGTTGGCCTTGGCGACCGAGGCGAACTTCGAGGAGAACTCGCCGTTGGTCAGGTGCAGCGACTTCTCGCGGATGAGACCGAAGGCGGCCGCGTCCCAGAACGCGGTGGTGCCGCCGTTGCCGAGCACGACCTCGTAACCGTCGGGCAGGGCGAACAATTCGCGCAGGCCCGAACGCACCCGGGCCACCACGTCCTTGACCGGCTTCTGCCGGTGCGAGGTGCCGAACACCGAGGCGCCGGTATCCACCAGGGACTGCAGCTGTTCGGGACGCACCTTGGAGGGTCCGCAGCCGAACCGTCCGTCGGCGGGCTTGAGATCGTCGGGGATGGTCGGGAACGCAGAGGTCATGGCGACAAGACTAAAGCCTGCCGGTACCGGGTGAATCGAGTGGGTGGGCCCGGCAACGCGATCGGCGGCCGGTCCCGGGCAACCGGCGAGTATCGCTGTGGCGCGGGCCACACAGCCGTTACGGTGCACAGCCATGGACATGGCCGAACACGTGCGCCCGGACGTCACCCCCGACGAGTCCGGAGCGTTCGCGAATTCGGCTGGGCCACATGGTTATAGCCCGGAAGCATCGCCGGGCCGCGGTCCGGGGGCGGCGCCGGGCGGGCAGCGCGGGCCCGGATTCCTGGCGCGGCTGTCGACCCAGTTCGGCTCCCGGGGCCTCGCCCGGCGCGGTCCGGACCTGGACGAGGCCGGGCGCCGCGAACTGCTGCTGCACGGCAGCGAGGGCGTGGCGACCGTGCTGAGCGTGCGAGCGCCCGGTCCGGACACCGCCGGCGGGCACGAACTCCGGGTCCGGGTGCGCCTGGAGGGCCGCCATCCCTACGAGACCCGGATCCGCCAGCGCATCACCGCCGCCGACCTGGTGTGGACCCAGCCCGGCGATACGGTGGCCTGCCGCGTCGACCCCGGCGACCCGGACCGGCTGGTGATCTACGTGCCCGCGCCCGGGGAGTCCGCGCGCGCGAACATCGCGACGATTCTCGGGCACGGCCGGCGGGCGCGGGCCACCGTGCTGGCCGCGAGCCCGGTGGCGGCCGACTACTCCGGGCGCGAGGATCCGGTGCTGCGCCTGGATCTGGAGTTGCGAGCCTGGGACGAACCGGGTCCGTGGCGGGTGCGGCTCGTCACGCCCGTGCCGCTGGCCGCGCTGGAGCTGGTGGATCTGGGCGCGCGGCTGGAGGTCGCCTTCTTCACGGTGGACCGGGGCGACTCGGTGGCGGTGGACTGGGCCGCGTCGCGCGCGGGACGCTGACGGTTCCGCCCGGGGCACGCCGGACGAGCGCAACCCGCGGGCGACTATCCGATTCGGCGCGGGGAAAGGGCGCCGATCCCGGACGGGCAATCCTTCGGCTACGGCAGATGGACGAACTCGAAACCCTTGTCGCGCAGCGCGGGCAGGGCCCCGAACAGACCGGCCGCCGTCCCCGAGCGCGGCCGGTGCATGTGGGCGAGCGCGATGCCGCCGGGCTTGGCGGCGAGCAGCCCGGACTGCACCTGGGCGGCGGTGGCGGTGGCGCCGTAGTCGGCGTTGATCGTGTAGCCGATCGGGGTTTCGCCGAGGTCCTGCACGATCGAGACGCCCAGATCGTCGTAGTGCGCGGTGCCGGGACGGAAGAAGCGCGGTGCGCGGCCGGCGACCGCGGTGAGGCGCTCGTGATTGAGCCAGACCTCGTCGACCGCCTCCTGCACGGACGCGGTTCCCCTGATCTCGTAGGCCGCGCGGCCGTTCACCGAAAGCGGCTTGTGGGCGACGCCATGGTTGGCGAGCTCGAACAGCGGGTTGCCCGCCAGTTGCTCGGCACGCGCCGGATTGGCGTCGATCCAGCGCTTGTTGAGGAACAGGGTCGCCGGAATGCGCTGGGCTATGAGCAGACTCAGCAGGTTCTCGTCGATGTCGTTGTTGCCCGGGCCCCCGCAGGCGTCCAGGGTCAGGGCGAATTGTTTGCCCTGCGCCGCGAACGAGGTGCGGATCCCGGACAGGTCGGGGCCCCACCGGCTCGGTTTGTGCCCGGCGTATTTGGCCACCACCGCGGCGGTGCCGCCGTCGGCGAGGGTGACCGGCAGATTCGCGGGCACCAGGCGCGGGTCGGCGGGGTTCGGCGCGGATTCCAGGATGTGGTCGGACGAATTACCGTTCGCCACACCGCAGCCGGCGGTCACGAGGCCGGCGGCCAGGACCGCGCCCGCGGTCAGGAAACCGCGACGCGGCAATCGGTGGTCCAGCACCGATGCAGGCTATGCGAATCCAAACCCGGTGGCCAGCGCCGGAATCAGCGTTTTTCCAGATGTAGCCGACCGGCAACCGATTCGCCACCGGCCGGGCCGAATGGCCTTTCGGGGCAGCTTTTCTCACATCCCACCAGCCCCGGCGCGCAGACACGGCCGTCGTATACCAGACTGTAATCGGTTGGGTCGCCACGAGGCCGAGCCAATCAGCGGCAACTGCCGCACGGTACGGCCACACGGCTGATTTCATTCTCCGCACAAGGATTTACATGACCTACCCGAACAACCCCTATCCGCAGCAGCCGCAGCAGCCCGGGGGTTTCTCCTACCCGCCGCAGCAGGGTGCGCCCGGCTACGACGCGCAGCCCGGCTACGGTGGCTACCCGCAGCAGCCCCAACCGGGTTACGGCGCACCGCAACCCGGGTACGGAGCTCCTCAGCCGGGGTACGGGGCGCCGCAGCAACCCGCGTACGGCGCGCCCCAGCCGGGATACGGCGCTCCCCAGCAGCCCGCGTACGGCGCTCCGCAGAGCGGCTACGGCGCGCCGCAGCAGCCCGCGTACGGGGCACCGCAGCCGGGGTACTCCCCCTACGGCGCGCCGCAGGGTGTGCTGGCGGACTGGGGTTCTCGCGCCGGCGCGTTCCTGATCGACATGCTCATCTTCTCGCTGCCCGGCATGCTGCTGAACATCATCGCGCGTGCCGCCTTCACCGAGCCGCTCAGCTGTGATTTCGACAGCACGAGTTACGAACCCTGCACCGGCGGCGGGCTGTCCGCCGTCGGCGCTGTCGTGATGGTGCTGGCGTTCGTCGCCAGCCTCGCGGGCCTGCTCTTCCAGGGCTACCTCGAGGGCACCACCGGTCAGACCCCGGGCAAGAAGGCCCTCAAGATTCGCGTGATCCGCGAAGCCGACGGCCAGCTGCTCGGCGCGGGCACGGCGATCGGCCGGCGCTTCGCCCACATCCTCGACGCCCTGCCCTGCTACCTGGGCTTCCTGTGGCCGCTGTGGGACGACAAGAAGCAGACCTTCGCGGACAAGATCGTCAAGAGCATCGTGGTGAAGACCCAGTAGTTCCGGGTCACCCCCGAAAACAGTCGTGGGGGGGGGGGGGGTCGGGGGCCGGCGCCGGCGCGCGCAGAGGCTCCAAGACGAGCACGTTAAGCAGGCAGAAGAGCCACCCCCCCCCCC
>NZ_JBSHMS010000020.1:27324-165637 GCF_053645575.1 Nocardia sp. NPDC055321
TTTAGAGGTGGTTTTCTTCCCCTTTTTTGTCCCCCCCCCCCCCCACCATCTGGGGGGCCTGCCCTCCCCCCCCCCCCCCCCCCACGACTTGTATTGGGAGAACGATGCTTACGGGAACCCTGGCAGGTCCCGCCCGGCGTCACCCGGGGCCGGGTGACACTCGCGCGCGGACATCACTTGCGGACGACGGTCTCCCAGCCGACCACGGTCTCGGGCAGGCGCGGGGCCGGGCCGGTGTAGATGGCGGCCGGGCGGACCAGCTTGCCGAGCTTCTTCTGCTCCAGGATGTGCGCGCACCAGCCCGCGGTGCGGCCGCAGGTGAACATGGCGGGCATCATGTGCGCCGGCACCTCGGCGAAGTCCAGGATGACCGCGGCCCAGAACTCGACGTTGGTCTCGATGGCGCGATCGGGACGACGCTCACGCAGTTCGGCCAGGGCGGCCTGCTCCAGCGCGGCGGCGACCTCGAAACGCGGGGCGTCCAGGCGCTGGGCGGTGGCGCGCAGCACGCGGGCACGCGGGTCCTCGGCCCGGTAGACCCGGTGCCCGAAGCCCATGAGCTTCTCCTTGCGGTCCAGGATGCCCTTGACCAGTGCCCGGGCGTCGCCCGACTTCTCGACGGCCTCGATCATCGGGAGCACGCGGGCCGGGGCGCCGCCGTGCAGCGGGCCCGACATGGCGCCGATGGCGCCGGACAGCGAGGCGGCCACGTCGGCGCCGGTGGAGGCGATGACGCGGGCGGTGAAGGTGGAGGCGTTCATGCCGTGCTCGGCGGCCGATACCCAGTAGGCGTCGATGGCCTCGGTGTGCTTGGGGTCCGGGTCACCCTTCCAGCGGGTCATGAACCGCTCGGTGATGGTGGTGCACTCGTCGATCTGCTTCTGCGGCACGGCCGGCTGGTAGATGCCGCGCGCGGACTGCGCGACGTACGACAGCGCCATGACCGAGGCGCGCGCGAGGTTGTCGCGGGCGGTCTCGTCGTCGATGTCCAGCAGCGGCTGGT
Organism: Nocardia sp. NPDC055321; assembly: GCF_053645575.1. NCBI lineage: Bacteria > Bacillati > Actinomycetota > Actinomycetes > Mycobacteriales > Nocardiaceae > Nocardia > Nocardia sp. NPDC055321. The sequence goes on from NZ_JBSHMS010000020.1 coordinate 28,328, forward strand.
AGCCCCAGATGGGGGCGAGCATGGCCAGACCGGCCTGCACGTCGACGCGGACGTCGCCGGTGTGGATCGGCAGCGGGAAGGGCTCGGCGGGCGGGAGGCCGTGGCCGAACTCGCCGTCGACCAGGAGCGACCACACGTCACCGAAGGTGACCCGGTTCGCGACCAGGTCCTCGATGTCGACGCCGCGGTAGCGCAGCGCGCCGCCATCCTTGTCCGGTTCGGCGATGTCGGTGGTGAACGCCACCACGCCTTCGAGGCCGCTGACGAAATCAGCGGGGATGACAGGGCTGGCCGCAGCGCTGGCAGTCATGTTGTGACTCTCCTTGCAAAGTCGGGTCACCCGATCGCTGGGCGACCACGCCGATCCCCTAGACCTTAACGCGAGGATTACTCGGGAGTAACGTCTGGCCCATGCCCGACCAGGAGAATTACGCCACTCCCGACCTCGATCTCTCGGCCCTGCGGGTGGAGTACGGGGTGGACGCCGGGGACAATCATCCGGGCCCGGAAACCGACCTCGACGAGAGCTGGCTCGCGCACGGCTGGGAACCGTTGCTGCGCAATTGGATCGAGCACGCGACGGGGGCGGGCGTGACCGATCCCAACGCCATGGTGATCGCCACCGTCGAGCTCACCGACGCGGGTCCGCGGCCGGCGTCGCGCACCGTGCTGTGCAAGGGACTCTCGCCCGAGGGTGTGACTTTTTACACGAATTACGATTCCGCCAAGGGCCGTCAACTCATCGCGACGCCGTACGCCTCGGCCACCTTCGCCTGGCCCGCGCTGGGCAGGCAGGTGACGGTCCGCGGGCCGGTGCACCGGGTCGCGCCGGAGGTCACCGAGGTGTACTGGCGCTCGCGCCCGCGCGGATCGCAGCTGGGGGCGTGGGCCTCGGAGCAGTCCCGGACCATCGCCTCGCGCGCGGAGCTGGATCAGCGGCTGCTCGACACCGCGGCCCGATTCGAGAGCGTGGAATCGATTCCGGTGCCGCCGCGGTGGGGCGGGTTCCAGATTCGACCGGAGTACCTGGAGTTCTGGCAGGGGCGGCGCAGCCGGATGCACAACCGGCTGCGGGTCACCCTGGAGCCGGGGAACACCGACGTCGCGGCCATGAAAGTCGAGCGGCTGCAGCCCTGAACGAGGAGGCAGTGGAGGTAGCTGCGCCCCGGGCCGCGGACCCGGAGAACCCCGCGCCGATGCCTGCGGGCCCGGCGGCTGTGCGTCCGGGGTGGGCGGCCGGGATGCCGAACCGGTCGCCGGGGCCGTGCGACCGCATCGAAGGCGCGGTTCGACAAGGTAATAACTCGTGGGATGAATCACGTCCAAATGATGGGATGTTTCTCCCTAAAGCCCTAGCCGCCAGCGGTTTTCCGCCGCTACTCTCACGCCGGTGAAACTGCTCGCCGATATCACTCCCCTGCGCAACCCGGACTTCCGGCGGTTGTGGACCACCGGCGTGGTCACCGTCATCGGCGCGCAGCTATCGGTGGTGGCGGTGCCCAAACAGCTCTACGACATCACCCACAGCTCCTCGTACGTCGGCCTGGCCGGACTCTTCGGCCTGGTGCCGCTGGTGGTCTTCGGCCTCTGGGGCGGCGCACTGGCCGATGTGATGGACCGGCGCAAGCTGCTGCTCATCACCGGCGCGGGCACCGGGCTGACCGCGCTGGCGTTCTGGGCCCAGGCCGCGGCCGAGCTGAACAACGTGTGGCTGATCCTCGGCCTGTTCTCGGTGCAGCAGGCGTTCTTCGCGGTCAATCAGCCCGCCCGCGCCGCCATCTATCCGCGGCTGCTGCCCGAAGCGCAACTGCCGGCGGCCAATTCGCTGTCCATGACGGTCATGCAGTTCGGCGCCATCGCCGGTCCGGTCATGGCGGGCATGATGATTCCGCTCAGCGGCCTGGCCACGCTGTACCTGCTCGACGCGCTCGCGCTGCTGGCGACGCTGTGGGCCACCTGGAAGCTGCCCCCGATCCCGCCCACCGGCGAGGCCCGCCGCGCCGGGCTGCGCGAGGTCGCCGACGGCTTCGTCTACCTGGCCACCCAGCGAATCCTGCTGGCCTCCTTCGCCGTCGACGTGGTGGCGATGGTCTTCGGCATGCCGCGCGCGCTGTTCCCGGAGATGGCGCAGGACAGTTTCGGCGACACCGAGAGCAGCGGGCACGCGCTGGGCCTGCTGTTCGCGGCCATGTCGGTGGGCGCGGTGCTGGGCGGGGTGTTCTCCGGCTGGCTCACCCGCATTCGCCGCCAGGGCCTGGCGGTGGTGTGGCTCATCGTGCTGTGGGGCCTGGCGATGGTCGGCTTCGGCGTCGCCGTGGGCGCGGCGGGCCACGGCCTGACGGTGACGGTCGCGCTCTGGATCGCGTTCGCCTGCCTGGCCTTCGGCGGTGCGGTCGACATGTTCTCCGCGGCCCTGCGCACCACGATGCTGCAGTCGGTGGCGACCGACGAGATGCGCGGCCGCCTCCAGGGCGTGTTCATCGTGGTGGTGGCCGGCGGCCCTCGCATCGGTGATGTTGCGCACGGTTTCGCGGCCGCCGCGGTGGGTACTGCTGCCGCAGCGGCCGGCGGCGGTGTCCTGGTGGTGATCGGCATGGTGGTCGCGGCCCTGGTCTTCCCGGCGTTCATCCGATACCGCGTGGCCCGCGCCCATTCCGAGGTTCAGGCTTCCTGACCACCGCGGCGCGGCGGGGTCGCTAGCAGATCGAAAGCGAACGGCAAGCCCCCTTACCTATTGTTGTTCATGTCCGAAAAGGACTGCACAGCAAAAGAATTCAGCAGGGGGAAACATGCGCACCATCGCCAAGGCCACCGCCGGAGCGGTAGCCGTAGTCGCTATCGGACTCGGTGGGTTCGGGATCAGCGCCATGGACACCGCACCGGCCGCACCCGTCACCTCGCAGGTCGACGAGGTCGTCGGCGCGAAGCCGCAGGGCGGCGGACGCGGCGGCGGCACCGGGTGCAGCACCAAGAATTCGTGCGCGAACCAGAAGGGCGGGCAGGACCGGGGCCGCACCACGCCCAACTCCAACGGCGGCCCGAGTGTTCAGGGCGGGCGCATCTGAGCCGGACACCCGCGAGCCGAGCCGGTCCGGGGCATCCGGCATCCGGACCGGACAACCGGTCCACCCTTTCCACCTGCGGCGATACCGGAATCGGAGCGATGCGAGGGGACGCCGCGGCCTGGTCTTCCTAGGCTCGATCCGGTCCAGCAGGGACCGAGTTCAGCCGTTTCACCAGGGAGGGAAATCATGCGCACCATCGCCACTGTCATCGCCGGGATCCTCGCCGCGATCGCACTCTGCTTCGCCGCCTACGGCGTGGGCACCGCGGCCGCCGTCACGCCCGATCACTCGTGGCTCGAGTACCGCGGCGCGCCCGCGTCCGATGCGGACAACTCGCCGGGCTCCGAGGGCGGCGACAAGGCCGCTCCGTGCGTCTACGGGCAGCCCTGCACCTCGTCCGACCAGCCCGCACAGGAGGGTGGCGACAAGGGCCACGGCGGGGGCGACAAGCCCGCGCGGTGACGAGCGCCGGGAGACACGCCCGGGTGCGGTGATCAGCGCGGTTGATCATGGGGAGGGGGCGGTTCATGCGGATACCACATGACCGCACCGCACCTCACGTCCGAACGAGGCGACTGTGAGGTAGTTATTGACCACCCTCATTACTCGGGCGTACTGGACAGCGACTAGCGTTGAACCAAGCGCGTCGTCGCCATCCGCGTCCGATGCCTATGGTTTCAAGCCTGAGAGGGATCCTTCCGTGCCCGCTGAGAACATCATCAACGTCGACGCAGACGCCAAGCCGGTGTTGTCCTACCCCGGTGGCGAGTACCCGATGACCGTCACCAAGGCGGTCGAGGGCAACGACGGGATCGACCTGGGCAAGCTGCTGGCCAGCACCGGGTTCGTGACCTACGACCCCGGCTTCATGAACACCGCGGCGACCAAGTCCGCCATCACCTACATCGACGGTGAGGCCGGCATCCTGCGGTACCGCGGCTACCCGATCGAGCAGCTGGCGGGCAAGTCGACCTTCATCGAGGTCAGCTACCTGCTCATCTACGGCGAGCTGCCGACCCCGGCCCAGCTGGACGACTTCACCAACCGCATTCGCCGGCACACCCTGCTGCACGAGGACCTCAAGCGGTTCTTCGACGGCTTCCCGCGCAACGCGCACCCGATGCCGGTGCTGTCCTCGGCGGTGAACGCGCTGTCCGCGTACTACCAGGACTCGCTCGATCCCCGCGATCCCGAGCAGGTCGAGCTGTCCACCATCAGACTCCTGGCCAAGCTGCCCACCATCGCGGCCTACGCCTACAAGAAGTCGGTCGGCCAGCCCTTCCTGTACCCGGACAACTCGCTGAGCCTGGTCGAGAACTTCCTGCGCATGACCTTCGGCTTCCCGGCCGAGCCGTACGAGGTCGACCCCGAGGTCGCCGCGGCCCTGGACATGCTGCTCATCCTGCACGCCGACCACGAGCAGAACTGCTCGACTTCGACTGTGCGCCTTGTCGGTTCGTCCGACGCCAACCTGTTCACCTCCGTCTCCGGCGGCATCAACGCGCTCTGGGGCCCGCTGCACGGCGGCGCGAACCAGGCCGTGCTCGAGATGCTCGACGAGATCAAGGCGAACGGCGGCGACGTCAAGGAGTTCGTCCGCAAGGTCAAGAACAAGGAAGACGGCGTGAAGCTCATGGGCTTCGGGCACCGCGTCTACCGCAACTACGACCCGCGCGCCGCGCTGGTCAAGCAGGTCGCGGACACCATCCTGGCCAAGATCGGCGGCGACGACCAGCTGCTGGACATCGCCAAGGCCCTCGAAGAGGCCGCCCTCACCGACGAGTACTTCATCGAGCGTCGCCTGTACCCGAACGTCGACTTCTACACCGGCGTCATCTACCGCGCCATGGGCTTCCCGACCCGCATGTTCACCGTGCTGTTCGCCATGGGCCGCCTGCCGGGCTGGATCGCCCACTGGCGCGAGATGCACTCCGAGCCGCTCAAGATCGGCCGCCCGCGCCAGATCTACACCGGCTACGAAGAGCGCGACTACATCGGCATCAACGAGCGGTAAACAGCGGTAACACGCTCACGAACCCGTCCCTGGAATTCCGGGGGCGGGTTCGTCGCGTAGGCCGTCCCCGATGATCTTCGGGAGCCGCCTGACCTGCGCGAGTACGACCGGCAGCGACCGACACAGCGGGCCGCCACCCGAGTCTCCGCGATCTTTACGGGGCACGGCCCGATTCTCAGTAAAAACCGAATGCGGACGACCCCGAATTCATGGGATGGTTCGGTCATGGCATCGAACATCATTCTGCGCTCTGCCACCGAGAACGACTTCCCCGCGATCGTGCAACTGGCCGAGATCTGCTTCGGCATGCGCTACGACCCACCCGAGATCGAGAACATCCCCGGCATCTTCCCCATCGAACGCGCGATCGTCGCCGTCGACGACGGGCAGATCGTGGGACACACCGTGGACCGCGTCATGACGGTCACCGTGCCCGGCGAGGCCACCGTCCAGGCCGCGGGCGTCTCCTCGGTCACGGTCGCCCCCACGCACCGCCGGCGCGGCATCCTGCGCTCGCTCTACACCGAACAGCACGCGCGCACCGAGGCCGAGGGCCTGCCGCTGACCATCTTCACCGCCAGCGAGGGCACCATCTACGGCCGCTTCGGCTACGGCCCCGCCACCGCGATGAACGAGGTGTCCATCGACCGGCACCGGGCCGAATTCCGCTCCACCACACCCGATCCCGGCGGGGTGCGGCTGGCGACGGTGGACGCGTCCAAGGACCATGTGCGCGAGGTGTACGACCGCTGGCGGCGGCTGGTGCCCGGCGGGCAGGACCGCCCCGACGCCAACTGGAACATCTGGTTCGCCGACCCCGACCGCTATCGCGACGGGGCCTCGACCCTGTTCGTGCTGACCCATCCGGACGGCTACGCGCTCTACCGCCGCAAGTGGGGCGAACACGAGAACGTCACCACCGTCGCGGAATTGCGCGCGGTCACCACCGAGGCGCACATCGCGCTGTGGCGCGTGCTGCTGAGCCTGGATCTGACCGACCGGATCGAGGCCTCGCTCACCGATGACGACCCGCTCCCCTACCTGCTGACCGATCCCCGCCTGGTGCGCGTCAAGAGCCGCTACGACGGGCTCTGGCTGCGCGTCATGGACGTTCCCACCGCGCTCACCGCACGGACCTACACCGGGAACCTGGATGTGGTGCTGGGCGTGGAGGATTCGTTCCGCGAGGCGGGCGGGACGTTCGCGCTGCGGGTGCGCGACGGGGTGGCCGAGTGCGAGCCGACCACGCGCCCGGCCGATATCGAGCTGAGCATCGACACCCTCGGCAGCCTGTACCTGGGCGCGCACCGGGCCCGGGTCCTGGCCACCGCCAACCGGATCCAGGCCAAGGACGCCGAACGACTGGCCGCGTTCGACCGGGCGCTGACCACCGATCGGGACGCGGAACTCGGCTGGTTCTTCTGATCCGGGTGGGGTGAAGACTCCGGACCGTACGACGGCCGGGCGGCAAAGTGACTGCCGCCCGGCCGTTTCCGTTCTCGTCTCGCCCGCTACTCGTCCGCGATCTTCGCGCGGAACGGCCCGCCGATGCTGTTGAACAGCAGGTCGCCGTTGGGCAGGCCCTCGACGATCGCGTAGGCGCCGTTGCCCAGGTTGGATTGACCGAAGATGGTGCGGTGCACCGTTTCCCCGGTCTTCCAGTCCAGGCCGGTGACCTCCCAGCCGTCGGCGGCGGAGTACCCGTTCACGAAAACGACGCCCGCCGAACTCGATACCGCCGGAACCATGGAGGTGGACACCACGTCACCGCGCGTCCACACCGAGTTCCACTTGTCCGCCGCCGGATCCCATTCGAAGCGCTGCATGCCGTGCGGCGGCGCGTCGACCGGGCCGTTGGCCAGCACGTCGATGAGCCGGTCCTGGGAGCCGCCGTCGCCGATGTTCTGCACGACGAACGCGCCGTACCCGTTCACCACCACCGACTGCTCGGACTGCACGAACTCGGGCAGCGGTTCCGGCAGCCCGGCGGTGACCGCGATCTGATCGGCGATCCGGTTCGACTTCGTCCCCGCCTTCTTCTGGAAGCCGTCGGGAATCTTGTTGCGCCAGAACGCGACCAGTTTCATCCGGTTCGCGCCGTCGGTGATCACCACCAGTTCGTCCTCGCCCTCTCCGAAGCCCATGAGGGTCGGCGTCGAACCGGTGCCGATCCCGAACTTCACCGCGGGCGGCTGCTCCCCGAAGTCGTAGGGCGCGGACCACGCGCCGTCGCTCTCCTTCGTGGACAGCTCGCTGCCCGTCCACACCACCTTGTGCATGAACTTGTCGCTGGCGACGTAGATCCCGCCGTCCTCGTCGTTGGCCATCGAGTTCGAGATGGTCTCGTCGTCGGAGAACCGCACCTGCTTCGGCTCGTTCTCCAGCGCTCGGTCGAACAGCAGCAGCCCGCGTGAGGAGGCCACGACCACGTGGCCGTCGTAGGTCATGCTCACGCCGACGACGTTCTCCGACATACCCAGGGTGGTCTGCCCCGACCCCAGGAACGGCTTCAGATCGAGGTGTTTCACGACCTCGATGCCGTCCTCGGGCTTGTCCTTGTCCCGCAGCCCGAAGATGTAGAGCTGGGAGTCGAAGGTGTTGTAGTAGACGCGGTTGTCCCGGTCGACCATGCCGTAGACGCCGTTGGCGATCCGCGTCCAATCCACCTTCCAGTCCTGCTGGACCGCGCTCTCGATCTGCTCGACATCGGTGAACCGCTGATCGAGAACCTGATCCAGCGCCTGCTCGGAGATCGGCGCACTGCCGGGGGTGTCCAGCCCGGCGACCTGCCGGAAGCCGCCGTCGGAGACGTCGACGTAGCGCACGCCCTGGGTGGAGGAGATCCAGCGGTAGTCCTTGTCGGTCGAGGCCAGGGTCATGATGTTGACCGGGCCGACCGGCACCCGCGGCATGACGGCCGGGTCGATGGTGAAGGTGCCGCGCGGGATGGGATCCGGGAAGCTGTCCGACTGGGCGGAGTCCAGGTGGGTGATGGCGTATCTGTCGGCCGCCAGGTAGGGATTGCGCGGCGCGGTGGATCCGGGCGACGCCGCGGCCGCGCCGGTGGTCGTGGTGCGATCGGAGGTCCGGGCATCGGAGGAATTGGAATCGCTCTCGTTGCCGCAGCCGCTCAGCGCGCCCGTCGCGGCCAGCGCCAGCGCCGCCGCGCCCGCACCCCACCGAGAATATTTGCTCATTCATTGCTCCTGTTCATGTGGACAGTCATGTGCACACGCCATTTGCGATAGAGCAGTCAATATTCAATGAATAGCCGAAGATTAACACCGGCGCGAGGCTGCCTCGGCCCCGATCGGGGGATCCCCGGGCTTTCCGATCCACCCCCGTCAGCGCCGCCACCGACGAATTCAGGGTTTTCCCGGTGGTCGGCAGCGCGGCGCGCTGGCATGCTGGAGGCGTGAAGCCGATCCAGCTGATTCTGAACATCCTGTGGCTAGTCCTGGTGGGATTCTGGATGGCGGTGGGCTACGTGATCGCCGGACTCATCTGCTGCGTGCTCATCGTGACCATCCCCTGGGGCATCGCGTCCTTCCGGATCGCGTCCTTCGTGCTGTGGCCGTTCGGCCGCGAAGCGGTGGAGAAGCCGGGCGCGGGCGTGCCGTCGATGCTCGGCAACATCGTGTGGCTCGTGGTGGCCGGCTGGTGGCTGGCGCTGGGGCACCTGTTCACCAGCATCGCGCTCGCGATCACCATCATCGGAATCCCCTTCGCCTGGGCGAATCTCAAGCTGATCCCGGTGTCGCTGTTCCCGCTCGGGCGCGAGATCGTGCCGTCCGATCGGGCCTGGGGAGCCTGAGAGCCGCCGCGCGGCAAGTGGTTTCGACGCGGGCGCGGCACGAGCCGCGCTCGCTCACTCCGATTCGGCGACGATGGTCTTCATGATGGACACGGCCTGTTCGAGCACCGCGAGCTGATCCGGGGTCAACCCGCCCAGCTGCTCGGTCATCCAGGCCTCCCGGGCATGGGTCTCGTCGGCGATGAGCGCGCGCCCCTGCTCGGACAGCGACACGATGATCTGCCGGCCGTCGGTCGGATGCGGATTGCGTTCCACCAGATCCATTTCCGACAGCGACGCGATGACCCGGGTCATCGACGGCGGCTGTACCCGCTCCCGGGCGGCCAGTGCGCCGGGCGTCATGGCGCCATCGCGATTGAGTGTCGCGAGCGCGGAGAGCTGAGTCAGCGAAATCTGAGCATCGGCGCGCCTCCCCCGCAGATGCCGCGTCAAGCGCACCACCGCCAGTGAGAGTTCACCAGCGAGCGCTCGAATATCGGAAGGCGTTGTCACAGAGGCAAACGATACGGGACCACCCGCGCCCGGGACGCCGGTTCGCGGGGTCCGCTCCACCCCTTCTCCCGGTGCCGGGCCTCGTTCCGCGCCGACGGGCGCTGTACCGACCGGTACCCCACCCCCGCCCCCGCGACCCCCGAACACCCCCCGGCACCCGCCCGGCATTCGGTCCCCGAACCTTCTAGGCTGGATCCCGTGAACCAGTCCGAGCCGCCCGCGGTGCCCCAGATCCCCGCACGTTTCACCGATCCGCGCCCGGTCCTGGCCATCGGCAGCCTCGGTTTCCTGCTCGCCACCATCGCCGTCTACCTCAACGACGACTGGGCCACCGCCCGCCCGGTCTGCCTCATGGGCATGGCCGTCGGCCTGCTCGGCTACACCCTGTTCGCCATCCAGCGCCGCGGCTCGCGCCGCGGCGACAAGGGCGCCCAGCTGGGCCTGGAGGGCTAGCGCACCTCGAACTCGGCGCTGACCCCGGAGAAGGGGTGCAGGGCGCCGTCGGAGGTCAGGTTGTCGGCGAAGTGCTGGAAGCGGTAGCGACCGGCGGGGGTGCCCGCGGGGATGTCCCAGGTGAAGCGGGCCACCGAGGCCGCGGCGTCGCGTTTGCTCCAGTAGAACTTGACCGGCCATTCGCCCTCGTTGGCGACGCGGGTCCAGCCGGAACCGGTGGCGCGCTGGATCTCGAGGAAGGTGCCGTTGCGGCGCGGGTTGTGCTTGGGGTGCGCCGAGACGAACTCCACCGCGGCCTGATCGCCAGGGGCGTAGGCGGCGGCGGGCTGGGTCAGGACATCGCCGAAGGCCGCGCCCGCGGGGGTGGCGTCCGGACCGGGCGGTGACACCAGATTCGGCTGCATGCCCGAGACGTCGCGCGGCGCCGGACCGCGCGGCACGCCCTGGCGCTGGGCGAAAGCCGTTGCCAGCCGGTGGAACTCCTGCTGGTACGCGGGCAGGGTGTAGCGGCCGTACAGGGTCGAGCCGCCCTCGTACTGCTGGGCGTCGTATTCCTCGGGGGTGGTGACGTATTCGTGGTAGGAGTTGGCGTAGCCCTGCATGAGCACCCGCTCCAGCGGCACGCCCAGGGCCTCGGCCACCGTGCGGCGCACGCGCAGCCCCGCCACGACGGTGAATTCCGCACCGGCACAGGCGAGATAGAGCTCGCCGATGCGCACCAGCTGGATCGGCACCACGCTCGGCACCCAGGCCACCGGCGGCATGAGCCCCAGCGGGGCGACGATCGCCTTGGGCGCCTGGGCGTCGGCCAGCCAGCCCGGCACCGGCGCGTTCGGGCCGCCGAGCGCGTCCACGAACGGATTGCGCACGCCCTCGGGGATCGGCACGCCGGGCAGGCCCGGGCCGTCCTCGATGCTGCCCGCGATCAGGGCGACGCCCGCGCAGGCGGGTGCGGTGTGCCGCGGCTGTCCGCTGTCGGTCCAGCGGCCGTCCACCGCGGTGTCGGCGAGGTCGATGTAGCAGAACAGGCTGCCGACCGGTCCGCCGATGGACCGCGCGGAACTCAGCGCCGACTTGCCGGCGTGGTACTGGCGCTCGCCGATGATGCGGGTGTTCTCGAATTCGTTGTCCGTCGGCCCGGAGGTGGGGCTCAGATTCAGGTTCGGGGAGATGTCACCCGGATTGGTCTGTGGGAAGGCGGCCACGAAATCGGCGCCGTCGAGGTAGCGCACGCCGTGCTCGGTGTGCTCGAAGGCGTACGAGGCGTAGCCCTTGTTGTCGCCGCTGATGAGCCGGTTCTTGTTGCTCATGGAGGTGTTGTGGGTGGCGAACCAGGTGATCGCGCCGACCGGGCGGCCGCCGCGGCGCAGCGAGAGCACGGTGACGTTCGGGTCGATGCCGTTGGGGAAGAACGCCTTGTCGGCCTCGGGGTTGCGATCGAAGGCGACCTTGGAGCGGTTCACGCTGGCGTCGTGCAGTTCGCCGTGACCCAGGTCGAGCTCGCCCGGGGCCAGGTCGGCGTCCGCGGCGGCGATGGCCTCCACGATCGCGGCGACCTCGATGTCGAACACCTGCTGCTGGAATCCGAGAATCGAGAGGTTGTACGCGTAGTCGTGGGCGGCGCCGCCGCAGGTCGCGTGCGAGTGCGTGGAGGTCAGCACCACGTTCTGCTCGGTGTAGCGGTCGCCGAAGCGCTGGGCGAGGGCGAGCATGACGCCGTTGTGCACGGACTGGAAGATCATGCCGTTGTCGGCGACCACGTAGGCCACGCGCTGACCGTCGGCCTCGAAGACGAAGGCGCGCACGCGGGGGCGCAGATGGATGCCCGCGGTGTCCTGTCCGAACTGCGAGTAGCCCATCATGCCGCACTCGGCCGCGGGTCCGGTTATGTCGGAAATGCCCACTCCGACCAGGTATTCGCCGGATTCGGCGTGCGCCCGGGTCTGGGGCAGCGCGAGGTTCGCGGCCACGGCCAGCGCCGCCGCGCTCACCCCCGCGCCCGCGAGCGCCGTGCGGCGCGAGATCGCCCGCGAAACCGGCCCGGTCCGATCGTCCCCGGCCGTTCCGTTGTCCGACAGCGCCATTCGCGCCTCCTCTCGTCCTGGATGCGAGCGAACCATACAACTGGACATTCGTCCAGGCGAGATTTCCGAGCACGCGAATTGACTGGGCGCTTCGCGGGCGCTTAACTCCCTGGAGTGTCCTCCCGATTGAGCGTCGAAGAACGACGGGCCCACCTTATCGAGGCAGCCATCGGCCTTGCCGAAAAAAAGGGCGTGGCAGGGGTTACCACGCGCGATGTGGCGCAGGCTGCCGGTGTTTCGCTCGGTGTGGTGCATTACTGTTTCGAAAACAAGGACCAGCTGATGACCGAGCTGGTCAAGGCGCTTTCGATGGAATTGCGAGATTCCGTCGACGCCAACGAAACGGTATGGCAAGACGTCGGAACCGGAAAAGAAGCGCTTCAAAAATTGGTGCGCGTTGCCCTGGAACTCATGTGGTTGAACATCGAAGCCACGCCGGAACGCCAACTACTCACGTACGAAACCACCACCTACGCACTTCGCGAAGGTGAACAAACTCCGGCAAAACTCGCGATTGCCCGAGAGCAGTACACGTTCAACGACTCCACGCTCGGCGATGTCATCGAGCACGCGCGCGAAGCCACCGGCACCCAGTGGAACGTTCCCGTCGGCACGCTCAGCCGGTTCGTCCTGGCCACCATCGACGGCATCGTGCTGCGCTGGCTCGTGGACAACGACAGCGCCGCTGTCCGCGAGCAGCTCGACGTCCTCGCCGGCATGGTGAGCACGCACGCTTCCTGAACCAATCCCCCTGGGCCGCAGGCCCGTCCACCGCATTCCGGCGCGGGTGGCTCTTCGGAGCCGCCCGCGCCGGACCAGTTCTACGCGCCGGTGATCAGGCGCGGCTGCGCCTGGGCGTGGGTCACATCCCCGTCCTGCCACAGGGTGACCGCCACCGTCGCCTCGTACGCGCCGCTCAGCCGCACCCGCAGCTCGTCGTGGATCACCAGCGCGCCGGTGGGCGCGGACACGCCGAATTGCAGGCGCAGCAGCACACCCAGCGGTTCGGCGGCCCAGTCGGTGTGCCGGCCCTCGCCCAGCACCTCGGCGGTGACCGCCTGCGAGGCGAGCGGCAGATCCAGCAGGGCCGCAAGGGATTCCGCGTGCTCGATGTCACCCGCCACCAGCCGCTCGGGCGGCAGCACCGCACCGAACCACGGGCGATCCAGCACCAGGGCGTCCGCGCCGTCGATCACCGCGCCGGACAGCGCGCGCACCCGCTGCGGGGGATCCAGGTCCTCCACGTCCAGGGTGCCGTCGGCCAAGGCCGTGGACAGGCGCCGGTGGGTGTGCGAAACAGCATCGGGCGACGGGGTTTTCGCGGGATCGGCGAGCGCGTCGAGCAGTTCCTCGGCCAGGTGCGCGGTCATCACCTCGGGATCGGCCAGGATCGCGCGCAGCACGATCAGGTCCTGATACCCGAAACCGTCGAGCCGGGGTAGCAGGCCGTCGAAGTCGGTGTCGTCGGGATGTCTGTGGAAACCCAGTGGGACGCCGTCGATATGGGCGTAGCGGCGCAGCCACCAGGCGGTGTAACCGGCCCGGTCGGCCAGCAGCGGGCGGGTGTCGGGATCGGACAGCAGCAGCTCCAGCGCCCGCGGCCACGCGTCCTCGTCGATCAGGTCGAGATCGCGGACCGCGCGCAGCTCCGGCGGATCCTCGGCCAGGCCCTCCCACCATTCCTCGGCGCCGTCCAGGTGATGGTCCGGGCCGGTCGGATCGGCTTCGGCGATCACCGTGAAGCCCCAGCCGACGCCGATCGCGCGCAGGGCCTGTTCACCGTGGCGCGCAACGGTTTCGGCGTCGACGGTGCCGAACGGGGAGTCGTCCTCGAGCAGGGCGGTCAGCGGAGCGCCGGGCAGCAGGAGCTCGTCGGCGGGCAGCAATTCGCCGGTGCTGGAAGGCAATTCGATGAGGCTCAGCCAGGTGGGCAGCGCGCCGGGCGTCGCGTCGGCGTGCCCGGCCAGGCTCAGCACCGCGTCGACGGTGTCCGGGTCGCTCGGGTCGTCCTCCAGGATCGCCTGCAGGCCGGGATCGTTGAGCAGATCCTCGGCGGTGGCGGGGCGGGCGCCGAGGCGGCCGAGGAGTTCGTGGGCGGCTTCGGGGTGCACCAGGCGGGCCCAGTGCACGGGGGCCGCGCTCTCCAGCTGGTCGTCCAGGACCACGGTGCGCGGGCCGGTCACGAGCCGGCCGTCGGCCAGGGGAACCGCCAGCGCGCCGAGTTCCTCGACCGCGAGCGGATCCTGGACGAAAGGTTCCAGGGCGTCGTAGAACGAGTACCACCAGGTCGGCTCGCGCTCGAGGCTCGCCGAGAGCTCCGCGATACGCGCGAGCCCGAGGCGGTGCACGTCCAGCACCGACAGCGCGTCGGCGGCGGCACGGCCGGACAGTTCCGGCAGCACCAGCGGGCCGACGATGTCGGCGAGCAGCGCCGCCAGTTCCTTTGTCACACCGGTGAATACGCTGGCGCGGCGCGGGCGCTCGACGGTGAGGGCCGAGACGAGGGCGGTGGGGGCGGAGGGCACGGCCCCGCTGACCACGGACCAGGAGTCGTCCTCGAAGTCGTCGGCACCGGCGAGGAAAGGGTCGTCGGAGTGCACGGTGTCGTCGTGCGCTGCACCGTCGTGCCCCGCAGCGCCACCCGGCCCCGCAGCGTCGGCGCTCGCTACATCGTCAGCGCGCCCCGCGTCGTCAGCGTGCGTTGCGTCGCCGACATGCGTTGCATCGTCGGCATACGCGCCGGCGCGGTCGTCGGAAGTCTCGTGGCCCGGCGACGTATCGCCCGCGCGGCGGTTCTGCTCGCCGAGCTCGGCGCCGGCCGGCGCGGCGGCCAGGGCGGCATCGACGGCGAAGACCGGGTCGAGGGCGGCGGGTCCCTCGACAGTCAGCACCGGCAGCCAATCCTGTTCGCGCAGTTCGGCTATCAGGGCCTCGCGCAGCAGGTGATCGGCCTCGCTGCGGGCGAAGGCCGGGGTCGGGACCAGGACCAGGCGGTCGGCGGGCGGCAGGGCGCGGGCGAAATCGGCGTAGCCGGTGGCCAGGTCGGCCAGGCGCGCGCCCGGCAGCAGGCGGCGGCGGTCCGGCTGCATGGGAATGTCGGCGATGAGCAGGGCCGGGAGGGAGAGTTCCTCGTCCGAGCGGGTGGGCGCGCGCAGCACGTCCGGGCGCGCGGCCACCGGGCGCCCGGCCCGGATCGGCAGCAGCCAGCGGGCGTGTTTGGTGCGGTACTGCCACCAGCGGCGTTCGTCGGCGTCGGTCTGCGGGTCCGCGCCCGAGACGCGCAGTTCCTGGAGTCCGCCGTCGAGTTCGGTGACCGCACTGGCGATCTCGTGGTCGCCGATGCGAATACTCGTCAGCGCGGGTAGCTCCAGCAGCAGATCCACCGCCTCGGCGCGCATGGCGTCGAGCAGCGCGACGGTGTCCACGTCCTCGCGCAGGCGCAGCACGACCTCGCTGTCGAAGCCGACCGCGGGACGCTCGTCGATCGCCCAGGCCAGCCGCAGCGCGGGCGGCACGAATTCCGCCTCGGTCTCCGGGATGGCGATGCCCTGCGCGCCCAGCAGCGCCCAGGTCTCGGCCCGCGAGAACCGCACCGAGCCGCCGCGCGAACGAAATTCGATCTCCTCCGACACGGTCAGCACGGCGGTGAACCCGACGCCGAACCGTCCCACCGCGGGCTCGGCCGCCGACTTGTTCGACGCACGCAACGCCGTCAGCGCGTGCACGCCCGTAACATCCAGTCCCACACCGGTATTGGCGACGTGCAGCACCCGCCCCTCGAGCCAGACCGCGACCCGCCCCGGCACCCCGGCCTTGGCCGCCGCGTCGGCGGCGTTCTGCGCCAGTTCGGTCAGCAGCCGGTCCCGGTATCCGGACCGCACCAGGTCGGCCTCGGTGGCCGCGTCCTCCCGCAGCCGAGTCGGCGACCCCTGCCACGCGGCCACCACCCCGGCCCGCAGCGCAGCGGTATCGAACGGATCCCCCACTCCCCTGTCGCCGTTCACTCCACGCACCCCTTCCGCTCCAGATCACACCGAACCGCGCACACCGCGGCAACTCTCGCACGAACCCGCCCGCCACGCGCCGGACCGGTACCCGAGGCCCGGCCACGGACCCCACGCCCACCGGCCCGATAGGCCCTGGGCCCCGGCTTAGGCAGCCCCGCGCATCGGCCACACTCGGCGGCCGGCGAGCACCTCGCCGCGATGCCCCGCGCGCGATCCGTGCCTGAGCCGAACGTCGAAGTCCGGGCCGCACGCGTTACCGCCGACACGCCCCGCACGGGCTCCTTCGAGGATTCGAAGGAGTGGATCGGGTGACGGGGAGCCGGGCTGCATGGGGCTCCTCGATGTCGGCGTCGCGACTCGGCCTCGTGCCGCATCGTCACCTCTCGTGAATCTGGCAGTGGGTACCCGGGGAACGAGTCCGTAGGAGGCGCAACCGACTTCGGAGATCCGGTGTCGCGCAGCCGCCATGACACATGTTCGTCCGATGCTCGGGGCCGACGCCGCGCGTGGCGGCGATGGGGAGAACGGCGGCCACGCATTCGAGCAGGTGGCCGGATCGGCTCTCGCGGCCCGTGATCCGGGCCGCGCCGCGGTCGGGGCGGAGCTACCCGGCGGACGGATCCGACTCGGGTGCGGTGGGATCGGCGTCGACCTTGACCTCGGTGACGGCCCACGCGTCGTCGTAGCGGGAGTCCGGGTCGATGTCGAACAGGGCCGGGGTGGCGTCGGGGGACGCGGACGCCGGAACCTCGGGGGCCGGAACCGAGACGGGGGCAACCGCTTCGGACACCGCCGGGGACTCGGGGGCCGACTCGAGCGGGGCGGCGGGCTCGGGGGACGCGGAATCCGCCTCGGCGGCAACGGCAGTGGCGGATTCCGGGGCGTCGGCGGCGGTCGGGGTGGACTCGGCCGTCCCGGCTGCCTGCGCGATCTCGGCGGACACCGCGGTCGCGGCCGGTGCGGTCTCAGCGTCAGCGGCGGTCTCGGTCGATGGTGCCGCATTCTCGGCGGGCGACGCGATCTCGGCGGCGGTCGCGGCCGGATCGGTCTCGACGACCGCGGCGGACTCCTCGGTGGCGACCGCGGCGGACTCGCCCTCAACGACCGTCTCGCCCGTTGCAGCGGCGTCCGCCGCGGCGGGGCGGAGCTCGGAATTGGGGATCAGGTCGACGGCGGCGTCGTCGTAGGCCTCGTAGGCCGGGGAGCCCGCGCCGGTGGGGAGCTCGGTATCGGAGTGGGCACCGCAGCCGTACGCGGTGTGCACCACGCGCCCGTCGGCGCCCATGGCATTGGCGCAGACGCCGAAGGCGGCGTGCAGGGCGCCGGCCAGGGGGACGAAGAAGCCGCAGCGGCCGCAGGTCGAGGGGGCGGCGCGGGCCATGTCGGTCTCGGGGCCGAACTCGGAGAACCAGCGGTCGGCGGCGTCCTCGCGGCCGACGCGGCTCAGCACCTGCGTGCGGCCGAATCCGAGTTCGAGCACCACGTCGTCGATCTCGGGATCGCCGGTGGCCAGGTAGCCGGGCACCAGGCGCGGATCGTCCAGCGGCGGGGCGAGCAGGTCGCCGGGAGCCAGGTCGCCGGGGCGAATGCGCTGATCCCACGGCAGGAAGTCGGGCGCGACCAGCGCCTCGGGCCCGGGTAGCAGGGCCGATTCGCTCACCGTCACGTGCCCGGCCTCCGGGGGCGCAGCCACCACGACCGCCCACTGCCAGCCGCGATAGCCCGCCAGCGTGGCCTCGAAGTAGTGCGTGGCCGCCGAATCGCCCTCGGCCGTGACCCCGACATGCACGCCAACGCCGAACGGCTCGAGCTCCACGAGCGCACGGCGAGCCAGGTCGACCGCCTCCGCCAGGATCGGCCGTACAACGGACTCCGAAACTCCAACCGCGCTCACGCCCTACATTTTGCCGTATGGAGCGCAAACGTCATGCACCGGTAGCGAGCGTCCCGGTCACGGTGGCTGTCGCCGCGGCCTTGGCCGCCACGACCACCGGATGTTCCGACCCCGGCGACACGCCGAGCCTGCGTGTCGAAGTGGTCTCGACCCGTCCGCACGACACCGCGGCGTTCACCGAGGGGCTCGAGGTCGACGGCACCGTCCTGTACGAGGGCACCGGGCTGTCCGGCAGGTCCTTCATCCGGACCAGCGAACTGGCCACCGGCAAGGAGCTGGCCCGCGTCGACCTGCCGGCGCCGCTGTTCGGCGAGGGCATCACCCGCGCCGGAAACCTGCTGTGGCAGGTCACCTATCGCGAGGAGATCGCCATCGCCCGCGATCCCGCCACGCTCGCCGAGATCAAGCGGACCACCTACGACGGTGAGGGCTGGGGCCTGTGCACCCGCGACGGCCGCATCGTCATGAGCAACGGCAGCGACACCCTGACCTTCCGCGATCCGGTGACCTTCGAACCCACCGGCACGGTCACCCTGACCAGCCGCCGCGGCACCCGCATCAACGAACTCGATTGCGCCCCGGACGGTTCGATCTACGCCAACGACTTCCCGACCGAGACCATCGTCCGCATCGATCCCGACAGCGGCGACATCCTGGACATCATCGACGCCTCCGGCCTGCTGCCGGACAGCGAGCGCACCCGCGACACCGACGTCCTCAACGGCATCGCCCACCTGCCCGGCACCGACCGTTTCCTGCTGACCGGAAAGAACTGGCCCATCAGCTACGAAGTCCGGTTCGTCCCGGCCTGAGCGGGTCGAACACCCGAACTGTGGCGGGTCGCACCGCCGGTAGTGCAGCCGCACTCCCCCGGCACTGCAAGAATTGGGTACGTGCCAACTCCCCGTGACCCGAACGCCGACGCCGGTCGGTGGGGGGACGAGGAGTCTCCCGTCCTCGATCGCCACCCCGGCTTCGACCGCTACCCACCGGCGAACACCCCGGCCCCGCGCACCCCGCCGGGCCCGGACGCGCGCGAAGCCCGGCCCGCCTCACCGACCGGCGCGCCACCGCGCGGGACCACGACGCGCTGGTCCCGCCGCCGCGCCGAGGCGCCGCCCACACAGCCCTTCGCCGGGCACCGCGACGCCCCGGACCACCTCCCGCGCCCGGCCCCGGACGCGAATCAGCGTGCGCGGGAGCAGGATCCTCCCGCCGCGCGCCGCGAACCGCATCCCACGCGCCCGGAGACCGTGCCCGGCCAGGAGCTCGCGCAGGGTCACACCGCCGAGCCCGCCGACCCCGAATTCACCGGATTGCACAGGCCGCCGCGGAAACTCACGGTCACCCGGGTCGCCGCGCGGCGCAGCCGGGAACTGACCGAGCGCGGCATCGCCACCTTCCAGCGCGCGGCCAAGGCCGACGGCGCGGAGGAATCGGGTCTGACCGCGCTGGTCTACGCCACCATGGCCAACTTCGCGACCGACGCCGCGGTCGCGGTGGCCCTGGCCAACACGCTCTTCTTCGCCAGCGCCACCGCCGAATCCAAGACCAAGGTCGCGCTGTATCTGCTCATCACCATCGCCCCGTTCGCGGTGATCGCGCCGCTGATCGGGCCCATGCTGGACCGGCTGCAGCGCGGCAGGCGACTCGCGCTGGCGGGATCGTTCGCCGTGCGCGTGGTGGTGGCGATCCTGCTGATCTTCAACATCGACAACTGGGCGCTGTATCCGCTCGCGCTCTGCATGATGATCCTGAGCAAATCGTTCTCGGTGCTCAAGAGCGCGGTGACACCGCGCGTGCTGCCACCGGGAATCGACCTGGTGCGCACCAACTCCCGGCTCACGGTGTTCGGCCTGGTGGGCGGCACCCTGGGCGCGGGCGCCGTCGCGGGCCTGATCGCGGTGATCGCGCATTCGCCCGGCGTGCTCGTCTACGCGGCCTGCCTCGCGGCACTCGGTGCGTATCTGAGCCTGCGGATTCCGTCCTGGGTGGAGGTCACCGAGGGCGAGGTCCCCGCGACCCTGACCTATCACGGCTCCGATTCCCGCACCGAGGTGCTCGAACCCGGCCAGTCGGTCACCGTGCAACCCGGCCGCCGCCGCCAGCCGCTGGGCCGGGCCGTGGTGACCGGCCTGTGGGGCAACGGCACCGTGCGCATCCTGACCGGCTTCCTGACCTTCTACGTGGCGTTCGTGGCCAAGGCGACCGAGCACCGCCCGGCGCAGCAGGCCGCCATGCTGGGCGTGGTCGGCGCAGCCGCGGCCATCGGCAACTTCGCGGGCAACGCCAGCGGCGCGCGCATGAAACTGGGCCGCCCGACCCCGATCGTGCTGGCCTGCACGTGCGCCTGCGTCGGCGTCGCGGTGGCGGCGGCGCTGTTGAACAACCTCATCGGGGCCGCGGTGGCGACGCTGGTGGCGGCGGGTGCCAGCGCGCTGGCCAAGGTCTCGCTGGACGCCTCGATCCAGGACGACCTGCCCGCCGAATCCATCGCCTCGGGCTTCGGGCGCTCGGAGACGGTTCTCCAATTGTCCTGGGTGATAGGCGGTTCCATGGGCGTGCTGCTGCCGACCGTGTGGTGGGAAGGTTTCGCCGCGGTCACGGCGGTCATGGCACTTGGATTGATACAAACCGTCGTCAGCTACCGTGGTCATTCGCTACTGCCCGGTTTGGGCGGTAATCGACCGCAACACGCGAAGCAGGAGATCCCCGGCGCACACGGCGCCGGCGAACCCACTCAGTGACGGACAGGAACCAACGGTGAGCACACCCAAAGCCCGCACGATCGTCGGACTGCTCGCGGCCCTGCTCGTGGCGGCCGTGGCCTATGTCGCCGTCATCGTCTACCTCGCCCGCGACGTGGAGGCGCCGGACCCGCAGATCACCGCGTACGCGCACGGCAAAACGGTGACGGTGGACCCGTTCATGTACTGCACCGTCCACGTCGAGAACAACATGCTCGATCTGCGCGACTGCGAGGAGAGCCAGTTCGTGGCCAACCTCGACGTGCCGCCCGGCTACCCGCTGCAGCTCTCGCTGCCCAAGCAGATCTCCGACGCCCCGTGGCAGATGGTGATGGTCTACGCGCTGCCGGACGGCTCGGCCGTGAAACAGGTTGCCACGCACCGCGACTACCCCGAGAACGCGCGCGCGATCACCGTGCAGACCCCGCCCGACCCGCGCCTGCAACTGGCCGTGGTGGAGATCCAGCTGCCGGTCCCGGCCCGCGACGCCGACGGCAACGAGGGCTACATCCCGCACGCGGTCTGGTCGATCCAGAACATCCAGAAGGATTCGTAGACAACCAGATCCCGGGCCGGTGGTCTGGGCCGGGTCTCCACGGCCCCGGTCCACACGACCCGGCACCGGCCCCCACCGCACCGGTCCCAACCCCATCTACACAACGGGCCCTGGTGAGCGTCAGCTCACCGGGGCCCGAATGTCTTTCGACCACTCCTAGTGGTCGAGCTCCCGCGCCACGCCGCGCACCACTTCCGCGATGCGCTGGGACATCTTGCGATCCGGGTACTTGCCCCGGCGCAGATCCGGCTGCACCTTGGTCTCCAGCAGGGTGATCATGTCCTCGATCAGGCCGTGCAGCTCGTCGGTGGACTTGCGGCTGACCGGCGCCTCGGCCGACCGGCGGCGGTCGCCGCGCTCACCGCGTTCCGCGCCGCGCTCGTTGCGCAGCGGCGGCGGGGTCTCGAGCAGCTTGAGGCTCAGCGCCTGCGGGCCGCGGCGACCGGCGGCCATTCCGAACTCGACCCGCTGGCCGGGCTTGAGCGCCTCGACACCCTCGGGCAGTGCCGACGATCGAACGTAGACGTCCTCACCCTCATCCTGGGAAAGGAAACCGAAGCCCTTGTCGACGTCGTACCACTTCACCTTGCCGGTCGGCACCGCGCTCACCCGTTCGTCAATTCGATGCCCGGCGATATCCGGGCACAAGTCCTGGTTGTCGGACCAATCGTCCGCAACCTTTCCATTCGCGAAAAGAACGCGCCCCGCAGCTAGGCAGGACGCGAATGACATCGAGTCTACCCCGGTGTGAATAGCGCGAGCACATCAGTTTTACGGTCTTCACGTGTCCGACTCTTCTTCGCAGCAGGCTCCGCGCAGGTCCGGCAGCTGGCCGCTCACGATCATCATCGGTTTATTCGCGGTGGGATTGCTGGCCATCATCGCCATCTTCGGTATCGGGCTGCTGACCGATACCGAGCCGTGGTTGTGGCTGTATCTGGTCGCGATGCTCTCGCCGCTCGCGTTTCTGCTCGGCATCGGCTACGCCCTCTGGTCCGGCCGCCGCGCGCGCTGAGCCGGCGGGCCCGGAACACGGGTCCGGAGAAGCCGATTGTCGGTGCCCGCGCGTAGCGTGCGGCACGCGGCGAACGGCACTGCGCATTCCGTCGCGGAAACCGGTGCCGACACGTCGGATTGCCCCGTTCGCTACGACGGCACACCTGTGACTTTGGTCACATAACGAAAGGGTCACGGCGCGGTGACGGACCCCTATCGTCGCGGACTCGCCGCAACCACCTGCACAGAAGCTGAGCGGAACCCGTTGCGCCGGATAGCGACCCGTCGGACACGACGGTTACCAAATGGTGATTTTTGACCGAGATCACCGTATGGTCACTCATCAGCCGGGTCAGCCCGGCGCCACCGGCCCGCCGCACCAACCTCACCCCGCGGGTACGGACCCCCAACTGGACGAAGGGGTGAGGGCGAGAAACAGCGCGCAACAGCGCGCCGGGCCGGACGACCTCTCAGTTCGCCCCCGGTAGTCGGTCTCGCAGGAGCGTACGAGAGGAACGACCCGAACATGAGTGGACGCCATCGCAAGCCGAGTAACACCGGACGCACCGTCGCCAAGGTCGCACTGACCAGCGCGATCGTCGGCGGTGCAGGAGTGGCCCTGGCCGGAAACGCCAGCGCGGCACCCGACTCCGACTGGGACCGTCTCGCACAGTGTGAGGCCGGCGGTAACTGGGGCATCAACACCGGCAACGGTTACCAGGGCGGGCTGCAGTTCTCGCCCAGCACCTGGAAGGCCCACGGCGGCGGCGAGTACGCCGCGTCCGCCAACCACGCCACCCGCGAACAGCAGATCGCCGTCGCCGAGAAGGTGCTCGCCTCCCAGGGCTGGGGCGCGTGGCCGTCCTGCTCCTCGAGCCTCGGACTGACCAGCGGTCCCACCGAGCGCATCGCGCCGGCCCCCGCGCAGGAAGCGCCGCGCTGGAACCCGAACCCGGGTCCCGCCCAGGCCGCCAACGCCTCCCAGGAAGTCTTCCAGGCTGTCGACCGCGCCGTGGAAGTCGTTCAGCAGCAGGGCATCGCGATCCCGCAGCCGGTGCTCGACTTCTTCAACGCCACCAAGGCCGGCGGCCAGCTCGACCCGCAGATCGTGAACTTCTACGAGGCGAACAAGGGCCTGCTCCCGCACTGAGCCGACACCTTTCGCACCGAGCGAACGCCCCGCATCAATGTCGATGCGGGGCGTTCGTGATTCGCATGCCAGAATGAGGCCGTGGTGAACAAATCGAAGAAACCCTACGTCGACAATGGCTGGCCGGAGACGGCCCAGGGAGACCACGCGGTCACCGAGCTTTCCTCGACCCGCTCGGGTGGACTCTCGCCGTACGGCGAGGACACCGAGTTCCCGCTTCCGGTAGATCAGCTGCCCTACGTGCACCCGCACACGGTCATCAACCGCTGATTCGCCCCACATCCGACAACCATGCGGTTATCGGCGCGGCACACAGTCCGGCGGCCGCCGCGCACGCGACTCTCGTCGCCGCGGCGGCCGTTGAACCGCGCCCGATTCCGCCGTCTCGCCGTACCCGCGGCCCGGATCGGGTGACGTGACCGACACCGCCCCCAAGGCCCGGAAGAGCCGCGCCCCCAAGGCCGCTCCCATTCCGGCCACCCTGCCCGAATGGCTGGCCGCGCTCAGCGACGACCATCTCGTCGCGCTGTTGCAGCTGCGACCGGATCTGGCCGTTCCGCTCCCCGGCACCATGGCGGTGCTGGCGGGCCGGACCGAACAGCGGGCCTCGGTGCTGCGGGCCACCGACGAGTTCGACACCCTCGATTTCGCGATCATCGAGACCCTGGCGGTGCAGGGCGCGGCGGACACGCGCAACGGCGCCCCCGTGCCCCGGCCGCGCCTGCGCGAACTGCTGGGCGATCGGGTCACCGTCACCGCGCTGAACGCCAGTGTGGACAAGCTGCGCGCCCGCGCGATCATCTGGGGCGCGGACGCCGAACTGCATCTCACCCCGGCCGCCCAGGAGGCGCTGCCGTGGCCGCTGGGCAGCACCACCGAACTCCCCGGCGCGCTCACCGAAGCCGAGATCGCCGCGGCGCTGGGCGAATTGAGCCCTCAGGAACGCGGCCTGCTGGAGAAGCTGGCCACCACCGGACCGCGCGGGCGCACCCGCGACGCGGCGCCCGGCACCCCGGCGGATCGGCCGGTCCCCCGGCTGCTGGCGCTGCGGCTGCTGCACCGGATCGACGACGAGACCGTCGAGCTGCCCGTCTCGGTGGGTCAGGTGCTGCGCGCGGAGCCGGTCACCGATCCGCACGCGCTCACCGCACCCAAGCCCGCGCTGATCAAACTCGCCGCCGCCGACGTGAACGCGGCGGCCGCGGGTGAGGTCGGAGAACTGCTGCGGCACAGCGCTTCCGTGCTCGAGATACTGGGCCAGGCGCCCGCTCCGGTACTGCGCTCGGGCGGGCTCGGCGTGCGCGAGGCCCGGCGCCTGGTCAAGCAGACCGGGGTGGACGAACAGCGGATCGGCCTGCTCGCCGAGGTGCTGACGGCCGCGCGACTACTCGACCGGGGCACCCCCGAACCTGCCCCGGACGCGGGCGACGACGATTTCTGGGCGCCCACCGCGATCTCGGACGCCTGGCTGGCCGTGCCGCCGGCCCGGCGCTGGGTGATGCTGGCCCAGGCCTGGCTGGAGCTGGACCGCTTCCCGTGGATGATCGGGCTGCGCGACGCCAACGACAAACCGCTGGCCGCGCTCTCGCCGGAACTGCGGAACGCGCACGCGGTGCGCGATCGCCGCGCCATCCTGAGCCTGCTGGCCGAATACCCCACCGGCACCACCGTTTCCACCGCGGATCTGAGCCGTGCGCTGGCCTGGCGGCAGCCGCGGTGGCGGCGGCACTACCGCGCGGAGGCGGTGGAGCGGACCCTGGCCGAGGCGCAGGCGCTGGGCCTGGTGGCGCGCGGCGCGATCACCTCGGCGGGCCGGGCACTGCTGCACGGTAGCCCGGAGGACGCGGAGTCCGAGATGACGGCCGCGCTGCCCGCGCCCGTGGATCACGTACTGGTGCAGGCGGATCTGACGATCATCGCGCCCGGGCCGCTGGTTCCCGACCTGCAGGACCGGATGTCCCTGGTGGCCGACGTCGAATCCGCCGGCGCGGCGACGGTGTACCGGGTGAGCGAGAACTCGGTGCGGCGCGCGCTCGACGCAGGCGCGACCGCCGCCGAACTGCACCACCTGTTCACCACCCACTCCCGCACCCCGGTGCCGCAGGCGCTGACCTATCTGATCGACGATGTCGCGCGCAGGCACGGGCGGCTGCGCGCGGGCATGGCGCAATCCTTCGTGCGCAGCGAGGATCCCGCGCTGCTGGCCGAGGTGCTGGCCGCGCCCGTCGCCGGTGAGCTGGCGCTGCGGGCCGTCGCGCCGACCGTCGCGATCTCGCAGGCTTCGCTGGGTGAGGTGCTGGAGAAACTGCGGGCCGCCGGCTTCAGCCCCGCGGGTGAGGACTCCTCGGGCGCGATCGTCGACCTGCGCGCGCGGGGCGCCCGGATCGCCGGGCGCGGGCAGCCCAGGCAGCAGTGGCGGCCCAATCCGCCCTCCCCCGAACAACTCCGGTCGCTGGTCGCCGAACTGCGCGCCGGTGAGCGCGCGGCCCATGCCCGGGGCGGGCAGACGGTGCGCGCGGACGGATCGCGCACGACCACCACCGCCACGCTGAACCTGCTGCAGCTGGCCGCCCGCACCCGCCGCAGCGTGCACATCAGCTACGTGGACGCCGCGGGCGTGGCCACCCAGCGCGTGGTCGAACCCCTCAACATCACCAGCGGCCAGCTCGACGCCGTCGATCCGGTGAGCGGCGCGGTCCGCCAGTTCACCCTGCACCGGATCGCCTCGGTCGCCCTGGTGGACTAGAGACCGTCCGTGAACGCCGAAACCCCGGCGGCCGCGTCGATGGGACGCTGCCGCCGGGGTTCGGCGAAACCGGAGTAGCGCGGGGTCTCGGCGTGCAGCCGCCTGCGCCTTCGGGGTTCGGGGGCCAAGCCCGCGGCACTCCCGAGAACCGGGTCTAGCCCTTGGGGTTGCCGAGGCAGAAGGTGATCTTGGCTTCGGTCAGGGCGTGGAAGTTGGTGTCCGTGGCCGGGTCGCACAGGAACTCGTCGGCCTGGCCGTCGACCCGCTTGGTGACCTTGAAGCTGGCCTCGGGCGCGCTGCAATCCACGAACTTGTAACCGGTGGTGGGGCTTTCGTTGTAGCAGGCGCCCTCCTTGAAGTTGGGCGTCAAGCACAGGAACGCGGTGGTGCCACCGTTGAGCGTCTCCTCGTAGGAGGTCTGCTCCTCCTTGCACTCGGTCTTGGTGTCGAAGACCGAGGCGATCTTGTAGACCGCCTTCTCCGAGGAGCAGTCGATCGGCTCGGTCTTGGAGTCGACCATCGAGCCCTCGATGACGTTGATGCAGTCACCGACCTTCGACTTGGCGGTCTCGGATTTACTGGCGTCCTTGATCATGGAACACCCGGTGACGGCCAACATTGCCACGGCCATCGCCACCAGGGCGACGACGAGGCGCGTGATCAGCCTCGTACCTGCGAACTT
Source organism: Nocardia sp. NPDC055321 (assembly GCF_053645575.1). Classification (NCBI taxonomy): domain Bacteria; kingdom Bacillati; phylum Actinomycetota; class Actinomycetes; order Mycobacteriales; family Nocardiaceae; genus Nocardia; species Nocardia sp. NPDC055321. The sequence goes on from NZ_JBSHMS010000020.1 coordinate 55,028, forward strand.
CACGTGCGAAAACCTTTCTCACCGAACCATTCACGGCTGCCGTGAACGCGGTGAGGATACCTGTGCGGGATCGGAGGCCGCAGCACCGCGGCCACCTGTTTCCGACGTGGGAGCCGAAGATCTCAGAGCATGGACAGTCCGCGCATACCCAACCAGGCGTAACCGAGCATCATCGGGAGCAGTTGGGTGAACAGCTGCGGGCTGAAGGCGATCATGTGTTCCCTCTCGATCTGGGCGCGTGTCCAACAGAGGCGCTTCGCACGTGTGTCGTTCCCGGGCGAACGGTCGTTACACCCGCGAACAAGAAAATTCCCCCGGTCAACGACCGGATCCGCTGCCGCCCGACCCCGAGCCCCCGGAACCGGAGCCCGAGCCCGAATCCGCGGACCCCGAACCGGATCCGGAATCGGCCGAGCCCGCGGACGAACCGCCCGAACCGGTGCCGACGGGCCCGGTGGGCACGGTCGCGCCCGGCGACCCCGGCCGGTTGATGTAGACGCTGACCGGACCCGCGCCGTTCGCGGTCACGGTCACCACGCGCGCGCCGGGCGCGGAGGTCACCGTGCCGCCGTCCACCCGCACCTCGTAGCCGCCCGGGTAGTGCAGATCCGACACGTAGATCTCGGTCGGCGCGGCGAGCGCGCGCGGGGTGTAGCGGTAGGCGAAATCGCCGTCCTCCGCGTCGAAGATCATGCGCCCGGGCGTGCCCGCGGTCGCGCGGGGATAGGTGCGCACGAGTTCGCGGCCGATATCGCCGAGGAACGGGTCCGGGCGCGGGCCGCCCGCGCCGAACCGCGAGGAGTAGTGCCAGTACTGCCAGCCGATGAAACGCTCGTCGGCCCGTTTCATGGTGTTGCGCAGCACGGTCGGATCACCGTCGCCGAATTCGGTGATCACGGTGGGTATGTCGGTGCGCGCGGCGAAGGCGTCGATGTTGCCCCAGGTCTTGTCCTGCTGCACCGGGCACAGACCGCGCAGGAACGCGGGCAGGCCGAGGTAGATGGCGAGCTGACTCGGGATGCAGTAGTCGTGCGGGGCGAAAGCGATCTGTGGCGAGGTGATCGGCGGATTCTTGCCCAGATTCGTGGGCATGGTCTCGTTCCAGGTCACGTTGGGCTCCCAGAACACCATGATGTCGCCGTTGCGCGCCCGCACGGCGTCGGTCAGCTTCTGCATGGCGGCTTGATATTTGGCGTCGAAGCCCGGGCAGCCGTTGGGAAAGCAGGACAGGAACGCCGTGCCGGGCCACGGCTCGTTGATGAGCTCGATGCCGAGCACCCCGGCGCGGCCCGACATCTCGGCGGCCAGCGCGCCGAGCGCCTGGCCCAGGTAGTCGAGGATGCCGTCGTCGTTGTTCCACACCTCGTCCCAGCCCAGGTTCATGCTGGGCATGAGGTAGTAGAGCGGGAAGCCGAGGTTGGGTTCGAGGGCGCTCGGCCGCGAGCTCAGCGACCATTCGGGAAAACCGTTGCCGCCCCAGATCTTCGACAGTCCGTCCTGATGGTTGTCGAGCAGGGTGTGGATGCCGTGTTGCGCCAGGGTGTCCACGACCGTGCCGACGCGATCGAGGTAGGCGGTGTCGATCACGCCACGGGCCGGCATGAGGCCGTCGAAAGAGACCCCGAGCCGCACGGTGTTGAAGCCGTGCCCGGCCAGCAGCGCCGCGTCCTGATCGGTGAGGGTGAAGCCGTCTCCGAGTTCGACGTAGGGCGCGTCCTTGTCGACGTTGTTCACCCCGTGCAGCAGCACGACGCGGCCGGCGTCGTCGACGAAGTCGCTGCCCTCGATGCGCAGGGTCCCGGCGGCGGGTGTGGCGCTCGCGGGTGGTGGTGCGGTCAGCAGCGCGGCGCCGAGCGCCGCGGTTATCAGGCCCGCCGTCCATCGTCCGGCCCGGTGTCCCCTGCGCATCGGCTACCCCTGTTCAGGTTTTCGCCGCCCGGTCTCGTGAATCGGGCGGTGTAGATCAATCGTCCAACTTGGACAGGTGCCCAAGTTGGGAGTGATCGTAGCCACGGAAACTGGGGTCTTGATCGTTTCGGCCGAAATACTCGCGGCGATGCGGGCGTTGTCCACCCTCGACGACGACGCCGCGGCCCCGCCGCCCGGCGCCCCGATCGCCGGCGGGGCACGCGCCCGGCGCGGATTCTGCCGCGCTCCCGCACGAGTTCGCCCCACCGCGCTCCGCGCGCGGGTCTGTCGGCGCGATCAGGAACAATGGACAGCGGCCCGATCGGGTCCGACAAGCCAGGAGGTGCCGTGACCGATTCGGTCCAGGGTCCGCTCATCGTTCAAAGCGACAAGACACTACTGCTGGAGATCGACCACGCCGCGGCCAACGCCGCCCGGCAGGCCATCGCACCCTTCGCCGAGCTCGAACGCGCACCCGAGCACGTGCACACCTATCGCATCACCCCGCTGGCGCTGTGGAACGCGCGCGCGGCCGGGCACGACGCCGAGCAGGTGGTGGACGCGCTGGTGAAGTACTCCCGGTACGCCGTCCCGCAGCCGCTGCTGGTGGACATCGTCGACACCATGGCCCGGTACGGCCGGCTGCAGCTGGTGAAGAACCCCGCGCACGGCCTGACCCTGGTGAGCCTGGATCGCGCGGTGCTGGAGGAGGTGCTGCGGCACAAGAAGCTCGCGCCCATGTTCGGCGCACGCGTGGACGAGGACACCGTGGTGGTGCATCCCTCCGAGCGCGGCCGCATCAAGCAGATGCTGCTCAAGATCGGCTGGCCGGCCGAGGACCTGGCCGGGTACGTCGACGGCGAGGCGCACACCATCGACCTGGACTACTCCGGCGGCGACTGGCACCTGCGCGACTATCAGGAACTGGCCGCAGACTCGTTCTGGGCGGGCGGGTCCGGCGTGGTGGTGCTGCCCTGCGGCGCGGGCAAGACCATGGTCGGCGCGGCCGCGATGGCCAAGGCGAAGGCGACCACGCTGATCCTGGTCACCAATACCGTGGCCGGGCGGCAGTGGCGGCGCGAGCTGCTCGCGCGCACCTCGCTCACCGAGGACGAGATCGGCGAGTACTCCGGCGAGCGCAAGGAGATCCGGCCGGTCACCATCGCCACGTACCAGGTGATCACGCGCAAGTCCAAGGGCGAGTACCGGCACCTGGAGCTGTTCGACAGCCGCGACTGGGGTCTGGTCATCTACGACGAGGTGCACCTGCTGCCCGCGCCGGTCTTCCGCATGACAGCGGATCTGCAGTCGCGACGCCGGCTCGGGCTGACCGCCACGCTCGTGCGCGAGGACGGCCGCGAGGGCGACGTGTTCTCGCTCATCGGACCCAAGCGCTACGACGCGCCGTGGAAGGACATCGAGGCGCAGGGCTGGATCGCCCCGGCGGACTGCGTGGAGGTCCGGGTGACCCTCACCGACGCCGAGCGCATGGCGTACGCGGTCGCCGAGCCGGAGGAGCGCTACAAGCTGTGCTCGACCGCGCGCACCAAACTGCCGGTGGTGGAATCGATTCTGGCCCGGCACCAGGGTTCGCCGAGCCTGGTGATCGGGGCGTACCTGGATCAGCTCGAGGAGCTGGGCGAGCATCTGAACGCGCCCGTCATCCAGGGGTCGACCCGCACCAAGGAACGCGAGGAGCTCTTCGACGCCTTCCGGCGCGGGGAGATCCCGGTGCTCGTGGTGTCCAAGGTCGCGAACTTCTCCATCGATCTACCCGAAGCCTCTGTGGCGGTGCAGGTTTCGGGCACTTTCGGCTCGCGCCAGGAGGAGGCGCAGCGGCTCGGGCGGTTGCTGCGGCCCAAACAGGACGGCGGTCAGGCGCACTTCTACTCGGTGGTCGCGCGCGACACGCTCGACGCCGAATACGCCGCGCACCGGCAGCGTTTCCTGGCCGAGCAAGGGTATGCCTACCGCATCACCGATGCGGACGACCTGCTGGGGCCGACGTTAGGATAACTGGAGAAACAGCCTCCAGTAGGCGGGAGGGAACGCACGTGCGACGCTTCGAATTCGCGGTGGACCGTGAGCATGCCCGGGCGGTCAACGAAGTCGTGGCGGATCTGCGGCGCCTGCGAGTGGTGGCCATCGGCGCGGCCGTGCTGCTCGGTGTCGGCACCGCGTACCTGATCTGGCTGGATCATCCGTGGTCGTACCTGCTGGCGGTGGCCTTCGCGCTGGGCGCGGCGACCTCGCTGTTCATCGGACTGTGGACCCCGCACCGGGGGCGGGTCGACAAGCTGTACGCCGCAGGCGAACTCGTGCCCGCGGTGGTGTCGGAGATCAACGGCCGCGGGGTCGTGCTGCTGGCGCTGGTGAAGCTGGCCAAGGCCGGGGCGGACGGGCCGCGCTACGCGCTGGTGACCCGTTCGGTGCGCACGCTGCCCGGCCATCACGCCCGCGCCGGGGAGCGGGTGCCCGCGGTGACGGTCCGGGTGGACCGGGCGCCGGGTTCGGTCGATCTGCGCCAGACGGTCAGTGCCATGCCCATCGCCTGGGGCACGCGGGATCTGAACGTCATCGACCGCGCCCGCACCGCCATCCGCGAGGTGGAGTGGCAGCTGCTCACCGACAATCTGGATCTGGCCGCGAAGGTCCGCCGGGTGGATGCCAAACGGCTGCTGCTGGATCCGCAGCAGCTGCCCGGCGAGCTGCGCGGGTAGCCGGCCGCTTTCCAGCGAAAAGGCTTGTGCCGCTGAGTAGCATCGAGAGGATGATCCCCGGTGCGAATCTGGTGGCCTTCTCGCTGGCCGCCGTGGCCCTGATCGTCATTCCCGGTCCGGGCGTGCTGTTCGTCATCGGCCGCGCGCTCACCCACGGCCGCCGGGCCGCGATGTTCTCGGTGCTCGGCCATTCCGCCGGGGTGCTCGTGGTCCTGCTGTTCGTGGCCGCCGGCCTCGGTGTGGTGATCGCGGCCTCGGCCATCGCGCTCACCGTGGTGAAGCTGGCGGGTGCGCTGTATCTGATTCACCTGGGAATACAGGCGATTCGGCAGCGCCGGTCGCTGCGGGAGGCCTGGGAGTCGCCCGCCGATCCGGGTGAGGGCAAGCGGATGCTGCGGCAGGCGTTCCTGGTCGGGGTGAGCAATCCCAAGGCCATCATCTTCTTCTCGGCGGTGCTGCCGCAGTTCGTGGCGCCCGAGGGCGGGGCGGTGCCGCTGCAGCTGCTCATCTTCGGGTTGATCTTCATCGGCATCGCGCTGGTCTCGGACAGTTCGTGGGCGCTGATGGCCGGACTCGCCCGGGATTGGTTCGCGCGGTCGCCGAAGCGGCTGGAGGCCGTCGGGGGCGCGGGCGGGGTGATGATCATCGGGCTGGGCGCGAGCGTCGCGGTGTCCGGCAGCGGCAATCACTGACGGCCTCCGATCGCCCGGATCCGTGGGCCGCGCGGCGGCGGGTCCCGGGCCCGGCCGCGCGCGGCGGCTAGCATCGGGCTGGTCGGCGATGAACGCCGGAAAGGGGGTTGCGCGGCGCATGAGCGGTAGCAGGTGGCGGCGGTACACGGTGGTCGGCGTCGCGGCGCTGGCCGTGGCGGCCGCGAGCCCGGCGCGGGCGGAGGTGAGCGATCCCTTCACCGGCGCGGCCGGACTCGGTGACCCCTACTATCCGCTGGACGGCAACGGCGGATACGACGCCCGGCACTACGACGTCACCCTCGGCTATGTGCCGGACACCAAGGAGCTGACCGGCTCCACGCGTATCGACGCGACCGCCACCCAGGCCCTGCGCACCTTCAATCTCGACTACAGCGGTCCGCCGGTCTCGCGCGTGCAGGTCAACAATCTGCCGGCGTTCGCCGAGCGCACCGGCGAGCACGAACTGGTGATCACGCCGCTGCTGCCGTTGCTGCCGGGGCTGCCGTTCACGGTGCGGGTGGACTACGCGGGGGCGGTGACCGACACCGAGGGCGAGGGCTGGGTGCTCTCCCCGAGCGGCGGGGCGTTCACCGCGGGCGAGCCGCATTCGGCCAGCGCCTGGTATCCGCTCAACGACACCCCTTTGGACAAGGCCACTTTCACGCTGCACGCGACCGTGCCCGCCGAATGGGAGGTCATGTCGATCGGGGCGAAGGTGCGCGACGAGGTGCGCGGCCCGGATCGCATCGTGGATTTCGAGATGCGCCAGCCGGTGATCGGCTACCTCACCACGATCGCCGTGGACCGGTTCGAATTCCTCGAGCAGCGGCGCGCCAACGGCACCCCGCTGCTGAGCGCGTTCGCGCCCGAGGCGATGAAGGCGATGGAGACCGAGCGGCGGCTGCCGGAGATCCTGGATTTCAGCGAGGAGTTGTTTGGGCCGTACCCGTTCGACACCGCGGGCGGGATCTACGTGGACACCGAGCTCGAGTTCTCGCTCGAGACCCAGTCCCGGCCGATCTACGCGCCCTGGACCGAGCTCGACACGGTGGTGCACGAGATCGCGCATCAGTGGTGGGGCGATTCGATGTCGATCGAGCAGTGGTCCGACATCTGCCTGAACGAGTGCTTCGCCAGCTACACCGCGGACTACCTGTGGCCCGAGCGCAAGGAGGGCAAGGACGTGGACGCGATGTATCGCGAGACCCTCGACGAGTTCTACGGCAATCCCAAGTTCTGGCGGAACCCGCTCCAGAACCCCGGCGCGGGAAAGGAATTCACCTCGGTGTACTACCGGGGCCCGCTGTTCCTGCACGCGCTGCGCCGCACGGTCGGGGACCCGGTGTTCTTCCCCGCGATCCAGGAGTTCGTGAGCACGCACCGGTTCGGCAACGCCTCGATGCCGGAGTTCCGGAAGTTCATGCAGTCCAGGACGACTCACGACCTGACGGGATTCTTCGAGGCGTGGCTGGACCGCGAGGAGCCGCCCGCCGACGAGTACCTGTACCCGGGCAGCCTGCACCTGTAGTTCCCGAATACGTTCGGCCGCAATGTGATCACCCGGCACGGGTCGTGGGGCTCGTGCCGGTCGAACCGAAGCAGATCGGCCCGCACCGGAAGCCGCCGCGGGCGTGGCCCCCTCAGGCGGGCAGCGGGCGGGTGCGGTCGGTGGCGACCAGCGCGGCCATCGCGCCGAGCACCGTTCCGGTGACGTAGCGCTGGGCGCGCAGCCAGAGCGGGCGGCCGCCGAGGAAGGTCGCGACGGCGCCCGCGCTGAGCACGATGAGGGCGTTCACGGTCAGCGCGACCGTGATCTGCACCGCGCCCAGCGACAGGCTCTGCAACCACACGTGCCCGTTGGCGGGCGCCACGAACTGCGGGATCAGCGCCATGTACATGATGGCGATCTTGGGGTTGAGCAGGTTGGTGACCAGGCCCATGGTGAACAGCCGCCGCGCCGGGTCGGCGGGCAGCGCGGCCGGCGCGAACGCCGAGACCCCGCCCGGCCGCAGCGTTTTCCACGCCAGCCAGCCCAGGTAGGCGGCCCCCGCCAGCTTGAGCGCCAGATACAGGCCCGGCACGACGGCGAACACCGCCGTGATCCCGGCCGTCGCCGCCGCCAGGTAGACCGCGAATCCCACCGCGACACCCGCGAGGGAGACGAATCCGGCCCGCCGCCCCTGCGACACGGTCCGCGACACCAGATACATCATGTTCGGCCCCGGCGTCAGCACCATCCCCAGCGCCGCCGCCGCAACCCCGAGCACCGCCGCAGTTCCGATCATGGTTCGATCCTGCGCCCCCGGACCCCGGACTGTCGCGGTCCAGTCCGCGGCCACTGGACCCGCCGAGGGCGGTCGTGGCCGCAGCCGGGGAGCGGCATATCGGCGCGCACCCCCGCTGGGGCAGGTACCCGCACACACCCTCGACGCGCCGAGACATCCGGCTCGCCACGCGACGGCGGTTCACGCGTGATCAGTCACACCACTGCCTCTCCCCCGAGCAGGCAGCGGCAGGCCCTCGGACACACATCAGAGATCCAGGTCGCCACTCAGCGCCGGATCACCATGCGGGGCGGGCGGTTACCTCGCGTTGACGGCCCTCTACCGACCAGGTGGCCGCACGCCCCCGGCTGCCCGGGCGCGAGGATCCCGGTGACCACACCGCGGCGGATCACCTTGCCGGGCGCTCGACTACCTTGTCGCGACGGACTTTCCGGCGCGGAGGCGGCGGACGCCCTCGGCGATCGTCTCTTCCTTCTTGCAGAAGGTGAAGCGCACCAGGTGGTTCCAGCTCGGTTTGTCGTCGGCGAAGACGCTCACCGGGACCGCGGCCACGCCGAGGCGGGCGGGGAGCTCACGGCAGAAGTCGTAGGCGTCGCTCGCACCCAGGGGGGTGATGTCGGCGCAGACGAAATAGGTTCCGTCGCTGCGCTTCACGCCGAAACCGGCCTCGGCCAGGGCGGCGGACAGGCGCAGGCGCTTCTCGGAGATGGTGTCGCGCAGGGCCTCGACCCAGTGCTGTTCGTGGGTCAGGGCGTGCGCGATCGCGGGCTGGAAGGGGCCGCCGCCGACGAAGGTGAGGAACTGCTTCGCGGCCAGCACCGCGTCCAGCAGCGGGGCCGGAGCGCAGGCCCAGCCGATCTTCCAGCCGGTGACGCTGAAGGTCTTGGCGGCGCTGGAGATCACGACGGTGCGCTCGTACATGCCGGGCAGGGTCGAGATGCTGTGGTGCGCGTGCCCGTCGAACACCAGGTGCTCGTACGCCTCGTCGGACATGACGTAGAGGTCGTGCTCGATGGCCAGCGCCGCGATGGCGGACAGGTCGGCCCGCGAGAGCACGGTTCCGGTCGGGTTGTGCGGCGAATTCACCAGCAGCATACGGGTTTTCGGGGTGATGGCGGCGCGCAGGCTGTCCAGGTCGAGCGCGAAGCCGTCGCCGTCGGGCACGAGCCGGGCGGTGCGGCGGTGCGCGCCCGCGAGTGCGACGGCGGCCGCGTAGGAGTCGTAGTAGGGCTCGATGAGCACCACCTCGTCGCCGGGCTCGACCAGGCCGAGAATGGTCGCCGCGATCGCCTCGGTCGCGCCGACCGTCACCAGGATCTGGCTGTCCGGGTCGTAGTGCGTGCCGTAGCGCCGGGCCCGGTCCACCGCGATGGCCTGGCGCAGCGCGGGCACCCCGCGCCCGGGCGGGTACTGGTTGAAGCCGTCGGCGATGGCCTGGCGCGCCACCTCGAGCATGCCCGCGGGCCCGTCGGTGTCCGGGAAACCCTGTCCGAGATTGACCGCGCCGTGCCGGACGGCGAGCTCGGTCATCTCCGCGAAGATCGTCGACGCGTACGGGCGCAGCCGGGCGACGGTGGGAATCTCAGGCATGTCCGGAGAATAGTCGACTCGGGCGCCGCGGCTCGCGGCCCCGGGGCGGCTCGTCACCGGGTGGCGGCGCTCGCACCGCAGCTCAGCGCACCGGGACCGCCGGTTCCGGCATCGGGTTCCGGGTCCCGATCAGCGCGAGCTAATTCGGCAGCCGGATGCCCTTGAGCTTGGCCGGGTTCACCAGATCGTAGATGCCCCAGACCTTTCCATCGCGGACCGTGTAGCCGTAGATCCGCAGCGGGGTGCCCGGGTAGCCGTTCTCCGAGGCGCGCTCGTGAATGAGCATGCCCAGCTGTCCGTTGACCAGCACGGGTTCGAAGCCGCCGGCCAGTCGTTCGGGGTCGTGGAAGCCGTACCGGGTGCGCAGGCCCAGCCACAGGCGGGTGTTCTTCTCCGCGCCCTCCACGATGTTGATGGCCGTGCCGGTGGTGCCGCCGGCGTCGCCGATGGTGCGCGCGTCCGGATGCAGCGCGGCGATCACGCTGTTCACATCGCCCCGCAGCAGCGCCTCCAGGAACCGCTGCACGGCGAGATTGTGTTCGTCGTCCGAGACCGGTTCCGGCGTGTGCGCCAAGGCTTTCCGGGCTCGCACCGCCAATTGCCGGGCGGCCTCGACCGAGATGTCGAGCACGTCGGCGATCTCGTCGAACGGCACGCCGAACCCGTCGTGCAGCACGAAGGCCACCCGCTGCGGCGGGGTCAGCGCGTCCATCACCACCAGCGCGGCGAAACGACAGTCCTGTTTGCGCACCAGCGCGGCCAGCGGATCGGGGGTGCTCGACGGCGCGGCCGAGGTGACGATGGGTTCGGGCAGCCACTGGCCCACGTACTGTTCGCGGCGCGCGGCGGCGCTGCGCAGCCGGTCCAGGCAGATGCGGCTCACGACCGTGGTGAGCCAGGCCCGCAGGTCCTCGATCTCCGATTGCCGGGCCACGGCCAGGCGCAGCCAGCCCTCCTGCACCGCGTCCTCGGCGTCGGCGACACTGCCCGTGAGCCGGTAGGCCACCGACAGCAGGTGGGACCTGTGGCCTTCGAACAAGTCGGCGAGCAGAGCGGCAACCATCGCTCCGATGCTACGGAGGCGGCCCGGAACGGCCCGCACCGGACCCGCAAACCCGGTGCGCCCGTGCGCGGTTCCGTGTCAGCATGGCTCGGTGGATCCGCAGACGCTCTCGGACGGCCCGCTCCGGCTCTCCCCGCCGACCGTGCACGACATCGACGACATCACCGCCTGCTGTCAGGAGCCGTCGGTGGGCCGCTGGACCACGATGCCGGTCCCCTATCGCCGCAGCGACGCCGAGACGTTCGTGTGCGACGCGGTGATCCCGGGCTGGGCCGCGCGCACCCCCACCTGGGCGCTGCGCCTGGGTGCGCACGGGGCGGTGCGGGGCATGATCGGGCTGGGCCCCAGCGAGTCCCGGCGCGACGACGGCGCGAGCGAGATCGGCTTCTGGCTGGCGCCGGAGCTGCGCGGGCGCGGGCTCATGACCAGGGCCGTGAACCTGGTCTGCGCGGCCGGTTTCGATCCCGGCTTCCTGGGCCTGGTGCGCATCGAATGGCGGGCGCTGGCGGGCAATCACGCCTCGGCCGCGGTGGCCAGGCGCGCGGGCTTCCGCTACGAGGGCCTGCTGCGCGGCGGCACCCTCCAGCGCGGCACGCGCCACGACTGCTGGATAGCGAGCCGCCTGATCAGCGATCCCCCGGGCCCCGCCCCCGCCTGGCCGATCCCCCCGCGGCCGGCCCGATGACCGGCGAGGATCGGTTCGAATGGATCGCGCGGATGATGGACATCCGGGCGAGCGATCGGATCCTGGAGATCGGCGCGGGGTCGAGCCCGTCGGCGGCGTACCTGGCCGGTCCGTTGCGCACCGGCACGCTGGTGGCCGTCGACCGGTCCGCCACCGCGATCGCCCGGTCGGCGAAAAAGCATGCCGCCCTGCTCGATTCGGGCAGGTTGCGCCTGGTCCACGCGGATGTGCCGGACCCGGGCGCGACCGCGCTGCTCCGGGCGGCGGGCGGCCCGTTCGACCGGATCCTGGCGTGCAACGTGAATCTGTTCTGGACCCGCGACGCCGGCGGCGGACTCGCGATGGTGCGCGAGCTGCTCGCGCCCGGCGGGATCCTGTATCTCGTGTACGGCTACGGCGGGCCCGACGATCCCCCGGAAAGCCCGAAACCCGCCCCGGACAAGCTGTTCGGACACTTGTCGGCGGCGGGTTTCGATCAGCGCGTGGTGCGCGCCGGGGACCTGCTGTGCGTCATCGCCACCCTGCGGGGCGGCGAATAACACTCGGCGGCGCGGGTTTTCAGGCCTGCGCGCGGCGGCGGGCGACGGCGTCGGCCAGGCGGTCGAGCTGCTCGGCGGTGACGTTCCAGTCCAGGCAGGCGTCGGTGATGGACTGGCCGTAGGTGAGTTCCTCGGCCTTGCCCAGGGTGAGATCCTGGCGGCCGGCCACCAGGAAGCTCTCCATCATCAGGCCGACGACGGTGCGCTCGCCGCCCGCGATGCGCTCGGCGATATCGGTGACCACGTCGACCTGCTTGTTGTGGTCCTTGTTGCTGTTGCCGTGGCTGGCGTCGACCACCAGGCGCTGGGGCAGCGACGACTTCTCCAGGCGCAGCAGGGCTTCCGCGCACGAGTCGGCGTCGAAGTTGGTGCCGTTGCTGCCGCCGCGCAGGATCACGTGGCAGTCCGGGTTGCCGGCGGTGCGGATCAGCGCCGAGCGGCCGTCGAGGTCGGTGCCGGGGAAGACGTGGCTGGCCGCCGCGGCGCGCACGCCGTCGACCGCGACCTGGACGTCGCCGTCGGTGCCGTTCTTGATGCCGACCGGCATGGACAGCGCGCTGGAGAGCTGGCGGTGCACCTGGCTGGCCGCGGTGCGGGCGCCGATGGCGCCGTAGGAGACCAGGTCCGCGATGTACTGCGGGGTGATGGGATCGAGGTATTCCACGGCCATCGGCAGGCCCAGCGCGGTGATGTCCACCAGCAGCTGCCGGCCGACCTGCAGCCCGGTGTTGATGTCGAAGCTGCCGTCCAGGTGCGGGTCGTTGATCAGGCCCTTCCACCCGAGCGTGGTGCGCGGCTTCTCGAAGTAGACCCGCATGACCACGTGCAGCCGGTCGCCCAGCTCCTGCGCCTTGGCCGCGAGGCGGCGGGCGTAGTCCATCGCGGCGTCGGTGTCGTGCACCGAACACGGGCCGACGATCACCATGAGGCGGTCGTCATCGCCGTTGAGGACATCCACGGTGGCCTTGCGGCCGGCGCGCACGACATCGGCGAGGGTGTCGTCGATGGGGTGCGCGGCGCGCACATCGGCGGGCGAGAGCAGCGGGCTCACGCTCAGCGTGCGCTGGTCGTCGAGATCGGCATGCCGTGTCAGATCCGCGGCAACAGTCATGATCGTGGGTTCCTTTTCTCAGGCCGACCCACGCAGAGGATTTTCTTGCGAAACCCCGTGGAGCCGGTCTTGTATCCGGCTCGGGGTGGAGGAAGTCAGCGCAGGTTCACGCCGCTCGGCCCACCCGGGGCCGGCTGGCTAAACCAGAAATACACGCGCTGCATGTCGAGCACCGTACCAGAGAAGACACAACGTGCGTATGGCGTACGACACTGTGTCCATTGCCCTCCGCGCTGGAGCATCGGCCGAGTAGTCGGCGCGTGTGAGGGTCAGCGGCGGGTGAAGGGGAAGGTGACCTTGGTCAGTTGTTCGGAGATCTCCCAGAGGCGGCGGGCGGTCACCTCGTCCTTGGCGGCGGTGGTCGAGCCGCTGGGGGCGGGATAGCCGCGCTGGCCCAGGAAACCGCCGGGGCCGTAGAAGCGGCCGGGCTCGGCCTCGGGCGCGGTGGCGGCGTACAGGGTGGGCAGGGCGCCCATCCGGGCGCTCTGGGCGAGAACGCGATTGCCCACGGCCATCAGGACGTCGTAGAAGGAATCGGTGTGCGACTGCAGGCCGGTGGCGGCGTAGCCGGGGTGCGCGGCGAGCGAGAGCTTGGCCGACCCGGCGGCGGTCAAGCGGCGCTGGATCTCGTAGGCGAACATGAGATTCGCGAGTTTGGACTGGCCGTAGGCGGGCCAGCGCTGATAGCGGCGGTGCTCCCAGTTCGGGTCCGCGAGATCGATCTTGCCGATGGCGTGCAGGCCGCTCGACACCGTGACCACGCGATCGCGGATCCGGTCCAGCAGCAGCCCGGTCAACGCGAAATGGCCGAGATGGTTTGTGCCGAACTGGGTTTCGAACCCGTCGACGGTGCGCCCGGCGGGCACGCCCATGACACCGGCGTTGTTGATCAGCACGTCGACCGCGTCGAGCGAGTCGGCGAACTCCCGGACCGAGGCCAGGTCGGCCAGGTCCAGGCGGCGCACCTGGGCGCCGTGGCCGATCTCGTCGGCGACGCCGCGAGCCTTGATCTCGTTGCGGCAGGCCATGATCACCTGCGCGCCCGCCCGCGCCAGCGCGCCCGCGGTGACCTTGCCGAGCCCGCTGTTGGCGCCCGTCACGACGATCGTCCGACCGGTCTGATCCGGGATGTCCGCGAAGTCCCAACCACTCACCGGATCGAGTTTAGGGGGGTCCGGGTACCACCGCCGGGTGTCGAATCCAACAGGCTCGCGAGTGTCGGTAGCCGACTATTCGCCACTGGATTCAGAGCGCGGCACGAGCGGCGTGTCCACACATCTTTTACCGGCCTGCACCAGTGGGAGATGTAGCGTCCGCGACATGGACACGCTCATACTCGCGGGTTTGCTGTGCGTGCTGTTCCTGATCTTTCGGGAAAGTTCCCGGCGGTCTGTTCTGACCGGCTGGTTCCTCGCCCTCCTCGCGTGCGGCCTCCTGCTGAAGCTGCACATCACCAGCTCGCTCGGACTGGGGCTCACATGGTGACCGGCACCGCCCCCACGACCGACGCCCGGGCCACCGGCGCGCTCGGGCAGGTGCAGTACTGGCTGGCCGTGATCTTCGTGATCGGCTGGGCGGGCGTGGTCTGCGGCGGGCTCGGCTTCCAGTTCGGCAACTGGGAGTACCCGTGCCCGCTGTGCATGCTGCAGCGCTACTTCATGTTGCTGGCCGCCCTGGGCGGGGCCTACATCGTCCGCAAGGGCATGAACGGGCGCATCGCGCAGCGCGACTACGCGGTCGGCTGGGGCCTGGCCATCGTGGCCTGCTTCGGCGGCGGCTTCACCGCCTGGCGCCAGACCATGCTGCACATCCTGCCGGGCGACAAGGGGTACGGCGGTGCATATCTGGGCCTGCACCTGTACGTCTGGGCGCTGGTGCTGTTCGTCGCGGCCGTCACCACGATCGGTGTGGTGCTGGCGTTCTCGCACAGCACCGCCGCGACCGACATCCCGTCTCGCCCGCATCGCGCGATCGGCGCGGCCGCGCTCGGCTTCCTGGCGCTGGTGATCGCGGTGAATCTGGTGGCGACGTTCTTCCTGGAGGGCTTCCACTGGAAGCTGCCCGACGATCCGGCCTGCTATCAGCTGCCGCACGACCTCGGCCTGCTGCACGACGGCTGCGTGCTGCCCGACAACGCACAGTGACCCCCGCGCCGAAACAGGCACGGGGATCACCGTTTTCGCAAGAGAGTTGTCAGCTCTCAGGAGTGTGAGAGCACCTCGTCGTCGGTCATGGCGGCCACCTCGAGGTAGAGCGCGGCGACCTGGGCCAGGCGGCCCGCCTGGCCCGCGCGGCGCTCGCGATCGAGCAGTCGCGCGGTCAGGCCGGTGACGGTCCGGGCGGCGAAGAAGTCCGCCACGACCGCGTCGGGCGACTCCAGCCAATCGCGAACCCGAGCGATGACGGCGGTGGCCAGCACCGAGTCGCCGCCCAGGGCGAAGAAGTCGTCGGTCGCGCCGACCCGGTCGCGATCGAGCACGGTCGCCACGATGTCGGCCACCGCGCGCTCGGGATCGGTTGCGGGCGCGACGAATTCGCTGACCTCGTCCTCGACCGCGAGCAGCCCCGCGATGGCCTTGCGGTCCGGCTTGCCGTTCGAGGTGAAGGGCAGCTCGGCGAGCAGCTCCACCCGGCTGGGAATCATGTACGCGGGCAGCAGCTCGCCGACCGCGGTCAGCAGCTCCGGAACCGCCAGGGCCACACCGTCGTTGGGCACCACGACGGCGCTCAGCTTCGGCGCGGCGGTGCCGATGATCGCCGCGATGGCGTGCCGGACGCCGGGCAACGCGCGCAGGGCGCTCTCCACCTCGCCCAGTTCCACGCGGTAGCCACGGATCTTCACCTGGTGGTCGGCGCGGCCGAGGAACTCCAGCCCGCCGTCGGGCAGATACCGCGCGAGATCGCCGGTGCGGTACCAGTTCAGGCCCTCGTGGACGACGAAGCGGTCCGCGGTGCGCTCGGGATCGTTGCGGTAGCCCGCGGCCACGCCGTCACCGCCGATCCACAGTTCGCCGGTGACCCAGTCGGGGCAGTCGTTACCGGACGGGCCGACCACCCGGCAGCGCACGTTGCGCAGCGGGGTGCCGTAGGGCACCGCCGACCATTCGGCGGGCACCGCCGCGCCGACGACCTCGCAGATGGTGGAGTGGATGGCGGTCTCGGTCGCACCGCCCAGCCCCGCGAAACGGGCCCGCGGCGCCACCGCGGCCAGGCGGCCGGGCAGGGCCACGTCGACCCAGTCACCGCCCAGGATCACCATGCGCAGGCTGTCGAGCGGTTGTCCGGCGGCGGCCTCCAGCGTCATGTCCAGCAGGCTGGGCACGCAGTTCAGCACCGAGACGCCGTGTGCGCGCAGCAGTTCCACCCAGCGGGCCGGATCGGTGCGCTGGGTGTCGTTCACCGCGACGACCGCGCCACCGACGCTCAGCAGGCCGAAGATGTCGTACACCGACAGATCGAACTCGAGTGCGGACAGCGCCAGCGCCCGGTCCGCGACCCCGATCTCGAAGCGCTCGTTGAGATCGTCGATGGTGTTCATGGCGGCGCGATGCGGCACCTCCACGCCCTTGGGCTTGCCGGTCGAGCCGGAGGTGAACAGCACGTAGGCGATGCCCTCGGGGTCGCCGATCACCGGCTCCGCCAACGGTTCCGGGTACACGCGGGCGTCGGCGAGCGCGACGGTCGGCACCTCGGGCACCACGGCGCCGGCGGTCAGCGCCGCGACCACCGCGCCGGTGCGCAGGATCTCCGCCCGGCGCGCGGCGGGCTGGTCGAAGCCGATCGGCACGTACACGCCGCCCGCGGCCAGCACGCCCACGGTCGCCACGATCTGGTCCGGCCCCTTGGGCAGCTGCACGGCGACGGCGTCGCCGGGCCGCACACCCGCCGCCCGCAGCGCGCCCGCGATGGCCAGCGCCTGCGCGGCCAGGCCGCCGTAGGTGAGCGTTTCCACGACTCGGTCCGCGTCGGCGGACTGCCCTTGCGCCGCAGCACCGTTCGTGTGGGTGCTGCCGTTCGAGGCCACACCGGCGTCCGAGGCGACGCTGCCGTTCGCGGCCGGGCTGCCGTTCGCGGCCGCACCGCTGTTCGAGGCCGGGTTGCCGTTCGCGGCATCGACCGCCGAGCCGGCGACGATCCCCGCCACGCTCGCG
The DNA here is from genome assembly GCF_053645575.1 of Nocardia sp. NPDC055321. NCBI lineage: Bacteria > Bacillati > Actinomycetota > Actinomycetes > Mycobacteriales > Nocardiaceae > Nocardia > Nocardia sp. NPDC055321. Next base: position 71,772 of record NZ_JBSHMS010000020.1, read on the forward strand.
TCGCGCTCCCAGATCACCGCGGGTGCACCGGGGTTCGACGCGGCGTGGTCGAACAGGCCGGTGTGCAGAGCGCGGCCGGTGACCGGGCCGTCGGTGGCGTTCACCTGGGCGCGAATCACGGCCTGTTCCAAGGGGATCCGGACCGCGGCGTCGGCGTCCCAGCCCGCGCCGCCGGCCGGGCCGAGTTCGCGGCCGTCGGCGTCCACCTCGGCCAGGCGCAGCACGGCGTCGATGTAGCGGGCGAACATGGTCTCGACCATGGCCGCGGGGAACGCGTCCGCGCGGATGTCCCAGTTCAGCAGCAGACCGCCGCCGACCTCGGTGACCTGGGCGTCCAGCAGCACCTGCGGGCCCTGGGAGATGATCCAGACCGGGTCGCCGAAGGTCTCGGTGACCTGCTCGGAGAACAGCTCGCCGAGGTTGATGGCGCTGGTGTAGACGATCGGCGCGAGCACCGGCTCACCGCGATGACGGCCCAGATCGCGCAGCACCTCGAGGCCGGAGTAGCCCGAATGCGAACCGGCGGCGTGCAATTCGCGCTGCAGGGCCTGGGCGCGCTCGGTGACGGTGGCCGGCGCGGTCACGTCGACCTCGAGCAGCACCGAGGAGGTGAAGTCGCCGACGACGCCGTCGACCCGCGGATGCACCGGTTCCCGGTGGAACAGCGGCAGATTCAGCAGGAACCGGCGCTGGGCGGACCAGCCGCCGATGGTCTCGGCGAACACCGAGGCCAGCGCCATCGCCGGGGTGATGCCGCGCGAGTGCGCGGCGGCGAACACCCGCGCCTTGGCGTCGGGCGAGAGCCGGCGGTGCAGGCGCACGGTGCGCGCGGCGGCGTCGCCCGCCGCGGTGGCGAGCGGAAGCTCGGGCGCGCCGGCGAGTTCGGGCAGTCGCCGCTGCCACCACTGCCGGTCGGCCTCGTGCTCGGGCGCGGCCGCGGCGTGCCGCTCCAGGTATTCGCGGAAGGTGTAGTCCTGCGCGGGCAGCTGCTCACCGTGGTAGAGCCGGGCGAGATCGGCGACCAGGATGCGGTAGCTCATGGCGTCGGCGGCCAGCATGTCCACGTCCAGGTGCAGGCGGGTGCGCCCGTCCGGCAGCAGGGTCAGCGCGATGTCGATGACCTGGCCGTCCTCGACCGCCATGAGCTGGTGGGTGCGCTTGTCCCGCAACTGTTCCAGCGTCCGCTCGGCGGTCTCGGCGTCGGCGGCGCGCAGGTCGGTCAGGCTCCACACCGGGCGGCCCGGGCGGTCCAGGGTCTGCTGGGTACCGTCGCCCAGGAAGCGGGTGCGCAGCATGGGGTGGCGCTGGATCAGGGCGGCGGCGGCGGTTTCCAGCCGACCGGCGTCCACGTCCGCGCCGTCGAATTCCACGTACAGGTGCGCGGCGACCGCGCCCAGCTGCTGGCCCTCACCGCGGCCGACCCAGTACGCGTGCTGCATGGGGGCGAGGCCGAAGGGGGTGCCGTCATCGGCGAACGCCGGGGCCGCGGGTTCGGCGGCCGGCTCGGCGGCGGGCGCGGCGGGTTCGTCGGAACCGCCCAGCAGCAGATGCCAGGCCGCGACGCTGGGCTCGGCGGCGAGCTGGGCGAAGTTCACCGGCAGCCCGCGCTTGCGCCAGGAGCCCGCGAGCTTCATGGTGCGGATGGAGTCCAGACCGAGTTGAATGAGGTCGTCGTGGTCGGCGATGGCGTCCGGTTCGAGGCCGAGGTGCCCGGCGACCGCGGCCCGGATCTCGTCCCTGGCGATGGTCGCGCCCGCGCCCTGCGATGACTCCATTTCCGCTGGTACTCCTTGTCTCGTGCCAATCCCGAGCCGGGATGGCCGGATGGGTTCGGAAGGAGCCTAACCCATTGAGATAGGGTTGCCTAACCTTTGTAATGAGACCCTTATCCCCTTTACGCGAGGCCTGAGCAGTGACATCGAATCCCACCGCCGCACCGGATCACCGTGCCGGCTTCGTTCCCTTTCCCCCCGAATTCGCCGAGCGGTACCGGCGCGAGGGCTACTGGGCGGGCGCCCCGCTCGGCGAGCTGCTGCGCGCCGCCGCGGCGAAGTGGCCCGAGCACACGGCCCTGGTGCCCGGCGCGGACGGCGCCGGAGCGACCTACGCCGAACTCGACGCGGCGGCCGATCGCGCGGCGCACGGGTTCCTCGCACTCGGCATCGCGCCCGGCGACCGCGTCGTGGTGCAGCTGCCCAACACCCCCGAGTTCATCACGGTGCTGTTCGGCCTGCTGCGCGCCGGCATCATCCCGGTGCTGACCCTGCCCGCGCATCGCCGGGCCGAGATCGAGCACCTCACCAACCTGTCCGGCGCGGTCGCCTACGTGATCGCGGACCGCGCGGGCGATTTCGACTACCGCGTCCTGGCCGCCGAGGTCCGGGCCGCCGCGCCCTCCCTGCGGCACGTGCTGGTGCTCGGCGATCCGGGCGAGTTCACCGATCTGAACAGCGTTCGGGCCGATGGGGATTCGCTGCCCGAGGTCGACGCCTCCGATATCGCGCTCATGCTGGTCTCCGGCGGCACGACCGGCCTGCCCAAGCTCATCGCCCGCACCCACGACGACTACACCTACAACGCGAAGGCCAGCGCCGAGGTGTGCGAACTCGGCCCCGAGGACGTCTACCTCGCGACTCTGCCGGTGGCGCACAACTTCCCACTCGCCTGCCCGGGCGTGCTCGGCACCATCGCCACCGGCGGCGCCATCGCCTTCGTCACCGATCCCAGCCCGGAGAACGCCTTCGCCGCCATCGAGCGGCACGGGGTCACCGTGACCGCCGTGGTGCCGCCGCTGGCGCAGCTGTGGTCCGCCGCGGTGGACTGGGAGGACGCGGATCTGTCGACGCTGCGCCTGCTGCAGGTCGGCGGCGCGCGACTGGCCGAAGTCAATGCGCGCGAAGTGGTTCCGGCACTGAACGTGCGGCTGCAGCAGGTCTTCGGCATGGCCGAGGGACTGCTGAACTACACCCGCGCGGAGGATTCGGACGACCTGGTGTGCACCACCCAGGGCCGCCCGCTCTCCCCCGCCGACGAGGTGCGCGTGGTCGACGGCGAGGGCAACGACGTGGCGCCGGGCGAGGAGGGCGAACTGCTGACCCGGGGTCCCTACACCCTGCGCGGGTACTACCGTGCGCCGGAACACAATGCGCGCGCGTTCACCCCCGACGGCTTCTACCGCAGCGGCGATCTGGTGCGGCAGCTGCCGAGCGGGCACCTCATCGTCTCGGGCCGCATCAAGGACGTGATCAACCGCGGCGGCGAGAATATTTCCTGCGACGAACTCGAGGAGCATCTGCTCGCCTACCCGGGCGTGCGGCACGCGGCGGCGGTCGGACTGCCCGACGCGGTGCTCGGCGAAAAGGCGTGCGCGGTACTGGTGGTCGAGGACGCGATGCCTTCGCTCGCCGAGATCAAGACCTTCCTGACCGGGCGCGGACTGGCGACCTACAAGCTGCCGGACGTGCTGCGCCAGGCCGACACGCTGCCCGTCACCGCGGTCGGCAAGATCGACAAGAAGGCACTGCGCGGGGCCTGAGACCCGCGCCGGGATACGCGCGAGCACGAAACGCGCGCGTGCGTATCCCGATCACCGCGCTTCGAATCTTTTGTGCGCGTGTGAATTTCCGCACCGCACTGCCACGTGCGCGCGGGCCCGGAGCGTCATAGAGTGATGCTATGGGCGGCTGGAACACAGCGAACATTCCCGACCTGACCGGGCGGACGTACATCGTCACCGGGGCCACGAGCGGGCTGGGCGCGGCCACCGCGCGCGGCCTGGCCGGGGCCGGCGCCCAGGTGATCATGGCCTGCCGCAACGAGGTCAAGGCCCAGGCGGTCGCGCACACCATCACCGGCGGGCGGGTCCAGATCCGGGCCCTGGACCTGGCGGACCTGGGCTCGGTGCGCGCCTTCGCCGACTCGATCGAGCACGCGCACGTGCTGATCAACAACGCCGGGGTGATGGCCGTGCCCCGGGGCCGCACCGCCGACGGCTTCGAAACACATTTCGGCACGAACTTTCTCGGGCACTTCGCGCTGACCGGTCTACTGCTGGAACGGATTTCCGACCGCGTGGTGAACGTCTCCAGCCACACCCACTACATCGGGCGCATCGACCTCGAGGACCCGCACTGGGAACGTCGCGCCTACAGCCGATTCGGCGCCTACGCCCAGACCAAACTGGCGCTGCTGCAGTTCACCTACGAACTCCAGCGCCGGTTCGACGCCGCCGGATCGGCGCGGCTCGCGGTGGCCGCGCATCCGGGTTACGCCGCCACCGAGATCAACTCCAAGGCCGAGAACTTCCTCGAGCAGTTCATCGCCGTCGGTAATCGGGTGCTGGCCCAGAGCGTCGAGATGGGCGCGCTGCCAACGCTGTACGCCGCCGCAGCGGCCGCCCGGCCCGGCGCGTACTACGGGCCGGGCTCCTGGTGGGGCTGGCGCGGGCATCCGGTCGAGACCGAGTCCAGCGCCGCCTCACACGACGAGAAAACCGCCCGTCAGCTCTGTGAGCTGGCCGAGCGGTCGACGGGGGTGGAACTGCCGGTGTGATCAGTCCCGTTCGGGCGCGCGCACCACGTAGGGCGCCACGCTGCCGAGCTTCTCGCAGGTTTCCTCGAACTCGCGCTCGGGCCGGGACTGCCCGACCACGCCCGCGCCCGCGCGCAGCCACGCGTCCGCGCCGCTCTGGTAGACCGCGCGCAGCACCAGCGTGGCCTCGAGCGCACCGTCCGGCGAGACCGTCACCACGGCACCGGAATACAGTCCGCGCGGGTCGTGATCCAGGCGGAACACCGCGTCGACGCCGGCGGCCTTCGGGATGCCGGAGGCGGTGACCGAGGGGAAGAGCATTTCCAGCGCGTCCCACGGGCTGCGGTCGGCGGCCAGCCGGCCCTGCACCGTGGAGGCCAGGTGCTGCACGCTGCCGCGCTCGCGCACCGCCATGAAGTCCGAGACCGCGGTGGTCTCGGGCTCGGCGACCGCGGCGATCTCGGAGAAGGACGTCTGCACCGAAATCGCGTGCTCGACAATCTCCTTGGGGTCGCTGAGCAGATCGGCGCGGGCCGCCATGTCGACGTCGGCGCCGCGGCCGAAGGCGCGGGTGCCGGCCAGCGGCTCGGTGGTGACCACGCGGGCGCTGTCGACCGAGGCGACCAGCTCCGGGCTGAACCCGGCGGCCTCGAGGCCACCCAGGCGCAGCAGGAACGACCGGGCCGGGGTGTTGTTGGCGCGGCCGAGGCGGTAGGTGGCCGGAACGTCCACCGCGAAGGGCAGTTCCACCTTCCGCGACAGGATGACCTTCTGGTACTTGCCGCTGTTGATCTCCTCGACGCCGGTGGCCACGCGATCGGCGTAGCCGGTCGGGTCCACGGTCACGTCGACCGGATGCGCCACCGGCAGCGCGGTGCCCTGCGAGGCCGCGATCAGCTCGTGGATCTCGGAGGTCTCCGCGGGCGAGGCGCCGGACACCCGCACACCGGCGGCGTCGATGCGGACCTCGATGCGAGGAATCATCAGGTGTGCCAGGGTGGCCCGGGGGTGCACGTGCGCGGTCGCGCCCAGCGACCACGCACAGAACTCGAAACCGATCCAGCCGTACGCGTTCCGGGCGCCCAGCGGCAGTGCGGCGAGCGCGCGATCCACGGCCTGCGCGGGACTGCCATCCCACGCGCCGGTGGTGATGTTCCCTTCCCAGGAAACTCGCAGCTCATCCGCGTCCAGCTCGACTCCGCCGATCGGATCCGCGGCGAAAACCCATGCGCCGGGGCGTTCGTAGACTACGTATTCACCGAAACGCTCCGTAGCTGCCAGCGCGGACACCGCCGCGACCGGATCGGTGACGTACTCGCCCCAGCGCTGCTCGCCATCGAGCCGTACCCGTTCGTCCGTGGCCGACACCAGACCTCCAAGGTTATGCTTACCTTACTTTAATGTGAGTGAGGTTAGCATTACCTTTCCGTTTATGGCGAAGTCGGACGCCATGGGCAATATCACCTCTGCCCGAGTACACGCATACTTCGAACCGCCCGGTGAATTGTGCGACCTCCCACCCCGCGCTCGCGTTTCCGCTTCAATGGATTGCGGCGGTTCACGTGCGGAGGGATCCAGAGATGCTCGATCACTACAGCCGGCTCCCGGCAGCGGCTACCACCCCGGGTTCGGTGGTGGCACTGGTCGACGCCGCTGGCCGGGTCGAACGGGAACTCATCGGTAACTGGCTCGCCGAGGGCGGCATCGCGCAGGAGTTCGGCACCGCCGCGCCCGTCACCCAGCTGGACCTCGATCCCGGCGCGGTGAGCACCCGCCTCGTGGGCCGCCAGGACGACCCGCTCGTGGTCCCCGTCCGCGTGCTCTGGCTGCCGCCCGAACGAGACGGCGTGCGCCGCACCAGCTTCGGCGATCTGCTCACCATGTCCAATCCGCGCAAGCCCAACCGGTTCATGCAGCGGCGCCTGGTCACCAAGGCCCCGGACCGGCACCTGGTGCTCACCGGCGCCCCCGCCCGGCTGAGCGAGCTGCGCGCCAACAACCCCGGCGCCGCCGGCGCGCCCGAGGCGTTCGCGCGCGCCATCGTGCGCGCGGGCATCGTCGCCCTCGAACGCGCCGAACGCGCCGTCATCGGCGACCGCTACAAGGTGCCGCGCCTGGTCGTCGAGGAGATCCTGGACTCCCCCGCGTTCCTGCGCAGGCTCGACACCGTCGCCGCCGCGGCCGACCTGCCCGCGCGCGAGGTGTACCGGCGCGCGGAGAAGGCGCTGCGGGAACTGGTCGCCGCGCAGAGCAGGCTCGTCTCGGATCTGTTCACCCAGGCGATGCGTCCGGTGCACGCCTCGACCTGGAACGTCGACGACGACCCCGCCGGGCTCGACGGGCTGCGCGCGCTCAATCGTCGCTACCCCCTGGTATTCCTGCCCTCGCACCGCTCCTATGTGGACGCGTTCGTTCTCGGTGACATTCTGGCGCGCAACGACTTTCCGCCCAATCATGTCGTGGGCGGGGCAAACCTGAGTTTCTGGCCGCTCGGCTCCATCGCCCGGCGCACCGGAACGGTATTCATTCGGCGCAGTTTCGGCGACGACGAAGTGTACAAAGCGGTCGTCGAAGAATACTTCGCCTATCTGCTCGCCAAACGATTCAATCTGGAGTGGTACTTCGAAGGCGGGCGCACCCGCACCGGGAAACTCCGGCCCCCGCGCTACGGATTGTTGAATTACCTTGCGGCGGCCCTGCGTTCATCTCGCATCGACGATGTCATGCTGGTGCCGGTCTCCATTACCTACGAACGACTGAACGAGATCGGCGCCATCGCGGACGAACAAACCGGCGGCCGCAAACAGGCCGAGGGATTGGCCTGGCTCGCGCGATACATTCGCAATCAACAACATTCGGCCGGGCACGTGTACGTCCGCTTCGGCACTCCGCTCTCGGGCCGCGAACGTCTGGCAGCGCACGGCGATCCGCTCGGGGCGCCGGCCGCCGCGGAGAACCCCGAACAGACCGCGCTCGAACAGCGGGCCGTGCAGCGCCTGGCCTTCGAGGTCGCCGTCGGCATCAACGAGGTCACCCCCATCACCGTCAACGCCCTCACCACCCTGGTGCTGCTGGGCGTGCACGAACGCGCCCTCACCCGAGCCGAATTGGGCGCCGCCATCGCGCCGGTGCTCGGCTACATCGAGAGCCGGGACCTGCCGCGCGGCGAACTCGACACCCTGCGCACCGATCACGGCCTGGCGGTGGTCCTCGAACAGCTCGCCGTGGCCAAGGTCGTCACGGTGTACCGCGGCGGGCTCGAACCCGTGTACTCCATCGGGGCCGGCGCGCACCTCGAGGCCGCGTTCTACCGCAACAGCGCCGTGCACTGGTTCGCCAATCGCGCCATCCTCGAACTCGCCGTGCTCAGCGCCGTCGAGGCGCCCGAGGGCGATCAGCTGCGCGTCGGCTGGGAAGCGGCCTACCGGCTGCGCGATCTGCTCAAATTCGAATTCTTCTTCCCCGAGCGCGCCGAGTTCACCAGTCAGCTCACCGCGGAGATGCTGCGCGTCGATCCGCACTGGCACCGCCGCACCGCCGCCGGCACCGTCGGCAGCGAAATCCTGGCCCAGCTCGCCGATTCCGGCTTCATGATGGCCCACCGGGTGCTGCGCTCGTTCTTCGACGCGCAACTGGTGATGGCCGAACGCCTGGCCGCGCACGATCCCGCCGTCGCCGTCGACAAGAAGACGTTCCTCGACGAATGCCTGCAGGTCGGCAAACAGATGCTGCTGCAACAGCGATTGCACAGCCCCGAATCGGTGTCGTCGGAATTGTTCGGCAGCGCACTCAAACTCGCCGACAACCACGGCCTGCTCACCCCCGGCGACGACCCGGCCGACCTCACCGACCGCCGCCTGCGCTTCGCCGCCGAACTCCGCGACATCTCCGCGCGCATCTCCCGGGCCGCCACCCTGGATCCCTCCAACCGGCTGGACCCGCGATGAGTCACCCCGCGAGCGGGGATCTACACCCCGCCCTACCCGGCGCGGGGATCACCCGCGCAGCCCCCGGCGCGCAGGATCTGGACGCCGCGGTCGCCGCCATCCGGTCCGGCCCGCAGGGCCCGCGCATCGCCGCCGTCTTCGACTTCGGCGGCACCGTGGTCGCCGGCTTCGACCCGCCCGGTTTACTGGCCCGCCTGACCCGCCGCCCCGCCGCCCGGCCCCTGGCCGCCGGCCTGCTCTCCAGCATTCGCGGCGCCCGCAGCGAGGGCGAATACGAGCGCTTCCTGCAGCAGGTCATGTACACCTGGGCCGGGGTGCCCGAGTCCACCCTGTCCGAACTCGGCGCCGAGCTGTTCCGGCGCACCGTGCACGGGCACCTGTTCCCCGAGGCCTGGCGGCTGGTGCGCGAACACGAAACCGCCGGGCACACGGTGGTACTCGTCAGCTCGCTGACCCGGTACCAGGTGCGGCCGGTCGCCGACGAGCTCGGGATCGCGCACGTGCTGTGCACCGCCATGACGGTGCAGGACGGCGTGCTCACCGGACACGTCGACGGGAAACCGCTCTGGCGCAACGGCAAAGCCGACGCCGTCCGGCGCTTCGCCGCCGCCCGCGACATCGACCTGAGCCGGAGCTGGGTCTACGCCGACAGCGCCGCCGACCTACCGCTGCTCCAGGTGGCCGGACGGCCCACCGCAGTCAACCCGGATCCGCGCGTGGTGCTCGAGGCCACCGAAAGGGACTGGCCCGTCCTGCATTTCCGGCCCCGCCGCCCGCCGCGCACCGGCGACTACCTGCGCACCGCCGGCGCGTTCGGCGGTCTGATCGGCGGGGCGCTGTTCGGCGTCGCCGCCAAGGCCGCCACCAAGAAACGCAGACAGATGGCCGATTCCATGATGGTGCACGCCGCCGACTCCACCCTGCGCGGCAGCGGCGTCCGCGTGCGGGTGACCGGCCGCGAGCACACCGCGACGCCCCGGCCCGCGGTCTTCATCTTCAATCACCAGAGCCAGTTCGACATCATCGTGCTGGCCGAGGTTCTCGGCACCGGATTCACCGGCGTCGCCAAGAAGGAAGTCGCGGCGAACCCGGTCTTCGGCCCGCTCATGCGCCTGGTCGAGGTCACCTTCATCGACCGCGCCGACAAACTGGCCGCCAAGGCCGCGCTCGCCCCCGTGGTCGAGACCCTGCGCGGCGGACTGTCGGTCGTCATCGCCCCGGAGGGCACCCGCTCCCTGACGCCCCGCATCGGCCCCTTCAAGAAGGGCGCGTTCCACATAGCGCTGCAGGCGGGCGCGCCCGTCATCCCGGTCGTCATCCGCAACGCGGGCGAAATCGCCTGGCGCAATTCGGCGGTCGTCCGCAAGGGCGTGGTGGACGTGGCGGTCCTGCCGCCGATCGACGTCAGCGCCTGGGACCCCGCCGCGATGGACGCCGAGATAGCGGGCGTCCGCACACTGATGCAGAACACCCTGCTGAACTGGCCGGAAACCTCCGCGGTCGCGCGACGCGACAACTGATTTCCCGGCCGTGTTATCAAACCTGCTTGCCGAACAACAGCTTCCACGGCATCAGGGCCGATTCGAGCTGCACCTTCAGGCTCATCTTCGAGGCGCCCAGCGTGCGCTCCTCGAATCTGATGGGCACCTCGGCGATGGCGATGCCCTTGCGCACGGTGCGGTAGTTCATCTCCACCTGGAACGAGTACCCGTTGCTCTTGATGGAGGACACGTCGATGGCGCGCAGCGTGTCGGCCTTCCACGCCTTGAAGCCCGCGGTGGCGTCCTTGACGCCCAGCCGCAGGATCAGGTTCACGTAGAAGTTGGCCCAGGCGGAGAGCGCCTTGCGGTACCACTTCCACTCCTCGGCCGTGGAACCGCCGGGCACATACCGGGATCCGAGCACGACGCCCGCGTCGGTGGTCGTCAGCTTCTCCAGCATGGCGGGAATGACCTCGGCCGGGTGCGAGAGATCCGCGTCCATCTGGATCACCACGTCGGCGCCGTCCTCCAGGGCGCGGGTGATGCCGGCGATGTACGCGCGACCCAGGCCGTCCTTCTCGGTGCGGTGCAGCACGCTGACGACGTTCGGCAGATCCGCCGCCAACTTGTCCGCTACCTCGCCGGTGCCGTCGGGTGAGTTGTCATCGACCACCAGCACGTGCAGGTCGTCGACCCCGAGCGCCGTCAGTCGCTCCACCGCCACCGGCAGGTTCTCCCGCTCGTTGTAGGTCGGCACCACCACGGTTACCTTCAAGGGTCGCCCTCCCGCTCGCATTCATGGCCATACGCCCAAGAAACCCTAGCTCACGCGCGACAACCTTTTCCCGCGGGTCGTCAGTCTTCTTCGGCGTCGGCGGCTTTGTTTCTGGCCTTTGCGATTTCGAGTGCGCGCTCGGCGGTGGCCTTGTCCGGGTAGGGCCCCATGCGGCCGCCCACCCAGCACTGTTTGCCCTGTTCCGCCCGGTGATGCTCGATGCAGTAGTACCACTCGTTGTCATCAGACATGACCCAAGCATCTCACCAAGATCGCCGGCCTTGGGTGAACACACGAAAAAGGCCGCACCCGAAGGTGCGGCCTTTTCTCGATCTGGTGGCCAGAGCCGGGATCGAACCGGCGACCTTCCGCTTTTCAGGCGGACGCTCGTACCAACTGAGCTACCTGGCCGGGGCACCCGGAACGAATGCCTAGCATATAAGTCTTGCGACCCTGACGGGACTCGAACCCGCGACCTCCGCCGTGACAGGGCGGCGCGCTAACCAACTGCGCCACAGGGCCTTGCTTGCTCCAACTACAACGATGTCACCATCGTTGTACCCCCTACGGGATTCGAACCCGCGCTACCGCCTTGAAAGGGCGGCGTCCTAGGCCGCTAGACGAAGGGGGCCCGCCGGATTTCTCCGGACCGTTGCTCAACGGCTTCCGTTGGGAGCGGAGATAGCTTATGACAGCATCCGCGTGATTCCCAAATCAGCTGGTCAGATCGTCAAATTGAGATCTTCCAGCTTGGCGGACACCCGCCACCCCACCCGGCGGAACTCCTCGGTCCACTCCGGAGTCGCGGTGGCCTCCACAACCACCTCGAGCGCCTCGGTGAAACGGGAACGCAGATCCGCGGGACCGCCCAGGACGTCGGCGATGTAGCGCTGGCCCGCCAGGGCCGCCGCCAGCGTCCGGGTGAAGCGATCCGGATCGGAGTCACCGCGCAGCTGTTTGTGCTCGGTGGCGCGCACCGCGAGCAGCCGGATCGACCGGCCCAGAATGCGCCCGCCACCCGCCTGGATGTCGCGGTAGAACTCGGGTTCGATGATGAGTCGGAACTCGGCCTGGATGATGATGTCGTTCTCCAGCCGCAGCGCGATCTCGTCGATCATGCCGTGCAGGACATCCAGGGGGCCGAGATCGCCTCGGCCGAGCCATCTTTCAGTGGACACGCGGTAGCGGTCGACTGCCGCTTCCAAGACCGCGCGGGCCAAATCCTCCTTGGAGTCGAAGTGAAAGTACATGGCGCCCTTGGTGGCGCGTGAACCTTCCAATATGCGGTTGAGCGATGCAGCGGCATAGCCGCTCTTCCCGAACTCAACGGCGGCGGACCTGATGATCGCCGCGCGTGTCCGGCGGGCCCGCTCTTGCTGCCGTGCCATGCTCGAAACGCCTCCGAAGCTAGCTACCGTCGCGGACGCGTTAGCTGTGTCCTCGACGCAAAGTTACGTGTCTTTCAAATACTTCAGAACGGGCTTTTGCCCGAATTACCAAACTCTTGGTACGAAAAAGCGCGAAAAACTTGAAACACACCAACTGGTATAGTTTTTCCCGCCCGGGTGCGCCGCAGGGGGTGCGCACCCGGGCGTTCCTCTTGTCTGGATGGGCCTCCCGCAGCAACATTCTGATGGAGTCGCGATCGGCCGGACCGTCCGCGACACGTTCGGGCACATCAACGATAAGCCGAATCCCGTGCGTCCGGGGCAATCCCGGTTCTTCAGGAATTCACCAGTCGGTCACCGTACCCGGAAAGTCCGCCCTGCGTGAGGTGTACCGGTGAGTCAGTTAGCCAGCATGCCCCCTAACACATACCGCAATTCCCCAGCTACCAGCTGGGCGATTGGTCTGAATAGCTGAATTCTTCGATATCCCACCGATGTTCGGCCCATCGATCACCCCTGCCGTACCGAGCCCCGCCCACACCGCATCCGCCGCCGGACCCCGCCGCGGCCTGCGCCGCGACAATGACCGGTCCCCACCTCCTGCACCAAATAGCTTGCCACACATCACCATTGGATGATATTCACACGTGCCCATATCGAAACAATCTGAGTGGCAACGCGATTGCCCCGATGTCGCCGAGGGCACGTCAGCGCGCGCTCACCTCGCCCGCCGGGGACCCACGGGGACCCCCACCGGGCGGCACGACTCCCCCGGGCCGGCGCGGGTGCGAACCCGGCCGAATTCCACCCCGCGCCCCGACGATTCCCCCACCGACCGGTCCGCACGCTTCGCACCGCCCGCACGCCGCCCATCCCCGCCCGCGCACCGCCCTTCCGTCCCGCACGGGCGCTCCCCACCGCCACTCGTGCCCCCGCCCGCCGCCACTCCGACCCACCGCCCCGCGCGCACCCGCGCGTCCGACACGCTCGACGCCCCGGGAACGCGCCCGGACAAACCACCATGACCAGCGCAAACCCGGCCTCGCCGAACGCAATCGGATACTCGTTTAGTACTTGCGCGCTCAACCCACTAAACTCACCGCCGCGCCCCTATAGCTCAGTTGGTAGAGCTACGGACTTTTAATCCGCAGGTCCCAGGTTCGAGCCCTGGTGGGGGCACCTTTTCGTCGGAGGTTCGCCGCGGGCCCGGATGCCGAATCCGGGCCCTCCGACACATCCCGCACATCCGCGAATCCGTGGCAATCTGTCCGGATTTCGCCTACCGTGACCCGGTAGGGCTTTTCCGGGATGCCAACACACAGGCGGAGTTCATGACTTCCTTCGATGACCTGCTCTCGAACGTCCCCGTCGCACAGATCGCCTCCAAACTCGGGGTGGACGAAGCGACCGCTACCACCGCGATCAACGCGGCAGTCCCCGTTCTCCTCGGCGGCTTCCAAGCCCAGGCCGGCAACCCCGACGTCGGCCTCAATCTCGAGGGCGAAGTCGCCAACCAGCCGGCCACCCTGCTCGACGGCGGCGTCGACATCGATCAGGTCGACGTCGACAACGGCAGCCAGATCGTCGACCAGACCTTCGGCGCCGAGAAGAACACGGTGATCAGCGCGCTCGGCGGCGTCGGCGGCGGCAACGGGCAGGACCTCATGGCGAAGCTGCTCCCCATGCTCGCCCCCATCGTGCTCGCCTACCTGAGCAAGAAGATGCTCGGCGGCGGCGCGGCGGGCGGCGCGCCCGCGACCGAAACCGCCGCCGCGGGCGGCGGCGCCGGGCCTTTGGGCGACATTCTCGGTAGCCTGCTGGGTGGAGCCACCGGAGGCAAGGGTGGCGCCGGCGGTCTCGGAGACATTCTCGGCAAGGCCGTCGGGCAGAACGCGGGCAGTGTCCTCGGCAACGTGCTGGGCGGCCTGCTGGGCGGCAAGAAGTAGGTCGCACCCGATCACAATGTGCGGCTAACGAATTGCGGCCCGCGGCGATAGACCATCGCCCCGGGTCGCAACTCTTATGACATCCATCACTGGCCGCGCAATGGCAACCGGATGAGTTTCACATCACCCTACGGTGACGTAAGGTATGGGCCGCGGCGGCAGACCAGCGAGGGTACGACCAGCTAGATCGCACGATACGAAGGGCTTATGTATGGCAAAGGATCTGACTCAACTCGAGCTGCTCACGGAGTTGGAGCCGGTTGCCGCGGCGAACGTCGATCGGCACCTGTCCCTGGCCAAGGAATGGCATCCCCACGACTACGTGCCGTGGGACGAAGGACGTAACTTCGCCGCCATGGGCGGCATCGACTGGGATCCCGAACAGTCGAAGCTGAGCGAGCTGGCCAAGGCGGCCATGATCACCAACCTGCTCACCGAGGACAACCTCCCCTCCTACCACCGGGAGATCGCGGAGAACTTCTCCCAGGACGGCGCCTGGGGAACCTGGGTCGGTCGCTGGACCGCCGAGGAGAACCGGCACGGCATCGCCATGCGCGACTACCTCGTCGTCACCCGCGGCGTCGACCCCGTCGCGCTCGAGCAGGCGCGCATGATCCACATGACCAACGGATTCGCCTCGCCCGCAACGGTGACCGAGGGCGAAGTCGAGGCGGGCTTCCTGTACTCGGTCGCGTACGTGACCTTCCAGGAACTCGCGACCCGCGTCTCGCACCGCAACACCGGGCGCGTGTGCGACGACCCCATCGCCGATCGGCTGCTGCAGCGCATCGCCGCCGACGAGAACCTGCACATGATCTTCTACCGCAACATGTGCGGTGCGGCGCTGGATCTTTCGCCCGACCAGACCCTCGAAGCCATCACCCTCATCCTGGAGAACTTCCAGATGCCGGGCGCCGGCATGCCCAACTTCCGCCGCAACGGCGTCCTGATGGCCAAGCACGGCATCTACGACCTGCGCCAGCACCTGGAAGAGGTCGTGAACCCGGTCCTGAAGAAGTGGCGCATCTTCGAGCGCGACGACCTCACCGCCCGCGGCGAGGAGACCCGCGACCGCCTCGGGAACTTCCTGGAGAAGCTCGGCCAGGACGTGCTCAAGTTCGAGGAGCAGCGCGACCGCATGCTGGCCCGCGAGGCCGCCAAGCGGGAGAAGGAAATGGCTCGGGTCTGACGACGGGTCCCGGGGGCTTCGCCCCCGAACCCCCGTGAGGGCGGAAACCGGGGGCCCAGCCCCCGGACCCCCGAAAGGGTGAGTGGCACCGCGGCCCGAACGAACGGGATCGGCCACCACGCCCGGCGGGAAGGACCATGAACCACCCCGGCGGAACCTCTCCGCCGTAAGGGCCGGCACGAACACGAGCGCCTTCGGTTCACTCCGGCCCGATGGGCTAACCCGCGACCGGCATCCACCTCGGTCATGCGCGGAGAATCGGGACGTGTCCCGGGGCACTTTCGCGTGGAACCTACACTGGTCGGCGTGACGACCTCGCTCGATGCCTCGACGACCGCGCTGCGGATCGGCCCCTACCCGGTTGATCCGCCGGTCGTGCTGGCGCCGATGGCGGGGATCACCAACGTCGCCTTCCGGAAGCTGTGCCGCGAATTCGGCAGCAGCACTTCGATCTACGTGTGCGAGATGATCACCGCGCGGGCGGTGGTCGAGCGCAACGAGAAGACGCTGCACATGATGGCGTTCGACGCGGACGAGAGCCCGCGCTCGATGCAGCTCTACGCGGTCGACCCGAAGACCGTCGGCGAAGCCGTCAAGATCATCGTCGGCGAGGGCTGGGCCGACCACATCGACCTCAACCTGGGCTGCCCGGTGCCCAAGGTGACCCGGCTCGGCGGCGGCGCCGCCCTGCCCTACAAGCGGCAGCTGTTCCGCGACATCGTGCGGAACATGGTGAGCGCGGCCGAACCCGCCGGCGTCCCCATCACGGTGAAATTCCGCATCGGCATCGACGACGAGCACCACACCTATCTCGACACCGGCCGCATCGCCGAGGCCGAGGGCGTCGCCGCCGTCGCGCTGCACGCGCGCACCGCGGCCCAGCGCTACTCAGGCGAGGCCGACTGGACCGCCATCGCGCGGCTCAAGGAAGCCGTCACCACCATCCCCGTCCTGGGCAATGGCGACATCTTCAGCGCCGCCGACGCGGTGCGCATGATGGCCGAGACCGGCTGTGACGGCGTCGTCGTCGGCCGCGGATGCCTGGGCCGCCCATGGCTTTTCGCCGAGCTACAGGCCGCCCTGCGCGGCGAGCCGCTGCCCGCCGCCCCCAACCTGGGCCGGGTCGGGGAGATCCTGCGCAGACACTCGGAACTGCTCGTCGCGCACGACGGCGAGGACAAGGCCATGCGCGACATCCGCAAGCACATGGCCTGGTACCTCATGGGCTTCCCGATCGGCGGCGATCTGCGCCGTAGCTTCGCCACGGTCGGCAGCATGAATCAGCTCGTCGACCTGATCGGTCAGCTCGACCCGGAGGTGCCGTTCCCCAAGGACGCCGAGGGCCCGCGCGGCCGCCAGGGCTCCCCCGGCAAGGTCGCCCTGCCCGACGGCTGGCTCGACGACCCCGAGGACCCCACGGTCCCGTGCGCGGCCGACGTCATGCACAGCGGCGGCTAGTATCCGAACCCGCCCGGACGGGCCGAACCGATCTGCCACCGCGGCGGAGTGCTTTATCGCCGAACGGATTTCACTCTCCCCCGCGCGGCGCGCTCGCCGCCGTCCGGCGCTTTTTTCACCGATTCACACTGGTAAACGCGGCGACCCGCCACGATTTACGCTGCACCGCCCGCGCACGACTCGATCGCGTTCCCGAACCGATCGCGCAGACCCTGGCAGAATTTCCTCGGCGGGACCTTCCTGTCCACCGTGGTACGGCCCGAATTCCGGGCCGGAAGATATGTGAGTTGCGCACGATGGATCACCGTTCGAGTGGTCGATCGTGGC
Organism: Nocardia sp. NPDC055321; assembly: GCF_053645575.1. Lineage (NCBI taxonomy): Bacteria > Bacillati > Actinomycetota > Actinomycetes > Mycobacteriales > Nocardiaceae > Nocardia > Nocardia sp. NPDC055321. Next base: position 88,813 of record NZ_JBSHMS010000020.1, read on the forward strand.
GGAATCGTTATCATGACGGTCGGCATCGAAAAGCAAAGTGAGGTTCGTTGGTGGGTGACGATCGGTACGGGCGTACGCCTCGGCCCGGAGGTCGCGCCCCGTGGGAGCGCTACGCCACGGACGACGACGCGGACGACCAGCCATCCACCTCGCGCCGTGCCCGGCACAACGACAACGCGTCGCCCGGCTCCGCGCCCATCTCGGTCCAGGATCTGGTCGAGCGCGTGGACAGCGAGCGCCGCTCCCGGCGCCGCCGCCGCTCCGACCCCGCCACCCCCGCGCCCGCCAACTCCGCCGGCTGGCCCGAGGCCGACCGCAGCGGCGGCGACGCGAACAGCACCGGCGCCCGCCGCGCACTGAGCCCCGAGGCCGCCGACAGCGCCGCCACCCGGCGGCCCGCGCCCCAGGACCCGGTGAACACCACCGGATCTCGCCGCGCCGTCCCCCCGGAGGCCCCCGGCACGACGGGTTCCCGGCGCGCGGTACCCCCGGATCCGGTCAATTCCACCGGATCTCGCCGCGCGGTACCCCCGGAGGCCCCGAACCCGACCGGCTCCCGGCGCGCCGTACCCCCGGAACCCGCCGCCCCCAACGCTTCCCGGCCCCCGCTCGAGACCGCGGGCGGCACCCGCCGGGCCGCGCCGGCCGACCCGCCCACCGAAGAGCTACCCGTCATCACCGACCCGCCCCGCGAGCGGGTCAAGGCCGTGCGCCCCGCGACCCGGGCGGTCGAGTCCCCCGCCGACTACCCGACCACCGCGCTGCCGACCGCCATCGGAAAACCGTTGTCCCGCCTGGCCGCCGGACGCAGCCGCCGCAACCGCAAGATGCAGCTCGCCGGGCGCGCCACCCTCATCGTGGTCGCCGCCATCGCGCTGCTCATCACCGGCACCGGCTGGAGCTACCTGCACGTCAAGGACAACGCGTTCAACACCGTCGACGCGGTCCAGACCGACTCCGAAGACATCATCGACCCGAACCTGCAGTACGGCGACGAGAACTTCCTCATCGTCGGCACCGACACCCGCGCGGGCGTCAACTCGCAGCTGGGCGCCGGCACCACCGACGACGCCGAAGGCGCGCGCGCCGACACCGTCATGCTGGTCAACATCCCCAAGAGCCGCGACCGCGTGGTGGCCGTCTCCTTCCCGCGCGACCTGGACGTCACCCGGCCGCAGTGCGAGGGCTGGGACAACGACAAGGGCGCCTACACCAAGGAGACCTTCCCGGCCGCCCCCGGCGACAAGCTCAACGCGATCTACGCCCTCGGCGGGCCCAAATGCCTCACCAAGGTCATCCAGAAGATGTCCGGCCTGAGCATCAACCACTTCGTCGGCATCGACTTCGCCGGCTTCGAAGCCATGGTCGACACCATCGACGGCGTCGAGGTCTGCAGCACCAAACCGCTCGTCGACGAGATCCTGGGCACCATCCTCACCACCCCCGGCAAGCAGATCGTCAACGGCTCCACCGCGCTGGACTACGTCCGCGCCCGGCACGTGGTCGGCGAAGAACGCAGCGACTACGACCGCATCAACCGGCAGCAGCGTTTCCTGTCCTCGCTGCTGCGCGGCGCCATGTCCAGCAAGGTCCTGTTCAACGCCGGCAAGCTCAACAGCGTCATCAACGCCTTCGCCGAGCACTCGTTCATGGACAACGTCACCACCAACGATCTGCTCACCCTGGGCCGCTCGCTGCGCAAGGTCGACGCCGGGGCCATCACCTTCCTGACCGTGCCCACGGCGGGAACCACGTCCTACGGCAACGAGATTCCCCGCGAATCCGACATCAAGGCCATCTTCCGCGCCGTCATCGACGATCAGCCGCTGCCCGGCGAGAAGAAGGACGAGACCCCCGAGAGCACCACCGAGGCCCCGCCGACCAAGCCGACCCTGACGGCCGTCGACCCGAGCACGGTCTCGCTGCAGGTCTCCAACGGCTCGGGCACCGCCGGTCTGGCCTCGACCACCGCCACCAAGCTGTCCAACAAGGGCTTCCAGATCTACAGCACCGGCAACAACCCCGACGGGACGATCGCGACCACCAAGGTCCGGTACTCCAGCGGCCACGAGGCGGCCGCGGCCACCGTCGCCAGCGCGATTCCGGGCGCGACGCTGGAGTCGGCCACCGGGCTCGGCAGCATCGTCGAGGTCGTGATCGGCTCCGACTACAGCGGCACCGTGCGCACCCCGACCGCCTTCGGCCAGGTGCTGCCCGATACCCCCGTCGACGCCTCCCCCGCGGCGCCGGTCACCCTGCCGTCCGACCTCGAACACCTCAACGCCGCCGACGAGACCTGCAAGTAAGCGGTTCGCCGGCGGCGCCCGAGGTTGCACTCACGATTCACCTGCCGTTGGTGACTTGGTCAGGCGCTACCACTACTGTCTTGACTCATGCGTGTCATCTACAACGAACAAATGGCCGAACTCGCCGATCTGCTCGGCGGTATGGCCGGGCTCGCCGGATCGGCGATGGAGCGGGCGACCCAGTCGCTGCTCGACGCCGACCTCGAGCTCGCCGAACAGGTGATCACCGAATACGACCGCATCGCCGAGATGATCCAGCTGGCCGAGGAGAAGGCGTTCGCGCTGCTCGCCCTGCAGGCCCCCGTCGCCGGCGATCTGCGTCAGGTGGTCAGTGCCATTCAGATCGTCGCCGATGTGAACCGGATGGGCGTGCTGTCGCTGCACGTGGCCAAGATGACCCGCCGCCGCTTCCCGAACCACGCGGTTCCGGAGGCGGTCAACAGCTACTTCGCCGAGATGGGCCGCATCGCGGTCAAGATGGGCGCGACCGCCAAGGACGTCCTCGAGACCCGCGACCCCGAGCGGGCCGCGAAGCTCAACGACGACGACGAGGCGATGGACGATCTGCGCAAGCACCTGTTCACGCTGATCATGGACCGCGACTGGCAGTTCGGCGTGGCCTCGGCCGTCGACGTCGCCCTGCTCGGCCGCTACTACGAGCGCTTCGCCGACCACGCCGTGGAGATCGGGCGCCGCGTGGTGTTCCTGGTGACCGGCGTGCTGCCGCCCGACCCGGATTCGGAGAAGGAAAACATCTGAGGCGCTGAGTCTTCCGGGAATCGCCCGGCGGCTCCGGCGGTGTGCCGAACACCGCGAGACCACGGAACCCCGGCCCACGCACACGACACGGTGCGCAGGGCCGGGGTTTCGCTCGTTCGGGCCCGGGGAGATAGTTCTCGGGCCCGGCCGGTCAGTCGCGCGCCTCGGATTCGGCGGCGGCGGAATCCTTCTCGCGCCAGCCCAGCAGAATCGACTGCCCGCGTTCGGGCCGCCAGGGCAGCGCCACGGCGACGATCGCGGCGCAGACCACCAGGGTGCCCACCGCGACGTACGACGCGGCCGTGGCGCCCTGCAGCGACGCCACCTTCATGGCCTGGATCAGATCGGTCTTCGCCTGTGCCACCAAGGGATTCACCGGCGTCTTGATGATCTCCAGCACGCTGATCGGCGTATTGCTCGCCAATTCCTTCTGCCGGTCGTTCATGATCGTGGCCGGGATGGCGGCGATCCGGTCGCCGACCTTGCTCGCGTACACCGAGGTCATGATCGAGCCGAGCAGCGCCACACCGAGCGCGCCGCCCACCTCGCGGGTGGTGTCGTTGACCGCCGACCCCGCGCCCGCCTCGTTCAACGGCACCGAGCCCATGATGGATTCGGTCGCCGGGCCCTGCACCACCGCGAAGCCCAGGCCCATGAGGATCATCGACACCACCACCGGACCCAGGTACGGGGTGTCGACCGTGGTGCGGCCCGCGATATACATGGCCACCGCCAGCACCAGCAGTCCGCTCACCAGCATCGCCGTGGTTCCCACCCGCTGGGCGAGCATGGTCGCCAGCGGCGCGCCGATACCCACCGCGACCGCGAAAGGCAGGGAATGGATGCCGAATTCGAGCGGGCTCAGTTCCTTCACGCCCTGGAAATACTGGGTGATGAGGAACAGGAATCCGAAGGCGCAGAAGTAGGACACGGTAATGGCCGCCGACGGCACCGCGAAGCGGCGAATGCGGAACAACCGCATATTGAGCACCGGCGACTCCACCCGCAGCTCCCAGGTCACGAACAGCGCGAGCGCGATGGCCGAAAGCAGATATCCCGCAAGGCTTTGCGCGGCGAACCAGCCGTATTTGGGCGCCTCGATGATGGACCACACCAGCGCGGTGATACCCGCCAGCGACAGCACGATGCCGACCCGGTCCAGCCGGCCCGGATGCTCGCCCCGGGATTCGGGCACCGTCACCAGCACCGCGACGATGGCGATCAGGGCCACCGGAACGTTGATCCAGAACACCGAATGCCAGGAGAAGTACTCCAGCAGCCAGCCGCCGACCGTGGGACCGATGGCGATGGCGATACCGGCCATGGCGGTCCACAGCGCGATGGCCGCCGCCCGCTCGCGCGCCTCGGTGAAGATGTTGGTGAGCAGGGCCAGGGTGGCCGGGAAGACCACCGCCGCGAACACGCCCATGCCGGCGCGGGCGGCGATGACCTGGCCGAGCCCCGAGGCCAGCGCCCCGGCCGCGGACATCGCCGCGACGCCGGCCAGGCCGATGATCATGAACTTGCGGCGCCCGAAGCGGTCGCCGAGGTGGCCCATGGCGAGCAGCAGGCCCGAGAAGGCCAGGGTGAACGCGTCCACGATCCACTGCAGGCCGCTCATCTGGGCCTCGAGCTGCACCGCCATCGACGGCAGCGCGACATTCACGAGCGTGTTGTCCAGGACCACGAGCAGTTCCGCGAGACAGATGGCCACCAGCGCCGCGAGTTTGGCGCGCTGACTCATCCCCGCGGTCCCGGCCTCGTGTTTCGCCGTTGAAACCGTCACCCGACACCTCCTACTAGACCAATCGGTTTACCTCTTGGGATAGGTTAGATGTAACTGACAGTTGCATACAACAGACACTGGCAGCTATGACGCAGCACACATCGCCGAAGGCCGGTCCGCGCGCACGAAAATGCCCCCGGACCATGCGATCCGGGGGCACGCCCACACGGGCGGAAAGAGGTGGCGGCCGCGGCGAGATGCCATCGCGGCGCTCACCTATAGCCGACGGCTCTGACGAGAACGGCCCCCGTTCCACCAGAACGGGGGCCGCGGTTCGACGCCTCGACTACCCGAAGCGACCCGAGATGTAATCCTCGGTCGACTTCTGGGTCGGGTTCGAGAAGATCTTCTCGGTCTCGTCGATCTCGACGAGCTTGCCCGGCTTGCCCTGCGCCTCCAGGTTGAAGAAAGCGGTCTGATCGCTCACGCGCGCGGCCTGCTGCATGTTGTGCGTGACGATCACGATGGTGAACTCCTTCTTCAGCTCGGAGATCAGATCCTCGATCGCGAGCGTGGAGATGGGGTCCAGCGCCGAACACGGCTCGTCCATGAGCAGCACGTCCGGCGACACCGCGATGGCGCGCGCGATGCACAGGCGCTGCTGCTGACCACCGGACAGACCGCCGCCCGGCTTGTCGAGGCGGTCCTTGACCTCGTTCCAGAGGTTGGCGCCGCGCAGCGAACGCTCGGCGACCTCGTCGAGCTCCTTCTTGCCGCGCACGCCCTGCAGCTTGAGCCCGGCCACCACGTTGTCGCGAATGGACATGGTGGGGAACGGGTTCGGCCGCTGGAACACCATGCCGATGGTGCGGCGCACGCCGACCGGGTCGATGGTCGCGCCGTAGATGTCCTCGCCGTCCAGCAGCACCGCGCCCTCGACGCGAGCGCCCGGGGTCACCTCGTGCATGCGGTTCAGCGAGCGCAGCACGGTGGACTTACCGCAGCCCGACGGGCCGATGAAAGCGGTCACGCTGCGCGGCAGCACGGTCAGGCCCACGTTCGAGATGGCGTGGAACTTGCCGTAGTAGATATTGAGGTCTTTGACGTCGATGCGTTTGGCCATCAGTCTTTTCCGTTCCCTCTATCGATTCCGCGTCAGCAGCTTGTTGACCGCCGCAGCGGCGAGATACAGGAGTGCGATGAGCAGGATCAGCGTCAGCGCCGCGCCCCACACGCGCGCCCGGCCGGCCGGCTCGGGGTTGGCGAGCTCCTGGTAGATCATCAGGGGCAGCGAGGCCATGTTGCCGTCGAAGATGTTGTAGTTGATCGACTTCGAGTAGCCGACCAGCACCAGCACCGGGGCCGTCTCACCCATGACACGGGCCAGCGACAGCAGGATGCCGCTGATCATGCCGGGCGCCGCGGTCGGAATCACGATCTTCACGATGGTTTTCCACTTGGGAATACCGAGAGCGTAAGAAGCTTCCCGCAATTCGTCCGGGACCAGCTTGAGCATCTCCTCGGTGCTGCGCACCACCACCGGCAGCATGAGCAGCACCAGGGCCAGCGAGACCGCGAACGCGCTCTGCGGGGCGCCGAAGGTGGCGATCCACAGCGCGAAGATGAACAGCGCCGCGACGATCGAGGGCACACCGGCCAGGATGTCCACCATGAAGGTGGTGGTCTTGGCCAGCCAGCCGCGACCGTACTCGACCAGGTAGACCGCGGCCATCACACCGAGGGGCACCGCGATGACGGCGGCCACCGCGGACTGGGTGATCGTGCCGTAGATGGCGTGGTAGACACCGCCGGCCTCGACCTCGGGCAGTACGCCCTTCTGCGACTTGAACCACCAGTCCGACGAGGCGATGGCGCTGATGCCGCGCTCGATGACGGTGTAGAGCACCCACAGCAGCGGGACCAGCGCGATGCCGAAGCAGGCCCACACGGTGCCGGTCGCGAGGTTGTTCCGAATCCGGCGGCTGGTGCTCGTGTGCCGGAAGGTGGGGGCCTTGACCGGCTTGTCGAGTGTGGTGGTCATCCGTTCACCTTCCCGCCCGCGGCGAGCCGCGCCAGGGCGTTGACCACGAAGGTCAGCGCGAACAACACGAAGCCCGCGGCGATGTAGGCGCCGGTCGGCAACTTGGAGCTGAATTCGGCTGCGGCCGAAGCGATCTTGGAGGCGAAGGTGTAGCCGCCGTCGAAGACCGACCAGTGCCCGGCCTGCGCCGAGGTGCGCAGCACCACCAGCACGGCGATGGTCTCACCGAGCGCGCGGCCCAGGCCCAGCATGGAACCGGCGATCATGCCGGAGCGGCCGTACGGCAGCACCGTCATGCGCACGACCTCCCACTTGGTGGCGCCCAGGGCCTGCGCGGCCTCGATGTGGGTACGGGGGGTGAGGCCGAAGACCTCACGGCTCACCGAAGTGATGATCGGCAGGATCATCACCGCGAGCACGATGCCCGCGGTGAAGATCGTGCCGCCGCCGGCGATGCTGACATTGCCGTCGGCGAACAGGAAGAACCAGCCGAGTTTGTCGTTGAGGAAGGTCTGCACCGGCTCCAGCTTCGGAGCCAGCACCAGAAAACCCCAGAGACCGAACACGATCGAGGGCACCGCCGCCAGCAGATCGACGATCATCGAGAACGGCCGGGCCAGCGCCTTGGGCGCGTACTGCGTCAGGAACAACGCGATGCCCACACCGATCGGCACGGCGATGATCAGCGCGACCAGCGAACTCAGCACCGTGACCATGAACAGGTCCTTGATGCCGAACCGCAGGTGGTTGGCATCGGAGGTGTTGAACTCGGTGCTGGTGAAGAAGTTCGCGTCGTTCGCCAGTACCGACGGCACCGCCCTGATGAGCAGGAACAGCGCGATCAGGGCGATCGCACCGACGATGACGGCACCGGCCGCGGTGGCCGCGGAGCGGAAGACGAACTCCGCGCCGAATATGGAGACGCCGCGCCGTGCGGCCGGCTTCGTGCTGGGTTCGGTCGGCATGAGCGCAGTATCCCCCGGCGGCTGGGCACGGTTCCCCCGCGGGCCGGTCGAAACGGACTGGCCCGCGGATGCTATTTCGTCGTGCACGGTCATGGTGTGCTCTCGATCAGGTTGATCAGGAGATGGCGTTGATCGCGGTGGTCAGCTTGGTCTTGAACTCGTCCGGGATCGGCACGTAGCCGGCGTCCGCGAGTCCCACCTGGCCGTTGCCGACCGCGGAGGTCAGGAAGGCCTTGACTGCGGTGGCGGTGTCGGCGTCGCTGTACTTGGAGCACACGATCTCGTAGGTCGCCATCATCAGCGGGTAGGCGCCGCCGGTGGTCGGCTTGTAGAACGAGGAGGTGTCCAGCACCAGGTCGTTGCCCTGGCCGGAGATCTTCACACCGGTGATGGACTTGCCTGCGGTCTCCGAGGTCAGCTCGACCGGCTTCGGATCGTTGGAGGTCGTCACGGTGAGGATGCGGGCCACGGACAGCCCCTGCGCCTTGGCGAAGGACCACTCGTTGTAGGTGATCGAGAACGGGGTGTTCTTGACCGCGGCCGAGGTGCCCTCGTTGCCCTTGGCGCCTTCGCCGACGCCGCCGGTGAACGCCTTGCCAGCGCCCTTGCCCCACGCGCCGTCCGAGGCCGCGTCGAGGTACTGCTGGAAGTTGTCGGTGGTGCCCGACTCGTCGGAGCGGAAGATCACCGAGATCTTGTCACCGGGCAGCTTGTCGGCCTTGGCCGTGTTCAGCGCCTTGATGGCGGTGTCGTTCCAGGTGGTGATGGTGCCGTTGAAGATCTTCGCCATGGTCGGCGCGTCCAGCACCAGGTCGGTCACACCCGGCAGGTTGTAGGTGACGGCGATCGGGCCGAAGACGGTCGGCAGGTTCCACGCCGGCGCGCCACAGCGGGCCTCGGCCTGCTTGTACTCGTCCTTCTTGGCCGACAGCGGGGAGTCCGAACCGGCGAAATCGGTCTGGCCGCCGAGGAATTCCTTCACACCGGCGCCGGAGCCCGAGGAGGTGTAGTCGAGCTTGAAGCCGTCTTCGCAGTTCTTCTCGTAGGCCGCCACGAAGCGGTCCATCGCGTTCTTCTGCGAGGAAGCGCCGGACGCCTTGAGCGCCTTCTTGCCGCCGCACTGAACGGTCTGCTTGTCCACGCCACCGGCGACGTCGTTCTCGTCGCTGCCACAGGCGGTCAGCGTAAGGGCGCCGGCCGCGGCCAGCACACCGATCAGGGCGCTGCTGCGCTTGAGATTCACTTGGTTCCTCCGCGAATCACGGTCCGCACGCCCAACCCCTCAACGGTCGGACGGGCGCGATGATTGGTGGCTGTTCGCTGGGAACTCGCGCACCGGGCAGTTCGGTACCGCCCACAAGCAAAGTAAGGGGGGCTGGTGGCCAGTTGGACCTGGGCAGGTGAACGGGAGATGAACAACCCGGCGCGATTACGCTGCACGTTCTGTGACAATTGCCTCAGAGTTGCCTGAGGCCCGGATCTCGGGCCCCGGCACCGGACTCCGGGCGGCGGGATCACCCCGCGGTGTACGCCACATCCACGTGCGCGGGTGCGAAACCCAGCTTGGTGTAGGTGTGGACGGCGGCGGTGTTGTCCGCCTCGGTGTAGAGCAGCACCTGCGGCAGCCCGCGATCGCGCAGATACCGCAGTCCCGCCAGCGTCAGCAGCCGTCCCAGTCCGCGACCCTGCGCGGCCGGATCGACGCCGACCACGTAAACCTCACCGAGCGGCGGGTTTTCGTCATGGTGGATCTTGGTCCAGTGGAATCCGAGCACTCGATCCTTATCGGCGGGATCGAACGCGATGAACAGGCCCTCCGGATCGAACCAGGATTCGGCCCGGCGCGCGGCGATGTCGCGCTCGGTCCACCCGCCCTGTTCCGGATGCCAGGCGAAGGCGGCGTTGTTGACCCGCAGGATCTCGGCGTCGTCCGCCGGGCCCGCGTAGGTGCGCAGTTCCAGGCCGTCCGGGACCGTCAATTCCGGTAGCTCGGAAGTAGCGAGATCCCGGCGCATTTGCCACAGTTCCCGTGCGACCCGCAGTCCCAGCCGCGCCGCGACGGCCTTGGCGGGCGGCAGATCGCCGTGCGCCCAGACCCGGGCGCCCGGCCCGCCCGCGGCGAGCGCGGTCCGCACCAGCTCGGTGCCGATGCCTTGTCCACGGCACTCCGGATTGACGGCGACCTCGGCCATCGCGGGGTGATCACCGTGCGCGGGAGCCAGATTCGCGTATCCGGCGGGCACGCCGTCGCGGACGACGACGAAATGCCTGGCCTCGATGTCGTCCGAACTCAGCGACAGCACGGCCTGTTCGGAGATGGGCGCGACGCCGTCGGCGGCGGTGGCGCGATCGAGCAGCTCCCGCACCACCCCGGCGGTCTCGTCGGGCAGCCGGTCCGCGGGAGAAGACATCAGAGAGAACCGTTCGCCGTGGTCAATTCGTCGTCGGCGCCTTCGGCATCGGGGAAGGTGACGGTCTCACCCTTGCCCGCGGCCGTCCGCGCCGGGCGCACCGCCTTGTAGCCGACGTTGCGCACGGTGCCGATCAGGGATTCGTATTCACTGCCGAGCTTGGCGCGCAGGCGCCGCACGTGCACGTCCACGGTGCGGGTGCCGCCGAAGAAGTCGTAGCCCCAGACCTCCTGCAGCAGCTGCGCGCGGGTGAAGACCCGGCCCGCGTGCTGCGCGAGGTACTTGAGGAGCTCGAACTCCTTGTAGGTCAGGTCGAGTGGGCGACCGCGCAGCCGGGCGGTGTAGGTGCCCTCGTCGATCACCAGCTCACCGAGGGTGATCTTGCCGGTGTTCTCCGGGCTGGCGACGCCGCCGTTGCGGGCGACGAGCAGGCGCAGCCGGGCGTCCAGTTCGGCCGGGCCGGTGCCGGGCAGCAGGATGTCGTCCAGGCCCCAGTCCGCGTTCACCGCGACGAGCCCGCCTTCGGTCAGCACCGCGACGACCGGCACCGACGAACCGGTGCTGCCCAGCAAACGACAAAGGCCGCGCGCGGCGGCCAGATCGGTGCGGGCGTCGACCAGCGCTACATCGGCGGAACCCGCCTCGAGCAGTGACGCGACCTCGGTCGGCGCGGGCCGCACGTGGTGCGGCAACAACGCCAGCGACGGCAGAACCGCCTCGGGGTTGGGGTCGGAGGTCAGCAGGAGCAGCTCCATGGGGGCCCTCCATCCCATCTGGCACGTGCGTGGCAACCGCTCTGTACGCCACGACATCATGCTGGTTATCACAGGTAAGTCGGTTGCTACATTAGCGTGTCCCGGCGCCGGGCCGAGTCATCGAGGCGGTCCAGCGGGGCTCGGCTATCGAAAACCGGCCCGCGCGCTGGGAGCGACCGTGGCCGGGGCCCGGCGTACTCGTCCCCATTAGGGTTGCGGGCATGGGTTTCCGGAAGGTGATCATTGGCCTGCTCTGTCTGGCGGGGCTGGCGGTCGTACTCGATTTCGGCGCCGCCGCGTATTCGGAGTACCGGGTGTCGCGGCTGCTGCGCGAGGGTTCGGACCTGGGCGCCGACCCCGAGGTGACCTTCCACGGATTCCCCTTCGTGGTCCAGGCCATGAACGGCGAGTTCCAGAACGTGGACATTCGGGCGCGCGCGGTGCGACCCGACATTCCGGGCGAAATTCGTGTCGAAGCCAACTTGCGCGGCGTGCATCTTCCCTTCGGCGATCTCACCGACGGCAAGGTCAGCACGGTGCCGGTGGATCAGGTCGAGGCCCGGATGCGCGTGGAACCCAACGAGCTCGGCCGGCTGTTCAAGATTCCGGATCTGCAGGTGTTCGGCCCGCCCGCGGACAAGTCCGACGGCCTGGGCGGCTCCGGCGGTTCGGGGATGACCAACGACGGCGTGATCATCCTCACCGGCACCCTGCCGCTGGACTCGGCTCCCGACTCCACCGGCCCGCTGACCGTCAGCACCCGCAGTAAAGAAGCGGTGAGCGTGCTGGCGACGCTGCGGCTGGTCGGCGACGAGATTCAGATCACCGCGACCGATATCTATCGCGGCACCGAGAACACCGTGCTGAGCGGCGCGGACACCTCCCCGCGGGTGATCTCCGAGGCCGACAAGCCCAGAGTGCTCGCCATGTTCACACGTACCATCGACACTCGTGACCTGCCGTTCGGCATCGTCCCCACCAAGGTGGAGGCCAGCGGCGGGCAGATAGTCGTCGAGGGCAAGGGCAAAGACGTGACCGTGGATCTGGATCGGCTACAGCAGCCGTGACCGCGCTGGCCGTGCTGCTGGTCGCGCTCGCCGCCGCGGTGGGCGCGGGGGTCCTGTTGCGCCGCAACGAGGGCCGCGTGCGCGCGGGCGCCCCGGCCGTGACCGCCGACACCGGACGTGAGCGGCTGCTCGCGGCGGCGGGCGTGCTGCCCGGCCATCCCACGGTCCTGCATTTCTCCGCCGACTGGTGCGGCCCGTGCGCCGCGGTACGCCGGGTCGTGGCGAGCGTCACCGGCGAGCTGGCCGCGGAACCGGCCGCGCCGCTGGATCTCGAACTCGACATCGACGCCAACCCCGAGCTGGCGCGGGAGCTGAACGTGCTCTCGCTGCCGACGACCTTCATCCTGGACGCCGCGGGCGGGGAGCGCTTCCGGATTTCGGGCGTGCCGAAGGCGGCGGATCTCCGCAGGTCATTGGCCTCGCTAACGGTTTCCGGGGCGGTCGAGTGACCAGCATTACGGGCCCCGGGTCCAATTTCCCCCGAAAACCGGGTAAACTCCCTCTCGTGCAATCCAACCGCGAGCTGATGCTCACCCGACGCCGCACGGTAGACCTGTGCCGCCTCGGTGGTTGTTGCTGCCTGTGCCGCTAGCCGGTCGGCCTTTCGTTCCCTTCTGACGCCGACCGGTTTCACGTCCCGCCGTAGATGAGGTCGTTTCGATCCTCCGGCGAACTGGCCGAAATCCCCTCAGCGCAGGAGCACACATATGTCGAACCCCAATCCCGGTAAACCTCCCAATGGTCAGGTGGATGTACGCGGGCCGCGTTTCGCCGCCTGGATCACCACCGCCGTGCTGGCACTGGTCCTGGTGATCTCCGTGTTCTCCGTTCCCGCCGCCGCGATTCTGCTGGCCGCGCAGGCCGTGGTCTTCGCGCTAGGCGCGGCCTACGGACCCCGCCGCAGCCCGTACGGGCGGATCTTCGCCGCCGCGGTCGCGCCGCGCATCGGGCCGGCGGCCGAGGTCGAACCGGTTCCCCCGCTGCGCTTCGCCCAGCTGGTCGGGTTCGTGTTCGCCGCGCTCGGCGTGATCGGCTTCGCCGCCGGCAGCGCGGTCGCGGGCTCGGTCTTCACCGGTTTCGCGTTGTTCGCGGCCTTCCTGAACGCGGCCTTCGGAATCTGCCTGGGCTGCTTGATCTATCCCGTCGCCGCGCGCCTGCTGCCCAAATCCGCCGCCACCGCGACCCCGAACCCCTGAACCACCTGTATCCCAACCAACGCATCACTACCGCCTGACCCCGGCACCACCGAAAGGAACAACATGGCTCGCTCCGAGGTCCTGGTCTCCGCAGACTGGGTCGAAGAGAACCTGAACACCCCCGGCGTCGTCCTCGTCGAGGTCGACGAGGACACCTCGTCCTACGACCTCGGCCACATCGAGGGCGCCGTCCGTCTGGACTGGAAGAAGGACCTGCAGGATCAGGTTCGGCGTGACTTCGTCAACCGCGAGCAGTTCTCCGATCTGCTGTCGGCCCGCGGCATCGGCAACGATGACACCGTGGTGCTCTACGGCGGCAACAACAACTGGTTCGCGGCCTACGCGTACTGGTACTTCAAGCTCTACGGCCACCAGGACGTGAAGCTCCTCGACGGCGGCCGCAAGAAGTGGGAGCTCGACGCCCGCCCGCTGGTCAAGGACGTCAAGACCCGTCCGGCCACCGCCTACAAGGCGTCGGAGCAGGATCTGTCGATCCGCGCCTTCCGCGACGAGGCCATCCAGGCCATCGGCACCAAGAACCTGGTCGACGTGCGCTCGCCCGACGAGTTCTCCGGCAAGATCCTGGCCCCGGCCCACCTGCCGCAGGAGCAGTCGCAGCGTCCGGGCCACATCCCGACCGCCATCAACGTGCCGTGGTCCAAGGCCGCGAACGAGGACGGCACCTTCAAGTCCGACGACGAGCTCGCCGCCATCTACAAGGAAGCGGGCCTGGACGGCGAGAAGGAGACCATCGCCTACTGCCGCATCGGCGAGCGTTCCTCGCACACCTGGTTCGTGCTGCAGGAGCTGCTGGGCCACAAGAACGTCAAGAACTACGACGGGAGCTGGACCGAGTACGGCTCCCTCGTCGGTGCACCGATCGAGTTGGGAGCGTAATCAAATATGTGTGCAGCACCTACCCAGGGACAGGCCATTCCGGCGGGCGTCGACGTGGAGAAGGAGACGGTCATCACCGGCCGCGTCCTGACCGCTGACGGCCAGACCGTCGGTGGCGCGTTCGTCCGCCTGCTGGACGGCAATGGCGATTTCACCGCCGAGGTCGTGGCCTCGGGCACCGGCGACTTCCGCTTCTTCGCCGCGCCGGGCTCGTGGACCATCCGCGCGCTGTCCGCGTCGGGCAACGGCACCGCCGAGATCGCCCCCGAGGGCAACGGCATCCACAACGTGGACGTCACCGTCGCCAAGTAGTACCGCGAATTACGGAGAACGACCCCGGGATTCATTTCCCGGGGTCGTTTTCATTTCTGAGCAACCGGGCCGCTAGACTCCGATGCGTGGTGCTTGCCTTCGAGATCCTCCTGGTCGTCGTATCGCTACTGATCGCCTGGTTCGGGATTTACGTCCTCTACCGGCTGTTCACCGAGTCGTGAGCGAGTCGGCGAGCGAGAACGCCGAAACCACGGCCGACGGCACGACGCGGGACGCGTCCGCCGCGAGCCGTGATGCCTCCGTGCGCGCGGACGACTCGCCCCGGCGCAGCGGTGACCAGGCGGTCGCCGAAGCCGTCGAGCGGGCCAAGTCGACCGCGCCGCGGAACATTCCCTCGCTCCCCGATCTCCCGCTACCCATCGATACCGCGAATCTGCGGCAGGGTCCGGACCTGAGTTCCTCCATGCTCGCGCTGCTGCCGCTGGTCGGCGTGTGGCGCGGCGAGGGCGAGGGCAACGATCCCGAGACCGGCGACTATCGCTTCGGTCAGCAGATCATCGTCTCGCACGACGGCGGCGACTACCTGACGTGGGAGGCCCGTTCGTGGGTCGTCGACACCGAGGGCGCGTACTCCGGCCCGGATCTGCGCGAGAGCGGTTTCTGGCGGGTCGGCATCGACGGTGACGACGAGGTGCTGGAGCTGCTGCTCACCCATTCCTCGGGCATCGTCGAACTGTTCTACGGCCAGGCCCTGACCCAGTCGTCCTGGGAGCTCGCCACCGACGTGGTGATCCGCAGCCAGTCCGGCATCGTGGTGGGCGGCGCCAAGCGCCTGTACGGCATCGTGGAGGGCGGCGACCTCGGCTACGTCGAGGAGCGCATCGGCCCCGACGGCGTCCTGGAACCCCGCCTCTCGGCCCGCCTGCAACGCTACATCGGGTAGGTAATTGTTCTTTCCCCCAAAGGAACTCGTGATCTCGCGAGTTCGGGGTAACTCACCGGGTACGGGCTGACTGTCCAACGCTGGAACGGCGAGCGGCCGACGCAGCCTTCGGCACACCTGAGTCAGGCTTGAATTCGCGGACGGGCGGGCCAGCCTTGAATTCCCGGGGAGGCGGAACGGAACGGCCCCCGAGTCGTATCGCGGATGCAACTCACGCGATCCAGATCAGGACGTGACCTGGGACTCGGGGGCCGGGTGGCTGCCTGGGATTCGCTCAGCACTTCGCGCTACGTGAATCCGTTTGCAGCGATGGGTGCCTAGCGGGCAGCCACCTCACGCGTCCTCGAATAAACCATTACTCGAATCACCTCCTTCCTTGTGTACACACGAAACTAGTCGTGTGATCGGCCGGCGGCAACGTATTTTCCCGTAACGCGAAATAGCAGGTCAGAAGCCGGATACGGGAACAATCCGACGGGTGTTCACGGTTCCATTCGGGTCGATTTCGACGAGGGTGTCCGCGCGATGGTCCGGCGGCAGCTGATGGGTCACGACCACTACCGTGCGGGCGGGCTCGACCAGGCCGCTGTCCGGGTCGAGCAGGCGGCGCAGAAGTTCCGCGCCCGCCTCGGCTTCCAGGTGTTCGGTGGGTTCGTCGAGCAGCAGGACCCTCGCGGGCGAGAGCAGGGCGCGGGCCAGCAGCAGGCGGCGGCGCTGGCCGCCCGAGATCGCGGCGGCCCCGCCGACCAGGTCGGTCTGCAGGCCGTCGGGCAGCGAATCGAGCCACTCCCCCGCGCCGACCGCGCGCAAAGCGCCCTCGGCTTCGGCGGCGGTGATGTCGCCGCGGGCCACGCGCAGGTTCTCGAGGACGGTGGTGCCGAAGACGTGGGCGTCCTCGGCGAAGAAGGTGACGCCGGGGCGCGGGGTGTCGAAGAGTCCGGCCCAGGCCATGAGCAGCGTGGTCTTGCCCGCACCGCTGGGCCCGGTGACCGCGATCCGGCGGCCCTCGGGCAGCGGCGGCGGTTCCGTTGCGGGACGGCCGGTTCCGGCCTGTTCTTCGAGCCGGCGCAGGCGCCGCAGCGCGGCCCGGCCGTTGGTGAGGGCCTGTGCCGCGCCCGGCAGCACCGCGACGGCTTCGAAGGCGGACAGCGGTACCAGGACCAGCACGGCGAGGGCCATCGGCGAGATGCCGCCGGGCTGCACGGTCTGGAATCCCAGGACGCGGTCGCCGGATCCGCTGCCGTACAGGGTGATTCCGATGAGCAGTGCGCCCAGCACGCTGGCGCCGATGGACAGCGGCAGCACCGCGGCCGCGTAGGCGCTGCGCGCGGCCGCGCGGTCCTCGGCGTCGACCGCCCGTCCCCCGGCCCGCTCGGCGGCGGCCAGGGCCCCGGAAAGCCTGCCCGCGACGCGTAGTTCGGGTGCGTGGTCGAGCACGGTCAGCGCCTCGGCGGTGAACGCGGTCCGGTCGTCCCGCACCGCGAGCTCTGCCTCCCGCGCGGCTCGTGCCGACAGCCACGGCGCGAGGATCCCGGAAATCGCCAGCGCCACGGCGAGAACGAGCGCCGCGGGCACCGAGATGAAAGCCAGCAGCCCGACGGCGATGAGCGAGAGCAGCACGGCGACGGCGATCGGCACGAACGCCCGCACCACCACCGCCCCCAGGTCGTCGATGTCCGCCCCGACCCGCCCCAGCAGCTCCCCGCGCCGCAGTGCCGCCGGATCCCCCTGCCGCCCTTCGTCTTCCGGCCCGCTGCGCCTGGGCCGCCAGATCTCGGCCCCGGCCAGCGCCCGATAGGTCTTGGTCCGCGCCAGGCTCATGGACCGCAGCGCCACGTCGTGGGTGGCCAGCCGCTCGAGATACCGGCACAGTCCCCGCGCGATCCCCAGCGCCCGGACGGTGACCACCGCGATGGTGAGATCCAGCACCGGCGGCATCTCCCACGCCCGCGCGATCAACCACGCCGCCAGCGCCGCGAGCGCGAACCCGCTCCCGAGCGCGGCCGTCCCCCACCCGATGGAGACGGCCATCCGCCACCGCGAGAGCTCCAACAGCTCCCGCACCCGCCGAAAGTCCGCCAGCGCACCGGTCATCGCGCCTCCACCTTCCGATCCCCGTGCCCAGCGGTCGAACTCGTCATCTCGGCGCCGGCGCGGACGTGCCGGCCCGCCACGTCCGCCGACTCCCCCGTGTGGTGCGCCGGATCCGGTGTCGAGCGACCCGACTCGTTTCCCACGCAGGTTGTTTCACGCACCGCCGCAGCCGACATGCCGCCGGTGTTCGGCCCCGCGTTCCGGTCGGTCGAAGAGGTCTCGTCACCTCCAACCGGATCGGAGCCCGGCGATACGGCCTCGCCCCCCGTTCGCGCGGCGGGCTCGCCCACGGCGATCGACCGGGTCCGAACCGGGCCCTCGGGAGCCGGTGCAACGGCGGCATGCGGGGTGGCGAGCGAGGTATCGGCCACTGCCGCGCGCTCGTGGCCGGCGGAACCCGGCTGCGGCGGAACATGCTCGGATGCCACGCTTTTCGTTCCCCGGCCCGATGACGCCGGGGATGGGTATGTGATCGGGGTGGTGTCGGCCTTGGGCACCACGTCCGTGGCGGGTGCACCGGCGACTGTCGTACCCGGATGGGTGGCGACGTGGGCCGCAACGGTTTCGGTGTCACCGCCGCTCGACGTGACGGTCAGTATCTCGTCGGCGATCGCGAGCAGGGCCGGGCGGTGGGCGACCAGGACGACGGTCGCGCCCGCCGCCGCGCGGGCGCGCAGGGCCCGTAGGACGCGGGCTTCGGAGGCGGGGTCCAGGTGGGCGGTCGGCTCGTCCAGGAGCAGGACCGCGCGATCGGCGGCGAGGGTGCGGGTCAGGGCCAGGCGCTGGCGCTGGCCGAGGGACAGGCCGGTGCCGCCGGGGCCGAGGCGGGTGTTCCAGCCGTCGGGGAGCTCGGCCAGGACCGTGTCGAATCCGGTTGCACGGGAAGCGTCCTCGAGGTCGGCGGCGTCGGCGGGCGGGCCGAGAAGTTCGATGTTGTCGCGCAGGGTGCCGGGGACGAGGACCGGGCGCTGTGGGAGCCAGGCGACCTGCGACCACCAGTGGTCGGGGTCCAGGTCGGCGACCGGAACGTCATCCACGACGACGGTACCGGCGGCGGGTGCGACCAGGCCCAGGAGCGCCTGCAGGGCGGTGGATTTGCCGCTGCCGTTGGGGCCGGTGAGCACGGTGACCGCGCCGCGGCGCAGCGTGCCCGACAGCGCGTGCGGCGCCAGGCCGTCCCGCGCGGCCACCGACAGCCCGCGAATCACGATGTGGCCGTCGGGTTCCCGGGTGCTCGAGGGGGCTGCGCCGATGACACCGGCGAAGTCGGACGCGACGGCGGGGGCGGGAGCCGTGTCGGCGGTGCCGAGGGCACGCGAGCTGTCCATCGCGCGGGCGGCGTGGGCGGGTCCGGCCGATCCCCTCCCAGCGGTTCCGGCTGATGCCCGAGCGGTGGCCGTGTCGCCGTCGGCGGACTCATCCGCCCCGGTGCCGGGTTCGAGGATGGCGAACGCCTTTTCCGCAGCGGCCATGCCGTCTTGGGCGGCGTGGAAGCGCTCGCCGACAGCGCGCAGCGGGAGGTACACGTCGGGCGCGAGGATCAGGGCGAGCAGGCCCGCGTACAGGCCCATCTCGCCGTAGACCAGCCGCAGGCCGATCGAGACGGCCACGAGCGCGACCGACAGCGTCGCGAGGGCCTCGAGGACCATCGAGGACAGGAAGGCGATCCGCAGCGCCGACATGGTGCGCCGATGCAGGTCGTCGCCGAGGCGGCGCACGCGATGCCGCATGGTGGTGCGGTCGGCCAGCGCGGACGTCTCGGCGTCGGGTCCGATCGTCGATTCGATCGCGCGCCCGCGCCTCGGAGCCGGATCGCCGTAGCGGTGCGGTGCGATGGGAGCCGCCGCCGCACCGTCGCTGCCACTCTCGCGCCCCAGGGCGCGCAGGGTCGGCATCCCGGCGAACAGATCCAGCAGCTGATCCGAGAGCCGCGTGGTCGCGGCCAGGGTTTGCTCGGCGCGCCCCTTGGTGAGCAGCCCGATCAGGATCATGAAGATCGGGATCAGCGGCAGGGTCACCAGGATGATCGCGCCGGAGATCCAGTCGTGTGCGGCGATCACCGCCAGCAGGATCGGCGGGACCAGCAGCGAAAGCAGCAGGGCGGGCAGGTATCCCGCGAGGTAGGCGCGCAGGCCGCTCAGTCCGGAGCCGACGATTACCGCCAATTCGGTGCGCCGCGACTCCAATTCGCGCGGCGGCAGCTGCGCGCCCGCGGTGAGCACGGCGGTCTCCAGTTCGGCGACCACCCGCGCTCCCGCTCGATGCGCCAGCCGGGCCTGCCACCAGGTGGCGGCGGCCCGGAACAGCACGGCGACGGTGAATACCACGAGTTCGACACGCCACGAACCGATGTCACGGCGGGTGGCGTCGGTGATGACGCCGGCGAGGACCCGCGCCAGGGCGAGCGCCGCGACCACGATGCTCATCGTGATCGCCAGCGACAACGCCACGCTCAGGGCGAGATACGTGCGTGCGGAGCGGGCGTACCGCCACAGGCGCGGGTCTACCGGTCGTGCCATCGCGTCGAATCCGTACTGTCGTCGGTTATTTCGGGGTGGATTCCATCGGCAGCCCGATGGAGGGCGGGATCTGCTCGACGGTCAGGCGCTGGCGGAACACCCAGTAGGTCCAGCCCTGGTAGATCAGCACGACGGGCACCATGGCCACCGCCACCCAGCTCATGACCACCAGCGTGTAGTGGCTCGAGGAGGCCGAGACGGTGCCGTCCCGCCCGTCGACGGTGAGGCTGAAGGCCGCGTCGATGGTGGAGGGCAGCACGTTCGGGAACAGCGCGCCGAACAGCAGCGCGGTGGCCGAGGCGATGGTGAGCGCGGTGCCGGTGAAGGCCCAGCCGTCCCGGCCCTGGGTGGCCGCGAAGCCCGCGACCAGCAGTCCGATCACGGCCAGCGCCAGCGGAATCCAGGTCCAGCCGCGGCCGTACGCGAGCTGGGTCCAGATGCCGAAGGCGGCCACGACCACGGCGGTGGGCACGAAGAGCTTGCGCACCAGCGCCTGTGCGTCGTCGCGCATCTCGTTGCCGGTCTTGAGGGTGATGAACACCGCGCCGTGCAGCAGGAACAGCAGCAGCGTGGTGAGCCCGCCGAGCAGGCCGTACGGGTTCAGCAGATCGAGCAGGTTGCCCTCGATGTGCCTGCGCTCGTTGAGCTTCACCCCGCGCACGATGTTGGCGAAGGCCAGACCCCAGGCGAGCGCGGGGATCCACGAGCCGAGCCCGATGCCGATGTCGCACCAGCGCCGCCACTTGTCGTCGTTGATCTTGCCGCGCCATTCGATGGCGCAGGCGCGCACGATCAGCCCGACCAGGATCAGCAGCAGCGCCAGGTAGAACCCGGAGAACAGGCTGGCGTACCACTCGGGGAAGGCGGCGAACATGGCGCCACCGGCGGTGAGCAGCCACACTTCGTTGCCGTCCCACACCGGCCCGATGGTGTTGAGCACCACGCGCTTTCGGGTCTCGTTGCCCCTTCCGAGGATGGGCATGAGCATTCCGACGCCGAAGTCGAAGCCCTCCAGCACGAAGTAGCCGGTGAAGAGCACCGCGATCAGTAAGAACCAGAATTCAGGGAGACTCATCCCGGGCTCCTAGTAGGCGAAGGAAAGCTTGTCGACGGAATCCCCGGGGTCCCCGGTCATCCGCGGCCCGGTGTCGACCGGGGCCGGGGCTTCCGGTCCGGCGACGATGTAGCGGCGCATGAGGTAGAACCAGGCCACCGCGAGCAGGCCGTAGAGCAGGGTGAACACCACCAGCGAGGTGACGACGGTGCCGGCGGTGACGCCGGATACGCCCTCCTGCACGGTCATTCGGATGGTCGGGTCACCGTCCGGGTTGGGCGCGACCACCCAGGGCTGGCGGCCCATCTCGGTGAAGACCCAGCCGGAGATGTTGCCCAGGAACGGGGTGGCGATGGCCAGCAGCGAGAGCCAGGAGAACCATTTCTGGTCCGGGATGCGCCCGCGGCGGGTGACCCAGAAGCCGGCCAGTACCAGCAGCAGCGAGCCCGCCATCCAGGTGATCATGGCCCGGAAGGACCAGTAGGTGACGAACAGGTTGGGCCGGTAGTCGCCGGGGCCGAACTTCTCGTTGTAGGACTGCTGCAGGTCGACGACGCCCTCGAGGGTGACATCGTTGAACCGGCCCTCGGCCAGCCACGGCAGGACGTACGGCACCTCGATGAGGTGGTCGACGCTGTCGCAGTTGTTGTGCGTGCCGACGGTGAGCACCGAGAAGTCCGGGTCGGTTTCGGTGTGGCACAACGATTCCGCCGAGGCCATCTTCATGGGCTGCTGTTTGAACATGAGCTTGCCCTGCACGTCGCCGGTGTAGACGAGGGCGACTGCGGCGATGAGCACGATGAACGCGCCGACCCGGGAGGCCGAGCGCCACATGGTGCGGGCCTCGTGCAGCGGCGCCTCGGACCCTTCGGCCTTGGCCTGCCGCGCCTTACGCACCATCCACCAGCCCGCGATGCCGGCGACGAAGGTGCCCGAGGTGAGGAACGCTCCGGCGACCACGTGCGGGAAGGCGGCGAGGGTGGTGTTGTTGGTGATGAGCGCCCAGATGCTGGTGAGCTCGGCGCGCCCGGTCTCGGGGTTGAACTCGGCCCCGACCGGATGCTGCATGAACGAGTTGGCGGCGATGATGAAGTACGCCGAGGCGTTCACGCCGATGGCGACCAGCCAAATGGTAGCCAGGTGCACCTTTTTCGGCAGCCGGGTCCAGCCGAAGATCCACAGTCCGAGGAAGGTGGATTCCAGGAAGAAGGCCACCAGGGCCTCCATCGCCAGCGGTGCGCCGAAGACGTCACCGACGAAGCGCGAGTACTCGCTCCAGTTCATACCGAACTGGAATTCCTGCACGATGCCGGTGGCAACACCGAGCGCGAAGTTGATCAGGAAGAGCTTCCCGAAGAACTTCGTGAGCCGTAACCAGTGCTCCTTTCCCGTGATGACCCACGCGGTCTGCATACCGGCGACGACCGGCGCGAGCCCGATGGTGAGCGGCACGAAAATGAAGTGATACACGGTGGTGATACCGAACTGCCAGCGCGCTAGATCCACGACGCTCATCCGACCTCCAGGCCGATCTACGACATGACGTAGTACCGAAGAGTACGCCGTGCCGCCGTCAGATCAACGTGTGCCGCGCCATAGTGTGCCGAAAAGTTGCTGGAGTGTGATAGCAGATCCGACCGAAGCCCTGCTCAGGGCGCGCGGAACGTGGCCGGGGTCATGCCGACCGGCCGGAAATCCGAATTCCTATCGAGCTACCAATCGGCGATGCTGCCCGGCAGGGCGATGCCGCGATCCACCAGCGCCGCGATCTCGGCCGCGTTGTCGGGGGCCGACATGCGCAGTCCGTCCAGCGATTTGACCCGCGCCGCGAGGGTGATGCTGGAGAGCATCCAGACGCTGTCGGCGGTGATCAGATCCGCGGTGAACAGCGGCTCGTACCGGCAGTCCCAGCCCGCCTTCTCCGCCTGGGTGAACAGCGCCCGCTGCGTGGTGCCCGGCAGTACGCCGATGCGCGCGGGCGGGGTGATGAGCTGATTGTCGCGCGCCACAACGACTGTCGAGCGCGGCCCCTCGAGCACCCGGTGCTCGGTGCTGGTGAAGATGGCGTCGTCGGCGCCCATGCGCTGGGCGAACCGCAGGGCGGCCATGTTCGTCGCGTAGGACAGGGTTTTCGCGCCCAGTAGCTGCCAGGGTGCGGCCTGCGCCAGATCGACGGAGATGCCGCGCGAGAGTGTGATGACCGAAACACCTTCGGCGCGGGCGGTTTTCACCCGATCGGCGACGGCCTGCACCAAAACGTAACCGGTGGTCGGCGGTTCGGCGGCGGACATACCCCCGGCCTTGTTAGCTGATTGTTTGCCACTGCCCTGATCGCTCTCCCGCCCGCGGGTCAGGGTCATACGCAACATGCCCTCGCGCTCGCGGCCCCACTCCTCGGCCGCCAGTTCGACCGCGAAACGCCAGGCGTCCACGTCCGGCGCGGGCAGGTCGAGGGCCTGCGCCGAGCGCCGCAGGCGCGCCAGATGCAGTTCGAGCGCGCAGGCCACGCCGTCGCGCACCAGGACCGTTTCGAAGATGCCGTCGCCGCGCAGTGCGCCGATGTCGTCCGCATACAACAGCGGCGCGTCCGGATCCCGGATCGCGCCGTCAAGAGTCACCAGAACCCGTTCCACCATGCAGCCGAGCCTAGGTCAGTGCGCGCGTCACGGAGTGATAACCGTCCGGCCGACAGCCCGGCGCCCGCCCGCCACCGGCGCTTCGATCACCCGGCGCGGCGCTCCCGACCGGCGCGCCGCCGGCCCCGCGTTCACCCCCGTCCGAGGCTCTCGATCGAGCCGCCGCGGGGGTGCCGTGCAACACGCCGCCGGAGGCCGGAGATCGAACACCGCTAGGGTGGTGGGGTGTCCTTCGAGGTAGCACCCAGTCCGATTCTGCAGTTTCCGGGGGCTGTCGCGGGGCCGCCCGGGTCACCCGATGCGGCGGTCGCGTGGCATTACGGGGATCCGCTGGGCGAGCAACGCGCCGCCGTGCACCGGGTGGCGGTGATCGATCGATCGCATCGATCCGTGCTGGCCATGACCGGTAAAGAGCGCTTGACATGGCTGCACACCATCTCCAGTCAGCACGTGGCGAATCTGGGTGACGGGCAGTCCGCGGAGAACCTCGATCTCGACCTCAACGGCCGGGTACTGCACCACTTCGTCCTCACCGATCTCGACGGCACGGTGTGGATCGACACCGAGGCCGACCGCGGCCCGGAGCTGCTGAGCTTCCTGCAGAAGATGGTCTTCTGGGCCGACGCGAAACCGGTGGCCGCCGGCGACCACTCGGTGCTGAGCCTGATCGGCCCCGACGTGCCGAAGCTGACCGGAGCCCTGGGCGTCGACGCCCTGCCCGAGGT
Source organism: Nocardia sp. NPDC055321 (assembly GCF_053645575.1). Lineage (NCBI taxonomy): Bacteria > Bacillati > Actinomycetota > Actinomycetes > Mycobacteriales > Nocardiaceae > Nocardia > Nocardia sp. NPDC055321. Next base: position 113,180 of record NZ_JBSHMS010000020.1, read on the forward strand.
GTACCGGGCCGTGGCCCTGCCCGGCGGTGGTTTCCTGCGCCGCATGCCCTGGCCCACCGCGGACTCCTTCGACCTGGTCATCCCCCGCGATCAGCTCACCGCCTGGTGGACCCGCCTGCGCGAGGCGGGCGCCGAGGCCGCGGGCAGCTGGACCTTCGAGGCGCTGCGCGTGCTGGCGCTGCGCCCGCGCATCGGCCTGGACACCGACGATCGCACGATTCCGCACGAGGTGAACTGGATCGGCGGCGTCGAGCAGTTCGGCGCGGTGCACCTGAACAAGGGCTGCTACCGCGGCCAGGAGACGGTGGCCCGGGTCCACAATCTCGGCAAGCCGCCCCGCCACCTGGTGCTGCTGCACCTGGACGGGTCCGCCGACGCCCGGCCCGAGCCCGGTGAGCCGGTGACGGCGGGCGGCCGCGCGGTGGGTGTGCTGGGCACGGTGGTCGATCACTACGAATTCGGCCCCGTCGCACTGGCTTTGATCAAACGCAACATTCCCGCCGACACCGCACTTACGGTGGGCCCGGTCGCGGCCTCGATCGACGCGGATTCGGTTCCCGCCCACGACGAACCGCAGGCCGGCCGGCTCGCCGTCGAGAAGCTGCGCGGTCGATGAGCGCACCCGCCCCCGGTGCGACCGGGCAGGTGCTCGCGGTGTGCGTGGTCTTCGAGGAGCTGGAGGTGCCCGGCCGGGTCGGGCGGACCGCCATCGACAAAAGGCCCGTGCCGCACCGGGTTCCGGTGCGCACGCTCGGGCTCGAGGGTGACCACGTCTGCGATGTCGACCATCACGGCGGCGCGCACCAGGCCGTGTACGCCTACGCCGAGGAGGACGCCCGCCGCTGGTCCCGGGAGTTGGACCGCGAACTGCCCGCAGGCTGGTTCGGCGAGAATCTGCGGGTGTCCGGGCTGCCGGTGAGCGATGCCGTGCTCGGCGCGCGCTGGGCCATCGGCGACACCGTGCTGGAGGTGTCGGCGCCGCGCGTGCCGTGCGCCACCTTCCAGCGCTGGAGCGGCGAGCAGCAGTGGGTGAAAAGGTTCACCGCGCAGGCGAACACGGGCGCCTACTTCCGGGTGATCACCGCGGGCACGATCGGCGCGGGCGACGCGGTGCGGGTGCTGTCCGAGCCCGCGCACGGCGTCACCGTCCGCGATCTGTTCACCGGTGCGGACATGTCCCGGCTGAACCTGCTGCTCGAATCCGAGCCGACCGTGTCCGACGACGTGCGCATGCAGATCGAGCGGCACCGGCGGCGTCATGACAACGCGGCGGGCCGGTCGGTCCGGCCCGCGGAGGGAGCGACCGCGTGAGCGTGGAATTGGTGGAGGTCGTGCGCTCGGGGTTCCGCGAGTGCGTGCATCGCGGCTCGCTGGTGCTCCTGCGCCCGGACGGTGAGCCCCTGGTCGAGGCCGGGGCGGTGCACGGCCCGATCTTCCCGCGCTCGACGAACAAGCCGATGCAGGCACTGGCCCTGCTGCGCAACGGTTTCGAGCCGCTCGATCAGGCCGAGCTGGCCATCACCACCGCCTCGCATTTCGGCGAGCCCGATCATGTCGAGCTGGTGCAGCGGCTGCTCGACCGCTTCGGCTTCACCGAGGACGATCTGGAATGCCCGCCGGACCTGCCGTCGGAGGAGCTGTCGCGGGCGGCGGCGCTGGTCGGGACCGAGCGGAGCAAGGCGGCCCGCCCGATCTTCATGAACTGTTCCGGCAAACACGCGGCCATGCTCGCGACCTGCCGGCTCAACGGCTGGCCGACCCGCGGATACATGGAGCTCGGCCACCCGCTGCAACGGTCGGTGCTGGCGACCATCGCCGATGTCACCGGTGAGCCGGAGACCGATCTGGGCATCGACGGTTGCGGGTTGCCGATCGTGCCGGTGTCGCTGGTGAATCTGGCCCGGGCCTACGCCACGCTGACCACCGCGCCGGAAGGTAGCCCGGAACGCGCCGTGGCGGACGCGATTCGCGCGCATCCGCGAGTGATTTCCGGCACGGACGGTCCGGATCTGCGCATCATGACCGCGACGCCCGGACTGCTCTGCAAGATCGGCGCGGACGGCGTGCACGCGGGCGCGCTGCCCGACGGTTCGGCCTTCGCGTACAAGATCGACGACGGCGCGGATCGGGCCCGACTGCCGCTGACCACGGCCATTCTGCAGCGTATGGGTATCGAGTGGACCGATCAGCACGCGGAGCTGGCGGCTACGCCGGTGCTCGGCGGCGGCGCCCGGGTGGGCGTCATCCGAGCGGTTCCGGGGGTGCTCTGACCCCGGAATCCCCTCGGCTCGATCCCCGTTCGACAGCCCGGAACGCCTCGTGGCGGCGGTCCCGGGCGGCACTTCGGCGCTTTCTGCCCCACTCCTGGAAGCGAGACCGCCTGACACACGCTAAAGTGTCTGTCAGGAAGATTATTAATTCGAACGGGGCCGCCAAACCACCCCAGGCCGCCCCGCAGTGACGCGAGGGGGTCAGCCATGGGCCGTGGCCGGGCTAAGGCAAAGCAGACCAAGGTAGCGCGCGAGCTCAAGTACAGCTCGGCGCCTACCGACTTCAAGAACCTTCAGCGCGAGCTGTCGGGGAGTGAGCTGCCAGGGAGGCCCGCGGACTTGCCTCGGAGCCCTGTGCTTTCCGACGAGCACGACGCGAAGGACTCGCAGTCGCGCTGGGACGAAGACGACTACGACGACTGGCGCCGCTGACTCGGATTTTCTCGACGTTCCAAGGGGCAGGCCCGTGTACGGTCTGCCCCTTCGGCACGTCCCCGAGTCTTCGAAGCCATCTTTTCCGGATAGCCGATTCACACGCGTCTCACCCGCAAGGGTGGGGCGCCGACGTGTGTTCTCGGTAGATGACCCGCTGCGCGCCCCCTAGCCGCAACGTATCGGCTACCCCCACATAAGAATTCGACATTCCAGACAAATAGCAAGGCCCCGATCACTCGAGAGCGATCGGGGCCTCTGCTATGTCTTCCTCAGAAACGAGGGTGGTCCCCCAGGAGTACGGCGCGCACGGCGTCGACGTCCTTGGCCTTCTTCACCGTGCCGAGGGTCCAGCAGTCGATGTGGCGGGCCGTCAGCACGGCCAGGGCGCGGTCGGCGTCCTCGGGGGCCACGATCGCGACCATGCCGATGCCCATGTTGAAGGTCTTCTCCATCTCGGCGCGCTCGACGCGGCCGCGCTGGGCGATGAGCTTGAAGACCGGGGCCGGGTTCCAGGTGCCGCGGTCGAGCTCGGCGACCATGCCGGCCGGGAGCACGCGGGCCAGGTTCTGGGCCAGGCCGCCGCCGGTGACGTGCGAGAAGGTGCGCACGTCGGTTTCGGCGATCAGGGCCAGGCAGTCCTTGGCGTAGATCTTGGTGGGCTCGAGCAGCTCTTCGCCGAGGGTGCGGCCGAACTCTTCGACGTGTCCGGTGAGGGACATGCGGTCGATGTCGAGGAGCACCTTGCGGGCGAGGCTGTAGCCGTTGGAGTGCAGGCCCGAGGAGCCCATGGCGATGACGACGTCACCCGCGCGCACGCGGTCGGGGCCGAGGACGGCGTCGGCTTCCACCACGCCGACACCGGTGCCGGAGATGTCGTAGTCGTCGGCGCCCATCAGACCCGGGTGTTCGGCGGTCTCGCCGCCGAGCAGGGCGCAGCCGGCCTGGATGCAGCCCTCGGCGATGCCGGAGACGATCTGGGCCACGCGCTCGGGGACGACCTTGCCGACGGCGATGTAGTCCTGCAGGAACAGCGGTTCCGCGCCACACACCACCAGGTCGTCGACGACCATGGCGACCAGGTCGAGGCCGACGGTGTCGTGCTTGTCCATCGCCTGCGCGATGGCGATCTTGGTGCCGACGCCGTCCGTGGAGGCGGCGAGCAGCGGCTCCTTGTAGCCACCCTTGAGTGCGAACAGTCCCGCGAATCCGCCGAGGCCACCCTGTACCTCGGGCCGGCTGGCCTTCTTGGCCAGCGGTGCGAACAGTTCTACTGCGCGGTCGCCGGCTTCGATGTCCACTCCGGCCGCCGCGTAGGAAGCACCGGCGCCACTGGGTGTCTGTTCAGTCATTGTCGGGGAGAGCTCCAAGCCGAATCGGGGTGGATAGATGCGCTGCTCAGAATAACTGATCCGCCTCCCCGCATATTTAGCGCACGGCCTGGGAGCCGTGACCTGGCGGGTACGCGTAGCGGCGGTTGAGTGGGGGTTCCATTCTGGGCGTACCCGAGGAGTTACCCCGATCGGAACGAAATCAGTTGTCGCCATTCGCAACGAGCTCCCCCGCCTCCCCGCATATTCAGCGCACGGCCTGGGAGCCGTGACCTGCCGGGCACGCGTAGCAGCGGTTGGGTGCGCAATCCACCCTGGGCGTACCCGGGGAGTTACCCCGACCGGAACGAAATCGGTTGTCGCCATTCGCAACGACATTGACCGACATCGAACGGACAGTCCGTTCGGCGGCCATGACCCAGGGCGGAAATGCGAAAGCCCGCTCGCGATTGCGATCGTGAGCGGGCATTCGTGGGGTGGCGTATCGCTACGGGCGGCTCAGGGCGCTCGCATTCGCGTTGTCCGCCAAGAGGTCCGACTCCTTCGCGCCGCTGAGGACGCTTTCCAGGACGTTCTTGCCGATGGCGGACTCGGCGGGGAGCTCGATCGGGTACTGGCCGTCGAAGCAGGCGCAGCACAGGCGCGAGCGGGGCTGCTCGGTCGCGGCGACCATCTCGTCGATCGAGATGTAGCCGAGGCTGTCGGCGCCGATCGAGCGGCGCACGCCCTCGACCATGTCGTCGACGCTGGTGCCCGCGATGCCGCCGGTGCCCGCGCCGTTGGCGATCAGCTCCGCGCGCGAGGCGAAGTCGATGCCGTAGAAGCAGGGCCACTTGACCGGCGGGGAGGCGATCCGCACGTGGATCTCCAGGGCGCCGGCCTCGCGCAGCATGCGGATCAGCGCGCGCTGGGTGTTGCCGCGCACGATGGAGTCGTCCACCACGATGAGCCGCTTGCCGCGGATGACCTCGCGCAGCGGGTTCAGCTTGAGCCGGATGCCGAGCTGGCGGATGGTCTGGCTGGGCTGGATGAAGGTGCGCCCGACGTAGGCGTTCTTCATCAGGCCCTGCCCGTACGGCACGCCGGAGCCCTGCGCGTAGCCGACCGCGGCGGGGGTGCCCGATTCCGGGACGGGGATCACGAGGTCGGCGTCGACCGGGTGTTCCAGGGCCAGGCGGCGGCCGATGTCGACGCGGGTGGAGTGCACCGAGCGGCCGGAGATGGTGCTGTCCGGGCGGGCGAGGTACACGAATTCGAAGACGCAGCCCTTGGGGGTGGGGTTGGCGAAGCGCGAGGAGCGCACGCCGTCGGCGTCGATGGCCAGCAGTTCGCCGGGTTCGATCTCGCGGACGAAGGAGGCGCCGACGATGTCGAGGGCGGCGGTCTCGCTGGCGACCACCCAGCCACGGTCCAGCCGGCCCAGGCACAGCGGGCGGACCCCGTGCGGGTCGCGCGCGGCGTACAGGGTGTGCTCGTCCATGAAGGCGAGACAGAACGCGCCCTTCACGGTCGGCAGCAGCTCCATGGCGGCCTGCTCGATGCTCTTGTCCGCGGCGGCATGCGCGAGCAGCGCCGTCATCACGTCGGAGTCGGAGGTGGCGGCGATCGGACCGGCCAGCCGGCCGCTGATCAGGCCGAGTTCGCGTGCGCGCGTGGCCAATTCGGCGGTGTTGACGAGATTTCCGTTGTGGCCCAGGGCAAGTCCGGTGCCGACGGCGGTGGTGCGGAAGATCGGCTGGGCGTTCTCCCAGCTGGTGGACCCGGTGGTGGAGTAGCGGCAATGTCCAACGGCCACATGGCCGGGCATGGCAGCGAGGGTCTGTTCGTCGAAGACCTGGCTCACCAGGCCAAGATCCTTGAAGACCAGGATCTGCGAGCCGTCGGATACGGCGATGCCCGCCGCCTCCTGGCCCCGATGCTGCAGTGCGTAGAGTCCGTAGTACGTGAGCTTGGCCACATCCTCGCCCGGCGCCCAGACACCGAAAACACCGCATTCTTCGCGAGGTTCGTTCTCGGGCTGATCGGGGGTGGTGGCTTCGGGGGGCTGGGTCACCATGTGCTCCCTGTTAGGCGGGCGGGGGGCAGGACCCATCCTACGGGTAACCATCGTGCAACCCACCGCTGGGATAACCGGAACCGGACGGTAATGCTGTTAGCGTTCGACGGTGGCGAGCACCGAGAATTCGGCTTCGAGTCCCAGGCCCCGGCACCTCACCCCGATGCGGTGGGCGCTGCCGATCGTGGTGGTCACGCTGCTGGCTTCGCTGCTGGGCGTGATGTACCTCGACTACATCGTCGATCCCGAGAAGAACCTGCACAATTTCCCGATCGCGCTGGTGAATCAGGACAACGGCGACGATCTGGGTACCCCGGAGCAGCCGCAGAAGGTGAACTTCGGCGATCAGGTCACCAAGGGCCTGCAGGACGCGGTGCCCTCGGACAAGATCGATCTTCGGGTGCTCGGCATCAACGAGGCGCAGCTGCAGATGCAGTCGGCGCAGGTGTACGGAACCATCATCATTCCGAGCGATTTCTCCAAGCGGCTCGGGATCCTGGGTGTGGGCAGCGTCATTCCCGGCGAGATCTCCAAACCTGTCATCACGCTGCAAACCAATCCGCGCACCGGCGCTTTCGCTACCGCCATCACGCAGAAGTTCGGTGAGCAGGCGCTGGCACAGGTGCAGGCGCAGGTGGGCAAGCAGCTCACCGAACAGGTCAAGGCCAAGCTGGCGCCGCCGCCGGGTGGGCCGCCCGCACCGGAACTGACCGCGGCGACCACGCTGGTGCTGGCGGAACCGCTGAACATCGTGGTCGATCAGTTCCGCCCGTTGCCCGGTGGTTCGGGCGAGGGGCTGACCGCGTTCTTCTACAGCCTGCTGTTGCTGCTGGTCGGCATGGTCGGCGCGATGATCATTCATCAGCTGATCGATTCCGCGCTGGGCTTCCTGCCGACCGAGTGGGGTCCCTGGTACGTGCATTTCCCGAAGGCGCCGATCTCGCGGGTGCACACGCTGCTGCTGAAGTGGTCGGCGGTGGTGGTCATGTCGGTCCTGGTGTCGGCGGCCCTGCTGGGGATCGCCGAGGCGCTCGGGATGCCGATCGACAAGCCGCTGCTGCTGTTCATCTACGGGGCGTTCGTGATCACGGCGGTCGGGGTGACGTGCACCTCGACCCTGGCCGCGGTGGGCACGGCGGGCCTGATCATCAACCTGATCATCTTCATCATCCTGGGCCTGCCGTCCTCGGGCGGGACGGTGCCGATCGAGGCGACGCCCAAGTACTTCGGGTGGCTGGCGAGTTTCGAGCCCATGCACCAGGTGTTCCTGGGCACCCGCTCGATCCTGTATTTCGAGGGCAACGCGCAGGCCGGATTGGCGCGCGGGTTCTGGATGTCGGCGCTCGGTCTCGCCATCGGCCTGGTGTTCGGTCTGGCGATCACCGCGTACTACGACCGCAAAGGCTTGGAGCGCAAGCCCGCCGCCGAGGCCGCGACCCCGGCCTGATCGGTTCGGCTCAGAGCGGGGAGATGGGCAGCCAGCGGGCGATGTCGCCGGCGCGGCTGCCCGAGGCGGTCAGCGCCCCCGAATCGAGCGCGTCGTCGAAGGCCAGCAGTCCGGTGGCCAGCAGAAGCCAAGTGCGGGCGTCGGTTTCGACCACGTTGGGCGGCGTCCCCCGCGTATGGCGCAGCCCTTCGATGCACTGCACCGCCACGTACGGCGGCACCCGCACCTCGACCGAGCCCCCGGGTGCGTCCGCCGCGAGGGCCCGCGCGGTACCCCGGACGGCCGCGCCCAGTTCCTTGCGTCCGGGTGCGGCGGCGGTCTCGTCCCGCAGCCACTCCCCCACCGCTTCGACGGACGCCCTGACCTCCGCCGGATCGACCTTTCCTCGTGCTGCCACGGTCCAGAGGCTACCGGCGCGGCCCGACAGGGGTCCTCGCGGCGGGCTCGCAGCTCAGGGCAGCAGATCGTCCTCTTCGGCGCGCGTGGTGTCCGCGTCCGCCGGGGGCTCGACCGGGGTCGAGTCCGAGTGGACCGGCGGGGTGAGCAGCCGCGCCACGATCGGCAGCGCCGCACCCCCGGCGTTGATCGCGGTGTGCAGCAGCGCGGGCGCGAGCGCACTGCCGGTCCGCTCGTAGAGGTGGTCCAGGACGACCCCGGCCAGGGCGGTGACGCCGACGGTACCGGCCACCGGGTCGCCCGCCGACCGCGCGGGCCGGACGTGCACGAGTCCGAAAGTCAGCGCCCCCAGCCACTTTCCGGATCGGCCGAGCCGCTCGCGCAGCAGCGGCGTCAGCGTCGCGCGAAAGACGAGTTCCTCCGCGTAGACGGTCCCGATCGGGATGTGCACGGCGGTCCATTCGGCGGCGGAGACGTCCGGCCCGCGATCGGCCAGCTCGGCCAGGTGCCGCCGCACCCGCGGAACGGCAAGTGCCGCACCGTAACCGCCCACGACCACACCCGCCGCGACGGCCCCGGCTCCGAGCCCGCCCCGCGATACCCACCGCGGCCGCCCACCCAGCGCGAGCGCGTACGCGGTGGCGAACACCGCGTTGGCGGTGGTCCGCCCCCGCACGTTCAACTCGAGCGCGGGCAGCACGGCGTTGCTCCATACGACCGGAAGCCCTACTGCCACAGCAAGTCTCACGACAGCCGTCAGCGTCGACGCCGGTTCGGCCCCGCTGCTGCCCGACCGAGAGATCGACCCACCCGGCCGACAATCGGCGACGCACCCGGTCGTGTGCAGGCGGGTACCGGCCGAACGCCGCTGCGTCGCCGAGGCAGTGGGCAGGTCGTGCGGCGACCATCCGCGGCCCGTTCGGACCTCACCGACCCGGCGGGGCACGGGTTATTTCACCGTTCGTTCGAACATCTCGGCCAGTTCGATCTGGGTGCGGATCTTCTCGCCGAGTTCGGGGGTCCAGTCGGGTGGGGCGGCGATCGAGGCCCAGCCGTCCAGGACCAGGGAGCCGTAGCGGTGGCCGTGGCCGTCGCTGACGCCCTGGGCGTTGGTGAGGTCGGCGGCCACCTGCCAGAAGGTGACGAAGGGCCACCAGCGCATCTGCGACGAGACATCGGAGCCGCGTGGCTCGGACAGCCAATCCGGTTGCGACGTCAGCAGATCGGTGGACCACCAGACGATCGGGTCGGACGGATGCATGAGGTAGGCGATGCGGGGGCGGCGCCAGTCATCCGAGGGCCGGGCCAGGTCGTCGGCGTCGGCGGCGAACCGTACGACCAGCCCGTCCGCGTAGATGGGCTGCACCTCGCGGGTGCCGGGGTCGCGGCGCGAGATGAACTGCTCCCACAGGCGATTGGAGTTGGGCGGGCCCACCCAGAGCGCGCCGTCGACCTTGGAGCGCAGGTCGGCCAGGCCGGTGAAGGCCGCTTCGGAGCCCTGCGACCCCAGGCTCTCGCCGTAGACCAGGAGTTTGGGCCTGGCCTCGGGCGGGCGCTGGGACCAGCGCGCGTAGACCGCGTCGAACATCTTCTTCCCCGCGACGGCCACCTTCTCGCGGTCGGCGAGGAACGACAGCACGCTGGGCAGGTACGAGTACTGCGAGGCCAGAATCGCGGTGTCGCCGTTGTACATGTACTCCAGCGCCGCGGCGCTCATGGTGTTGACCCAGCCGGTGCCGGTGGTGGTGACGATGACCAGCACCTTGCGGTCGAAGGCCCCGGTGCGTTCGAGTTCGGCGACGGCCAGCTCTTCCTCGGTGATCTCCGGGGTCGCGGACTGCAGCCCGACGTACACCCGAATCGGCTGGCGCGCGGGCTTTCCGGTGGCGGCGGTGATCAGCATGGGGTCGGGCCCGTGCGAGACGAACCAGCGTCCCTCCGAGCCCAGGGTCTCCCACGCGGCGAGCGATTCCGGGCTGCCGGAGCGTTCGGGCAGCGTCGGCTGCACGGCGAAGGGCGTCATCCGGTCGTTGCGCGCGCTGAACGCGGAGTTGGCGACGCTGAAGAACGCGCGGGTGGCGACGCCGTTGAACAGAGTGACGATGAGCACGGTGAGCAGCAGCGCGCCGGTCGCGGGCGCGAGCCCGGGCGGGATCCGCACCCAGCGGCTGAGTTGGCGGCCGGTGAAGCGCACCAGTTCGCGAATGGTGCGGTAGGCCGCGACGACCAGCGCGCCGACCGCGAAACTGAGTGCGCCGGTACGCAGGTAGGCCGCGCGGGTGGTGCCTTCCATGCCCATGAGGCTGGTGATCTCGCGCTGCCAGTCCGCCGACAGCACCAGCATGTAGGCGGCGACGAGCGCGCAGGTGAGCACCACCGCGACCTTGACCGCGTAGCGCACCCATTCGGGCGGTCCGCCGAATTTCAGGCGCGGCCGGATCCACATGCGGAACAGCCACTGCAGGATGCAGCCGACGCCGTAGCCGAGCGCGGCGTTGATTCCGGAGATGAGGCCCTGGAACAGCCAGTCGCGCGGTACCAGCGACGGCGTGACCGACCAGGCGAAGAACAGTGTCGCGAACACCAGGCCGGTGTGGTTGAGGTCGATGATCTCCTCGACGCGCCTGGCGACCACCGCGACCCGCCGTCCCCAGCCGTGCCTGAACACGGCCGCGCCCCTGATGCGCAGCCGTCTCAAGGCACGACCGGTGTCCAGCACCCGATCAGTATGGCCGCACCCCGCGCGAATCCGGGGACTTGCGCGTGTGAGAGCCACCATCGCGGCAACATCGCGGGTATCGCTCGCCGTTGGCCTCGCTCAGTGCACCGGCGCCGTTCGGGCCGGGCGGCCCGTACCCGCGGAGCCGTTCCGGCCTGGTCATTCCCGGTCGTCCACAGCCCGGTTCGGAGCCGCGCCCGCCCCGCACGGCATTCGTTCGGGCCCCGGGAATCCGCTTCCGCTGCAGTTGATTTGCACGCTCGTTGCTCGACCGGTGGCAGGCACCGCACCGGGTTGCATCTACCCGGGGGCACTCGAGTAGTTGTACGGGGTTGGCCGAGGCGGCGGCGCAGCAGACTCAAACCCCATGAGCACCAACGGCCCACAGACCAAGAGCACCATGGCATTTCTGGCCCAGGCCGCCATCGCCTTCGTAGTCAGCTTCTCCGCCACCATCATCGGGATCGTCAAACTGCCGCTGGACATCTGGCAGCGCGGGTTCCTCGCGATGACGGCCCTGTTCCTGGTGAGCAGCACCTTCACCCTGGCCAAGGTCATTCGCGACATGCACGAGGCCCAGCGCCGCAACGGCGAGGGCCTGCCATGGTCCAGCTGACCCAGCAGCTCAACATGATGCCGCCGGTTTTCCAGCTGATCGGCCCGCTGGTCCAGCTCCGATCCTTCGCCGGCCCACTTCGACATCAATGGAAGGGCCGCTCACCCATCAGGATTCGCTGAACACGGCGAAACAGCACCACCCCGCCTTACCCGGTTGTTCGAGGGGTCCGGGTCCGGCGGGGTGGTTTCTGTTATCTCAGTGTTCGAAGGCGCCGAACAGGGCGGGGAGGGTGCCCTCGAAGGTCGTGCGGAGCTCGGTCAGGGGGACGCTGAACTGGCCCTGCACCTCGACCGAATCGGAGCCCTGGTCGACCACGCCGATCCGCACCCACGGGAGTTCGCGGGCGTCGAGCATCTGGGTGAAGCGGATCTCCTCCGAGCGCGGGACGGCGACGAGCACGCGGCCGGCCGACTCGGAGAACAGGGTGACGAACGGGTCGGCGCCCTCGGGAAGGATGAGGCGGCAACCGGTTTCGCCGGCCAGCGCGGCTTCCACGACGGTCTGGATGAGCCCGCCCTCGGACACGTCGTGGGCGGCGCTGATCATGCCGTCGCGCGAACCGGCGGTGAGGATCTCCGCGAGCAGCTGTTCGCGCGCGAAGTCGACCTTGGGCGGCACGCCGCCGAGGTGATCGTGCACGACCTGCGACCAGATGGAGCCGTCCAGCTCGTCGTGGGTCTCGCCGAGCAGGATCAGCGTCTCGCCCGGCTCGAGGCCCAGGCCGGTCGGAATGCGGCGGTGCACGTCGTCGATGACGCCGAGCACGGCCACGACCGGGGTCGGCAGGATGGCGTCCTGGCCGGTCTGGTTGTAGAAGGACACGTTGCCGCCGGTGACCGGAATGCCCAGGGCCACACAGCCGTCCGCGAGACCGCGCACGGCCTGCTGGAACTGCCACATGACGCCCGGGTCCTCGGGGGAACCGAAGTTGAGGCAGTTGCTGACGGCCTTGGGGGTGGCGCCGGTGGTGGCGACGTTGCGGAAGGCCTCGGCCAGCGCGAGCTGCGCGCCGGTGTAGGGGTCGAGCTTGGTGTAGCGGCCCGAGGCGTCGGTGGCGAGGGCGATGCCGCGGCCGGTCTCCTCGTCGACGCGGATGACGCCGGCGTCGGCGTTCTCGGCGAGCACGGTGTTGCCGCGCACGTAGCGGTCGTACTGCTCGGTGATCCACTTGCGCGAGCACAGCTGCGGGCTGGCGAGCATCTGCAGCAGGGTGGCGCGCAGTTCGTCGCCGGTCTGCGGCCGGTTCAGCGCCTTGGTGGAGTCGGCGACGAGGGCGTCCTGGTAGTCCGGGCGCTGCACGGGGCGCTCGTAGACCGGGCCGTGGTGGGCGACGGTGCGCGGCGGCACGTCGACGACGACCTCACCGCGCCAGGTGATTTCGAGGTGCTCGCCGTCGGTGACCTCGCCGATCACGCTGGCGTTGGTCTCCCACTTCTTGCAGATCGCCATGAACCGCTCGACGTTCTCGGGCGCGACCACGGCGCACATGCGCTCTTGGGATTCGCTCGAAAGAATCTCGGCGGCGGACATGTTGGCGGCGCGCAGCGGGACCTGGTCGAGGTCGATGCGCATGCCGCCGGAGCCGGCGGCCGCGAGTTCGGAAGTGGCGCAGGAGAGCCCGGCGCCGCCGAGGTCCTGGATGCCGACGACGACGCCGGAGTGGTACAGCTCGAGACAGCACTCGATGAGCACCTTCTCGGTGAAGGGGTCGCCGACCTGCACGCTCGGGAGCTTCTTACGGCCGGAACCGGATTCGTCGCCGGAGAAGGTGTCCGAGGCGAGCACGGACACGCCGCCGATGCCGTCGAGGCCGGTGCGCGCGCCGAAGAGAATGATCTTGTTGCCCTCACCGGAGGCGAAGGCCAGCTTGAGGTCCTCGACCCGCATGACGCCCGCGCACAGCGCGTTGACGAGCGGGTTGCCCTGGTACGAGGCGTCGAACACGGTCTCGCCGCCGACGTTCGGCAGGCCGAGCGAGTTGCCGTAGCCGCCGACGCCGCGCACCACGCCGTCGACCACGCGCCGGGTGTCCGGGTGGTCGGCCGCGCCGAAGCGCAGCTGGTCCATGACGGCGATCGGGCGCGCGCCCATGGCCATGATGTCGCGGACGATGCCGCCGACGCCGGTGGCCGCGCCCTGGTAGGGCTCGACGTAGGACGGGTGGTTGTGCGATTCCACCTTGAAGGTGACCGCCCAGCCGTCGCCGATGTCCACCACGCCCGCGTTCTCGCCGATGCCGGCGAGCATGGCGGACTTCATCTCCTCGGTGGTGGTCTCCCCGAAGTAGCGCAGGTGCACCTTGGAGGACTTGTACGAGCAGTGCTCGCTCCACATGACCGAGTACATCGCCAGCTCGGCATCCGTCGGCCGGCGGCCGAGGATCTCCTTGATGCGGGCGTACTCGTCGTCCTTGAGGCCGAGTTCCTTGTAGGGCTGCGGGAGGTCCGGGGTGGCCGCGGCGTTGCTGACGGTATCGACGTGGCTGGTCACGGGAATACCAGAGTCCTTTCGGCCGGGCAGGTGAGAACCGAGAGCCGGCATGCTGGATATCGGCGAGATACGCAGGTGAGTCTAGTTGCCGCCTATTTCCTGCCCGCGCCCACCTGCTGATGTGTCCGCGAGCACAGTGGACCCGGTTCCGGTCGTGGTCGAGCCGCGCACCTGAGCCGGCGAGCGCACCCATTACTCTTGGCCCGTGAGCGATCGATCCGGGCTCGCGGATCCGGCGAAGCCCGTGACCGCGCCAGAAGGTAGGACGTGGCTGACGCGGCAGCAGGCGGTCCTGCTCGCACTCGCGGTGGCCATGTTCGCGCTGTCGTCGAAGATCGCCAACGACAAGGCCTGGCACGGCTACATCGATCTGCAGGTGTACCGCAACGGCGGGCGCGCGCTGCTGGACGGCAAGGATCTGTACGGGCAGATGCCCGAGGTGTTCGGCATCGGACTGCCCTTCACCTATCCCCCGCCGGCCGCGTTCTTCTTCGCCCCGCTGGCGGTGATGTCGCTCGACGTCGCCGAGTGGGTCGTGCTGATCTCGTCCATCCTCGCGCTGGGGCTCACGCTGTGGGTGGTGCTGCAGCGGCTGCGCCCGAACCTGACCGGCGCGACCCGCGTCGCCGTCGTCATCGGCGCGACGGCCCTCGCGCAGGGGCTCGAACCGGTCTGGCAGACCTACGGTTTCGGGCAGATCAACCTGATCCTGATGGCCGCCATCACCCTCGATTGCCTGGTGCGTCAGCCTTTCTGGCCGCGCGGCATGCTCATCGGCATCGCGGTGTCGGTGAAGCTGACCCCGGCGGCCTATCTGCTCTATTTCCTGCTGCAGCAGGATTGGAAACCGGCCCTGGCCCGGGCGCGCGCGGCGGGTCCGCTGCTGTCGGCGCAGGGCCTGGCGGCGCGGTTGCGCACGGTGCCGGTGCCCGCGTACACGATGGTGGCGTCGGTGTTCGGCGCGATCGCGGTGGGATTCGCGGTGGTGCCCCGGGATTCGGTGGAGTACTGGTTCACCACCCTGTTCGACACCTCGCGGATCGGGCATCCCGAGTTCGCGGGCAATCAGTCGCTCAAGGGCTTCGCGTTCCGGCTGGGCGTGTCCGACACGGTGGCCAACATCGTCTGGCTGTCGCTGTCGCTGCTGACCGTGGTGCTGGCGATCATCCTGATGCGCCGGTTGTTCCGCGTCGGCGCGAACGCGGGGGCGCTGATGGTGAACGCCGGTATGGTGCTGCTGATTTCGCCGGTGTCCTGGTCGCATCACTGGGTGTGGGCGGCGCCCGCGCTGCTGATCGCCGCGAACGCCATTCTGCGCGGGCGACGTGATCCGCTGTTCCTGCTCGCGTTCGTGCTCGCGATCGTCGCCTTCACGGTGCAGCCGCAGTGGCTGCTGCCCTTCGATCACGGCATCGAGCTGACGTGGTCGTGGTGGGAGCAGATCGTTGGCAGCAGCTACGTGCTGCTGACGCTCACGATCTTCGTGGTGGCGGCGTTCACGTACCGGCCGGTCCGCGAGGCAGAGCCCGAGCCCGTCGCGAGCGCGGCGGCCTGACTCCTTTATTACGCCACTGCGGCCCATCCCGAATCGGGTTGGGCCGCAGTGCTGTTCGTACCAGGATCCCGAGCTACTTCACCGCCTCCGGGGTGAGGAACGCCGCCAGCGCCGCCGCGTAGGCGGGCACGTCGGCCGCGCCCATCATCTCCCGGGCGGAGTGCATCGCCAGCTGGGCCGCGCCCACGTCGACGGTGGGCATGCCGGTGCGGGCCGCGGTCATGGGTCCGATGGTGGATCCGCAGGGCAGATCCGCGCGGTGCACGTAGCGCTGCAACGGCACCTCGGCCTGGGCGCAGGCCAGGGCGAACGCGCCCGCGCCCTCGGCGTCGGTGGCGTAGCGCAGGTTCTGGTTCACCTTGAGCACCGGTCCCCCGTTCACCTCGATGCGGTGCATGGGTTCGTGCCGGTCCGGATAGTTGGGGTGGGTCGCGTGCGCCATGTCGCCGGAGGCGCAGACCGATCCGGCGATGGCGGCCAGGTATTCCGCGCGCCCGCCGCCGCGTGTGAGCACGATGCGCTCGAGCACCGTGGGCAGCAGCCCGGACTGCGCGCCGCGATCGGACTGGCTGCCGACCTCCTCGTGGTCGAACATGGCCAGCACCGGAACGGCGGCGCCGGGCTGGTCGACCGCGGCGAGGAAGGCGCGCAACCCGGCGTAGCAGGTGCCCTGGTTGTCCAGGCGCGGCGCGCTGACCAGATCCAGATCCCGGCCGATGAGCTTGGACGGAACCAGATCGTGGGTCATGAGCTCCCAGCCGAGCACCGCGCTCGCGTCGATGCCCGACCGTTCTGCGATGAAGGCCAGGAACGAGCGCGGTTCACCGCCGATCCCCCAGACCGCGTTGACGTGCCGCTGCGGGTCCAGGGTGACCCCGCGCCGGTCCTCGGACAGGTGGATGGCGAGCTGCGGGACCCGCATGATGGGCTCGTCGATGCGAATGAGCCGCTCGCGCACCGCGTTTCCGTCGCGGATGGACAGCCTGCCGGATATGCCGAGGTCGCGGTCGAGCCACGAGTTGAGCCAGGCCCCGCCGTATGGTTCGAGGCCGACCATCTGCCAGCCCGCGACGGCGGTGTCGGGGTGCTGCTTGACCCGCAGGTTGGGACTGTCGGTGTGGGCGCCGACGACGCGGAAGGGCGTGGCCTGTCCGCTGCGGAATCCGCTGGGCGCGCCCGCGCCCCCGTCGGCCCAGGCCACCAGGGAACCGCTGCGCACCACGTAGAAGCGGCCCGAGCTGGTGGAGGGCCAGGGCGCCGATTCCGAGAGCTGGGTGAAGCCGTGATCGTCGAGTTCGGCGGCGACGGTGCGGCATACATGAAACGGCGACGGCGAGGCGTCGATGAATTCGCACAGTCCGGCGGCGGTCGCGGTGGTCTCGGCAACTGGCATGCCTGCGATCCTAAGCATTATCGGTTCAGTTTCCGCCCACGGTCGGCTAATCGACACGCCCACGCGGTGTGGCGAACGGATTCGGCTGGGAATTACCGCATTTCGCGAAGCCGGTTTCGCTAGAGCGGTTGCGAGACCTCGGCGACCCGTTCCAGCAGGCGCACGAGTTCGAGGTAGTCGTCGCCACCGAGGTGTCTGCGCAGCGCGCTTTCGGCGTGCTCCTCCTCCACGCGCACCTCCTCGACCAGTTCCACGCCGCGCCGGCTCAGGCCGATGAGAATGCGGCGGCGGTCGTCGGCGGCGGCGACGCGGAAGATTAGCCCGCGCTCGGCGAGATGGTCGGCGTGCCGGGTGGCCGAGGACGGCGGAAGTTGCGTGCGGGCGGCCAGTTCGCTCATGGTGATGCCGGTGTCACTCGAGAGGTTGGTCAGCATGCACCATTGATCGGCGGTGAGCCGCCTGGCACACAGTGCGGCGTCGAGGTGACGAAGCCAACTGCGCTCCGCTGCACGCAGCGTGCCGTGCAGTGTGGAAATGCCACCTAGAATTGTCGCCATAATTCCCGCCCGTCAAATTCACTGAACGAGGGGAAGGGTATCCGATGACCTCGTTCCGCGGGAGCCCCGAGAACTGTATCGAGATCCTGAACATAGTGCCGCAGCAGGGACCCGGAGGTATCTTCGCGCCCTCGTGCGAGGCGGCCATTTCCCTGGCCGTGCAAGAAATCAACAGTGGGGCAGGAATTCTCGGCCGGGAATTGCGTGCCACGCACATCGACGGCGGCCGCGAACCGGCCGAAGTGGCGCTCGAGGTTTCCGCGCTGCTGGCGACCGGAATGGTGCACGCGGTGACGGGCTGGCACACCTCGGCGGTGCGCCGGGCGGTGGCCCGGGTGACGGCCGGGCGGGTGCCGTATCTGTTCGCCACCGATCACGAGGGTGTCGACGGCGTTCCGCCGCCGGGGCTGTTCATGGTCGGTTCCGATCCCGGCCGGCAGATTCTGCCCGCGCTGCGCTGGCTGCGGCGGGAGTTGGGCGCGCGGCGCTGGGCGATCATCGGCAACGACTACGTGTGGCCGCGGCGCACGGCCGACGCGGTGCGCGCGGAATTGGGCGAGCGCGGGGCCGCGGCGCTGGAGCGCACGGTGCCGCTGGAGATGTTCGTGCCGCTGGGCACCCGCGATTTCGCGGATTTCCTGAGCGATCCGCTGCTGGATCGGGTGGACGGGGTGATCGTGCTGCTGGTCGGCGCGGACGTGGCGCGCTTCAATCGGCAGTTCGCGCGGACCGGGCGCGATGCCCGGCTGCTGCGGGTGAGTCCCGCCGTGGATGACAACGTGCTGCTCGCGGGGGGTGTGCACGCCAATCGGGATCTGTACGTGCCGTCGAGTTTCTTCGTCGACGGGCCGGGCGGGCGGGAACGGCTGGCCGGATACCGGCGGCTGCACGGGGAGTTCGCGCCCGCGCTCACCAACTTCAGCAACACCGAGTACGAGGCCGTCCGGACCCTGCACGCCATGGTGACGGCGGCCGGTTCGCTCGACGTCCGGCGGCTGCACGCGGCGGTCGAGGGAGCGGTGCTCGAAACCCCTTCCGGGCGTATTGGTTTCGATGGAAATCAAGTGGTGCTGCCGGGGTATATCGCGCGCGCGGAGGGTGTGCGCTTCGAGATTCTCGACCGAATCTGCGCCTGAGCGGGTTCGGTATTGCGGTGGTGCGAGATTCGCCGGACGCCGTTCGGAAATGGTGGTTCGGAACGAAACCGGCGTTCCCGGGAATCTATGTCCGAATTATCCGTTTGGCCCTGAAAACGGTGTCTGTACAAAAGAACCCGTTATGTTGCACCGGACGGCGAAGAGCCCGTATCGGCGGGCGATACGGGCTCTTCGAAGTATTCGGCCGAGCAATGGGCGTCGCGCGGGCGCCCGGGCGACTACGCCTTGACGAGCGCGTCCAGCACCGAGAGGAACATGCCGAGACCGTCGTCGGACGGACCGGTCAGCGCCTCGGTGGAGTGCTCGGGATGCGGCATCAGGCCGACGATCCGGCCGTTGGCCGAGCTGATGCCCGCGATGGCGCGCTGCGAACCGTTCGGGTTGTCGCTGGAGTAGCGGAACACGACGCGGCCTTCGCCCTCGAGCTCGTCGAGCACGGCCGGGGACGCCTGGTAGCGGCCCTCACCGGACTTGAGCGGGATCAGGATCTGCGCGCCCGGCTCGTAGCGGGAGGTCCACGCGGTGTCCGCGGATTCCACGGTCAGCCATTCGTCGCGGCAGATGAAGTGCAGGCCCTCGTTGCGGGTGAGCACGCCCGGCAGCAGGCCGGCCTCGCACAGGATCTGGAAGCCGTTGCAGATGCCCAGGACCGGCAGGCCCTGTCCGGCGGCCTTGATGACCTCTTCCATGACCGGCGCGAACCGGGCGATGGCACCGGTGCGCAGGTAATCGCCGTAGGAGAAGCCGCCGGGCACGATGACCGCGTCCACGCCCTTGAGGTCGGCGTCGCCGTGCCAGAGGCTGACGGCCTCGGCCCCGGCGAGCTTGACCGCGCGGGCGGCGTCGACGTCGTCCAGGGTGCCCGGGAAGGTGATGACACCGATGCGAGCGGTCACAGCCGGACGACCTTCCAGTCCTCGATGACGGTGTTGGCGAGCAGCGATTCGGCGATCTGCTCGAGCTCGGAGTCGCTCACATCGTCGGCGACGTCGAGTTCGAATCGCTTGCCCTGCCGCACTTCCGAGATTCCGGGGTGTCCCAGGCGCCCCAGCGCGCCGACAATCGCCTGACCCTGCGGATCCAGGATCTCGGCCTTCGGCATCACCTCGACCACGACACGTGCCACGCGTTGCTCCTCAGCTGGTGGGGCGGGCCCGGACGCAGTGCTGAGCACCGGGCGACCGAGCGGGGGTTTCGCTGACCAGGGTAGTTGGCGCGGGCTGAGCGCTCACCGCCGGGTGGACCGCACGTGGTGCGCGCCACAGCGGGCGGGCGTCGGGCATCTCGGGAGGGCGGTGTGCAGGGTTTTCGAGGGCGGATCACGTGCCGTATGCCGCGGCAGCGCGGAAGGGGTCGCGTTGCGTGGCGCGGGCGGTCCGGGGCGGACTACCGTTTCACCCATGCGCATTGCCCATTTCGGACACTCTTGCATTCTGGTGGAGCTGAACGGCGCGAAGATCCTGTTCGACCCCGGCAATCTTTCGCACGGGTTCGAAGGGATCACCGGGCTGGACGCGATCGCGGTCACGCATCAGCATCCCGATCACATCGATCCGGCCCGGATCGAGGCGCTGATCGACGCCAATCCCCAGGCGCGCCTGCTCTCGGATCCGCAGACCGCGCAGCAGCGCGGGGAGCCGTGGGAGGCCGTGCACGCGGGGAACGTGCTGAAGGTCGGCGAAGTACAGGTGACCGGCGGCGGTGGCCGGCACGCGGTGATCCACCCGGAGATCCCGGTCATCGACAACACGGTGTTCCAACTGGGGACGCCCGACGATCCGGCGCAGCTGGTGCATCCCGGCGATTCGCTCTGGGTGCCCCCGGTGCCGGTGGGTGTGCTGGCGATTCCGGCCGCCGCGCCGTGGATGCGGATCAGCGAGGCCGTCGACTACCTCCGCGCGGTGAACCCGCGGACGGCGTTCCCGATCCACTACGGGATCATCGAGCCTGCGGCCCAGGGGATCTACATGGGCCGGCTAAACGAGATGGGCCCCGCCGGAACGGAATTCAAGCTGCTCGAGCCCGAGGATCACACGGAGTTCTAGCCGCGCGCCCGCCGGTGAGGCGATGCCCGCGACCCAGCATCCAGGTCCCCGCCTCACCGCTCTCCGCTCCCCCACCGCTCGGCGCGCCCGTCGGGCCGCAACCGCCCCGCCGCGGCCAGCGCCCAATAGGCGGCTCGCTTCCGCGCGCAGTCGCGCATCTGGCATTCCCGGTGCAGTCGCATGACGTCGTGGGCTTGCGCCACAGTGGGTTCGGCCTCCGGGGCGGAGTGCGACCACGCCGACAGCCACATGCCCGCCTGCCCGCCGCCCCGCGCTTCCGCGGCCAGCCGCCGCCCGAGCTCGGCGACGGTGATGGAGTTTCTCCCGCCGTAATGCGCTGCGCCACAGCCCTCCCCACCCGTCAACAGGTATCCACAGGCGATGAGCGCGACCGCGAAAACCACGGTCGCCCCCGCGAACACGAAGCCGCTCATTGCCCACCCTCCCCGCTCGCACGCCGGAGCCTTGGCACAAGCCGATCGAAATACCTTTTGGCCGCGCACAATTCGCCATCGCAGCCCGCATGCGACTGCTGACCGCACACTGCCACATCGAGATTCATCACCGGATAGTCCGGCGGATCATGTCGGGAAACCACGATTCCTCCCCAGGTAGGCGTGAATTGATCTCCCGTCAACGTCGGACTCGGAATTGATCCGAAACCCCGGAACCACAGGCGCATTGACCGCGCCTTACCTCTGGTCGAGATTCACCTTCCGTGTCGGGCCCACCCAGTAAACTTCCAATATCCAGGGGACGGAACTGCAAAAACAGACGAATCACCCAGCAACTAGCGAACTTCCATAGCGGATGCTTCCAAGATGGGTACTTCCAAAATTCAGCCCTTCCGATAGCGAGGCTAAACAATGGCTGGATCAACACTCGCGAGCCGAGCACTTGGACGATTGCTGGCACAACACCGAAGGCGGGCGGGCCTGACCATCTACGCCGCCGCACAGGTGGTCGAGACATCACAACAGACCATGACGCGGCTCGAAGAAGGGCTGAAATCCAAGGTTCCTCAGCTATGGATCAACGCCCTCGCGAACGCCTATCAGATCAGTGACGGCGATCGACAAGTCCTGGTCGGGCTGGCCCAGGAACTCGCGGCGGTTCAGAAGAACTGGTGGCGCGCGTTCGCCGACGAGATGGAACCACGTTTCGATCACTACGTCAGCCTGGAGGAGGCAGCGCACAGCCTTGCTGTCTGGCGAACCGCCGTCATGCCGGGCATGCTCCAAACACCCGAGTATCGCCGAGCCGTCGCGTGGATCGAGTATCCCGATATGCCCGCTGCGCAAGTGGAAAGGCGAGTGGAACTGGCGGTCCGTCGGCAGTCACGCCTCGAGGATCAGGCATTCAAGCTGGACGTAGTGCTGTCGGAATTCGTCTTCCGAGATCAGATCGGTGGGCCGAGCGTGATGGCCGGTCAACTCCGCCATCTGGCCGCCGTAGCCCAACGACCCAATGTCTCGGTGCGCGTGGTCCCGTTCGACGCCCCGGGTCATCTCGGTTCGATCGTGGGTTCTTTTGTCCTGCTGGACTTTCCGAAAAACGCCGCGTTCGGGACGACCGAACCTCCGGT
Source organism: Nocardia sp. NPDC055321 (assembly GCF_053645575.1). Classification (NCBI taxonomy): domain Bacteria; kingdom Bacillati; phylum Actinomycetota; class Actinomycetes; order Mycobacteriales; family Nocardiaceae; genus Nocardia; species Nocardia sp. NPDC055321. The sequence goes on from NZ_JBSHMS010000020.1 coordinate 135,232, forward strand.
AGCATTCATAGAGGAGTACACGGGCGTTCTCTTCCTGGAGCGAGACTCCGAAGTCAAGCGCTATCGCGATGCCTTCGCGGAGATTTCCCGTGTGGCTCTCGATCAGGACACAACCGGGCAACTGGCATTGTCACTAGCCGAGGAGTACGGCCGATGAAGATCCTCGAGACCGCATGGTTCAAGTCGAGCTACAGCCGATCCGGCGGCGACTGCGTCGAAGCCGCCCACCTGAGCGGCGGCAGGGTAGCCGTCCGCGACTCGAAGCGCGGCGAAGACAGCCCTGCGTTCGTCTTCGAACCCGAAGCCTGGGACGCCTTCACCGCCGCTATCCGAGCAGGACGATTCGACCGCCCCTGAGGAGCGCATCGCATGACAACCTCGGCTTTCGACCCCAAATGGTTCAAGTCGAGCCACAGCCAGTCGGGCGGCGACTGCGTAGAAGCCGCGCACCTCGACGGCGGCACAGTCGCCGTGCGCGACTCGAAACTCGGCATGGCCGGCCCCGTCCTCCTCTTTGCCCCCGAAGCCTGGGATGTCTTCACGACTTCGGTGCGAGCCGGAGAGTTCGACCCGACCTGAGGTGCACCTCGCGATGACCCACCTGTCCCCCATCGAATGGTTCAAGAGCAGCTACAGCAGCAGTTCGGGAGGCGAGTGCTTGGAAGTCGCCCACGTCAGCGGCGGCGGGGTTGCCGTGCGCGACTCCAAGCTCGACAAGGACAGCCCCGTCCTCACTTTCGAACCCGCGGCCTGGGACGCCTTCACCACCTCGCTGCGCGCCGGAAGGTTCGACCGGCCCTAGCCTCGGCGCAGCCCGACCGATCCCGGCTCCCGCAGGTCGAGAGCGGGCGAGTGGAAGGGCGCGCGGCTATGGAGTCGCCATGACCACCGTCGAACTGCCGGACAGGGGCGAGATGCGGGCACCGGCGGGAAGTGTGACCATCGCGGAATGACCGACCATGACGTCTCCGGCGAAACCATAAGGCGCGCAACCACATACGACCTGCGCCGAGTGGTCGACGACCACGAGCGCTACTGGGGCGATCGCGACCTACGCGCCCAGCACCTCCCGATCCTGGTCCACGAGTTCCCGGAAACCTGCCTGGTCGCGATGGGCGACAAGGGTATTCACGGCTACGTCCTGGGCTTCGTCACTCCGACACAAGTGGCCTACACACACCTGATCGCCACCCGCGACGACGCGCGCGGCACCGGCCTCGGCCGCCGCCTCTACGCTGCTTTCGCCACGGCCGCAGCTGATCTGGGCGCCCAGAGCCTCAAGGCGATCACCTCCCCTGCCAACGAGGGCTCGATCGCCTTTCACCGCTCCCTCGGCTTCGACGCCCACCGCGTGGAGGACTACAGCGGCCCAGGCCGATCCCGCATCATCTTCACCAGAAGCCTCACCGGCCCCGACCTATCCACATTCATCCCCAGGTAATCCACCGCCGGTGCACAACCCACCGAGTCAGACTCGAAATCCACTGTCCCCCGGCGCGATCCATTCCGCGCCTGGGGACAGCTGTGGATAGGTTCGGCAAGGCTTTCTCACCGTTCGATTCCTGATAGCCCCGCGGGCCCGAGAAACACCATCGGCGCAAGGCGGAGCCGGCCGAGTGCGCGTCCTGCACGCTCCATCCTCGCACTGCCGACCACCACGGTGGTTCAGCCGATTCTCGCGTCTCGATAGCAGAATCGATGAGGACCGCAGACACATACGATCCACACCATGTGCGATCCGGAATCCAAGCAGGTTCTCCTCCACGACCTCATTTCCGAGATCTCCGGGCAGGCCCCCAGCGGCTGGACCACGATGACTCTGACCTGCTCAGCGGCCGGGAAGAGCCTGCTGTGCACCGTCGAGTTCGATGACGCCGGGCACGTGGACATCTACCCGTACGACACGGTCATGAGGTTGCGCGATCACATGTACCAGCCGCGACGAGGCACCTGGTTCACCATGACGCTCACCTCGACCTCATCCGGCGAAATCAGCACATCCTTCGACGAGGACGAAGACGAACCACCACTGGCGGTATGGCTCGGCCCATCCTTGGAAGAGGATCTCGCGCGCTACCCGCGCGACGAAGTGCCGGTGTGGGTTCAGGATCTGCTCGCAGACATACGTGAAAGGTCAGCCCGCGCCGAGGCACGCGGTCCGCTGGCGGGTGCCGACCCGATCCCGCCGCAGGGTTTCGCGAAAGTCGATCGCGCCACCGCGGCGGCGGTCGCTTCGTTCGAACCGCTCGAAGCGGGAATGCGGTACTCGAAGACCACGAACCTCGAACCGTCCGCCGACCAGCCCGCCGTCGTATTTCGAGAGCTCCTCGAGGACGGTCACGAATACCGAAAGATCGAGCACTACGCGGACGGCCGAATCGGATTGGCCGGCGGGTTCGTCGAGACCGAGTTCACCTGGCTGGACGAGGAACCCGTCCCGTCCCTCAGATCCTTGAACTCGGTTCCGCGCCTGCACGCTGTGGAAATTGCTCCGGTAGATTTCCAGAACGCATGGCTGGCTGCCGGCGGTTGGTTGGACCACTGAAACCCGTTGCTTTACTGAACATTCCGGGCCCGGAACCGACAGCCGAAGCTCATCTGCTTGCACTCAACCACAAGTCCTTCGCCCTGCGGGAAACCGGCACCGTGCGATGGGAGTGCCGGGATCTCCACGGGCGGAATCGTCGAATCCTCAGGTGTAGGAGGCCAAGAACAGCGCCACCGACAACGCCAGATTCTCGATCTCCGACGGATCCACACTTTCGTTGGGGGCGTGGATCAGGGCCTTCGGCTCCTCCACGCCCAGAAGCATGATCTCCGCCTCGGGATAGGTGGCGGCGAAGACGTTGCAGAGCGGGATCGAGCCGCCCTGGCCCTGGGTCGTCGACGGGCGGGCGTAGGCGGACTGCAGAGCCGACTCCAGGGCCGTGCGGGCGGGGCCGCCGGCGGCCGAGCGGAACGGGGCGCCGGTCGCCTCGGGGGTGATCGTCAGCTTTGCGTGCCAGGGGACGTTCGACTCCAGGTGGGCGGTCAGGGCCTTGAGGGCCGAGTCCGGATCCGTGCCGGGCGGGATGCGCAGGTTGATGCGGGCCGCGGCCTTCGCCTGGACCGCGGCGGCGGAGCCCACCACGGGCGGGACGTCCATGCCTAGGACGGTCAGGGCGGGGCGGGCCCAGAGCATGTCGGAGACCGTGCCCGAGCCTACGACGTCGACGCCGTCGAGAACGCCCGCGTCCGAACGGAACTGGGCGTCCGGGTACTGCACACCGTCCCACTGCTGATCGTTGGTCAGGCCCGCGACGGTCGTGTTGCCGTCCGCGTCCCGCAGGGTCGACAGCAGGTGGATCAGGGCGGCCAGAGCGTCGGGGGCCGCGCCGCCGAACATCCCGGAATGCATGGAGCTCGCCAGGGTTTCGACGGTGAGCACGAGATTGACGTTGCCGCGCAGGGTTTCGGTGAGGGTGGGCACGCCCACCGCGAAATTGCCGCAGTCGCAGATCAACAGGGCGTCCGCGCGCAGCAGGTCGGCGTTGTCCGGCACGAACTCCTCCAGGCCGCCGGTGCCCTGCTCCTCCGAACCCTCCGACACCACGATCAACCCGACCGGGTAGGCGTCGCCGTCCACCGCGCGCAGGGCGCGCAGCGCGGTCAGCAGCATGACGATGTTGCCCTTGCAGTCCGCGCTTCCCCGGCCGTACCAGCGGCCGTCCCGTTCCGTCAGCTCCCAGACCGGTGTCTCCCAGGCGGCCTCGTCGACCGGCGGCTGCACGTCGTAGTGGCAGTACAGCAGCACGGTGGGCGCGCCGGCGGGCGCCGGGTACCGGGCGATGACGGCCTTACTGCCGTCGGGGGTTTCGTGCAGCCCCACATCGGTGAGCCCCTCGGCCGCGAAGGCGTCCGCGACCCACCGCGCGGCCCGCTCGCACTCCGCCACGGGGAACTGCCGCTCGTCGTACACCGACCGGAACGACACGAGTTCGGTCAGATCGCTTTTCGCCCGCGGCATCGCGCCGGCGGTGGCCGCGCGCAGGGCGGCGGTGCGGGAATCGTCGGTCATCCCGGCATTTTCGATCATTTCAGCCTCGCCCGCCGCATCGCACCGCCCGCGTGTGTCCCGCACCCCACCGCGACCGGCCTCAGAACACCGACAGCTTGGCCGCCGTCGCGAACTCCCGCAGCGCGATCCCGCCGGTCACGGAGTTGCCCTTCGCGTCGAGCCCGGGCCCCCACACCGCGACCGAACACACGTCCGGCACCACCGCCAGGATCCCGCCGCCCACCCCGCTCTTACAGGGCAGCCCCACCTCGTACGCGAATTCCCCTGCCGCGTCGTAGGTTCCGCAGGTCGCCATGAGCGCGGTGATATGCCGGGCGTCCTCGGGATCGAGCAGCCGGGTGCCGTCCGCACGCACCCCGTGTCGCGCGATGAGCAATCCCGCCCTCGCCAATTCGGTACAGGTGATATCGAACGAGCACTGCCGGAAATAGTGGTCCAGCGACTGATCCACCCGGCACCGCATATTGCCGAAACTGGCCATGAGGTAGCCCAGGGCCCGATTGCGATCCCCGGCGCCCAGTTCGGACCCGGCGATCCGGCCGTCCACCTCGAGCACCGGGTTCCCGGTCTCCGTGCGCAATAGATCCCGAAGTGCCGCAACACCATCGCCGGTATCCGCTAGCAATTGATCGGCTACCACGATCGCGCCGGCGTCGATGTACGGATTGCGCGGCACCCCGAGCGTCATCTCCAGCTCGACCAGGTCGTTGAACGGCACATCCGACGGTTCCCGGCGCACCCGTCTCCAGATACCGGAGCCCTTGCGCGCGAGTACCAGCGCCAGCGCGAAAACCTTGGAAATACTTTCAATAGCAAAGGGAACATCATGGTCACCGGCGCTGTACACCTCGCCGTCGACCGTCGCCACACTGATCGCGAACTGTTCGGGATCTACGTCGGCCAAACCCGGAATATAGTCCGCGACCGCGCCCTCGCCGATGTGTGGCGAAGCCACCGAGAGCACCTGTTCTATGACATTCTCATAGTCCATAGCGCTGAATAGTAATCGTTCAGCAACCATCACTTCCCCGCGAAACGAAACAATCCACAACGCGTTTCACACGTGGCGACGTCACCGCACACGTCAAGCAAGCCAGCAGTTTCCGCAGCAAACTGGAGGGTTGAATGACCGGCAAGCTGGAGCCAGACGACCTTTTCGCCATGCCCGGCCTGGGCCGGTCCGCTCCCAAAGCGGGTTTCCCGGACCGCGAAATGTTCGCCCAGGTCGCCTACGAGGTCGTGCACGGCGAACTCGCACTGGACGGCGTCGCGCGCATGAACCTGGCGACCTTCTGCACCACCTGGGTCGACGATCAGGCCAGACGACTGATGAACGAGTCCCTCGACAAGAACATCGTCGACAAGGACGAGTACCCGCAGACCGCGGAGCTCGAGAAACGCTGCGTGCGCATGATCGCCGACCTGTGGAACGCGCCGGATCCGGCGACCACCCTGGGCACCTCCACCACCGGTTCCAGCGAGGCCGCCATGCTCGGCGGATTGGCGGCCAAACACCGCTGGCGCAAGCGCGGCGGCACCGGCACCCCCAACTTCGTGTGCGGCCCGGTCCAGGTCTGCTGGGAGAAATTCGCCCGCTACTTCGACGTCGAGATCCGCCAGATCCCGCTGCGCGGCGACCGGCTCACCATGCATCCCGAGGACGTGGCCGCCTACTGCGACGAGAACACCATCATGGTCGTGCCTACCTTCGGGCAGACCTTCACCGGACTCTTCGAGGACGTCGCCGGAATCAGTAAGGCCCTGGACGCCCTGGAGAAGAAGACCGGACTGGACATTCCGATACACGTGGACGCGGCCAGCGGCGGGTTCCTCGCCCCGTTCTGCGCGCCCGAGGTGGTGTGGGACTTCCGGTTGCCCCGGGTGCGGTCCATCAACGCCTCCGGGCACAAGACCGGGCTGGCTCCGCTCGGTGCGGGCTGGGCGATGTGGCGTACGCCGTCGGATCTGCCCAAGGAACTCATCTTCGAGGTGAACTACCTCGGCGGCAGCATGGCCACGTTCAACCTGAACTTCTCGCGGCCCGGCGGCCAGGTGATCACCCAGTACTACGAGTTCATCCGGCTCGGCCGCACCGGCTACACCCGGCTGCAGAGCGCGATCTACCGTGTCGCACAGCATCTCGCCGGTGGACTCGATCGGATAGGCCCGTTCGAGATCGTCCACGACGGCGATCCACGGCGCGGCATCACCGCGGTGTGCTGGCGGCTGCGCGGCGACCAGGTCTTCAACCTGTACGACCTGTCCGACCGGCTACGCGCCCGCGGCTGGCTCATCGCCGCCTATCCGCTGCCCGCCGACCGCGGCGACGAGACCGTCATGCGCGCGGTAATCCGGCACGGCTTCACCCTGGACATGGCGGATCTGCTGCTGGCCGACGTGGCCCGCTGCCTCGCCCAGCTCCGGGCCCACCCCATGGTGACCTCGCTGACCAGCGCGGAAGCGGGCGGCTTCACGCACAGCGCGCACGCCGCCGTCCCCATCCAGCCGACCCCGGCGCTGCACGTGCTGGCCAAGTCGGCACCGCCCGCGGCTCCGGCGGGCAGGGCGAAAACCGGTGCGGCCGAGCCGAAGACCTCGCGGGCGAACACCAAAACGACCACGTCGAAGCCGAGCGCGAAGCCGAAAACACCCAAGGGCAAGGCCAAGTCGTGAGCGGTGGCCGCCGAAGTCGGCGACGCGTTGGAAAAACAGGCCGGCTGCCTGCGCGCCGGTATCAACGGGCGGTCGGTGCAGCGAAAGCACTGGGCCCCAGCGCCGATCGTTCACATCCGGAGGACATTCGGCGATAACCGTTTGTACCGGGATTCGGGACCCTGCCGAATCTCGGTGCAGCGGAAGGGGTTCGCGGAGATAGTCCTCGAACCCCTTCTCGCCGTCCGGAATAGGGATCAGCTCGCGGCGGGCTCGCCACCGGCCGGCTCGACTTCGCCCAGACCGACCGTGTCGAGCACCCACGCCCACTCGAAGGCGATTTCCTTCCACTGCTCGTACCGGCCACTGGGCCCGCCGTGCCCGGAGGTCATGTCGGTCTTGAGCAGCAGCTGCGAATCACCGGTCTTGGTGGCCCGCAACGCCGACACCCATTTGGCGGGTTCCACGTACAGCACGCGGGTGTCGTTCAGTCCGGTCATGGCCAGAATCGCCGGGTAGTCCTTGGCCTCGACGTTCTCGTACGGCGAGTAGGACTTCATGTAGGCGTAGACCTCCTTGTCGTCCAAGGGATTTCCCCACTCCTCCCACTCGGCCGCGGTGAGCGGCAGCGAGTCGTCGAGCATGGAGGTCAGCGGATCCACGAACGGCACGTTGGTGAGGATGCCCTTGAACAGCTCCGGCGCGAGATTGGCGACCGCGCCCATGAGCAGCCCGCCCGCGCTGCCGCCGTCGGCGATCAGCCGGTCCGGTGCGGTGAGCCCGGAATCGATCACATGCCGTGCGCAGGTGACGAAGTCGGTGAAGGTGTTCTTCTTGGTGAGCATCTTGCCGTTGTCGTACCAGAGCCGGCCCATCTCGCCACCGCCGCGCACGTGCGCCACCGCGAACACCATGCCGCGATCGAGCAGCGAGAGCCGCGCCACCGACAGGTACGGGTCGATGCTGGACTCATAGGAGCCGTACCCGTAGAGCAGCAACGGTTTCGGGCCCGCCGGGGCGTCCTTGCGCTGCACGATCGAGATCGGCACCCGGGCGCCGTCCGCCGCGACCGCCCACTCCCGGCGCTGCTCGTACTCGGCCGGATCGTAGTGGCCGAGCACCTTCTGCTCCTTGCGCAGGATCAGCTCGCCGGTGCCGGGCACGTAGTCGAAGACCTGGGCGGGGGTGATGAAGGACTGCACACCCATCCGCAAGGTCGGGGTCTCCCACTCGGAATTCACGCTCAGCCCCGAAGCCGACAGCGCGAGCCCGAAATCGACCTCGGTCAGCTCGCCGAAGCCACCCTCGGAAGTCAACGGCCACACCGCGACTCGCGGCAGCGCCTCGCGCCGGTAGCTCAGCACCAGCTTGTCGGAGAAGGCGTCGACATCCTCGAGGCGCACCTCGTCGCGATGCGGAATCAGGATCGTCTGGTTCTCCGGATCGTCCCACGGCGCGATGGCGAGCAGGAAGTTCTCCGACTTCACCCCGTCCACCACGTCGTTGTGCAGGATCAGCGCCTTGTCCTCGCCGCCGATCACCGCGTGCTCGGCCCCGTAGGTCACGCCCTCGCGGCGCGGCAGCAGGACCCGGAACTCGCCCTCGGGATCGTCGGATTCCAGGATCAGCATCTCGCTGGTGAGCTTGGAGTCGACGCCGATCACCAGGAACTTCTTGGAACGGGTGCTGCCCACCCCGACCCCGAACCGCTTGTCCGGCTCGAAGTACACCTTGACGTCGGCATCCTTGCCGGTGCCCAGCCGGTGCCGCCACACGCTGTCCGGCCGCCAGGACTCGTCGACGGTCACGTAGAACACGTGCGTGCCGTCCACCGACCAGGTCGCGCCGCCCGCGGTGCCGGGAATCTCGTCGGGCAGAATCTCCCCGGTTTCGAGGTTCTTGAACCGCAGCGTGTACCGCTCGTCGCCCTCGAAGTCGGTGCTGAAGGCCAGCAGATCACCGGCCCGGCTGACCGAGTGCGCGCCCAGGGAGAAGTAGTCGTGGCCCTCGGCCAGCTCGTTCAGATCCAGCAGCACCTGCTCACCCGGGATCTCGACGCCGACCTCGAGCTGCGGCGGGGTCCAATCATCGGGACCCGCGATCGGGCAGCGGCACGACACCGCGTACTGCTTGCCCTCGAAGGTGCGCGAGTAGTACCAGAACGCGCCCTTGCGCGAGGGCAGCGACAGGTCGGTCTCCTGCGTCCGCGCCTTCACCTCGGCGAAGATCTTCTCGCGCAACGGCGCCAGATGCGCGGTCTGCGCGTCGGTGTAGGCGTTCTCGGCCTTCAGGTACTCGATGACCTCGGGATTCTCCTTGTCCCGCAGCCACTCGTACTCGTCGATGAACACGTCGCCGTGGTGTTCGCGCTGGGTCGGGACCCGCTTGGCGATCGGCGCGGTCACCGCCGCGCCGGGAGTCGAGGTCGCGCTGTCGCTGCTGTCCAAAGCCATGGGTCCACGTTAGTGGTGCACCCCCGCCCCCGGCCGCCGACCCGCATCGCCCGCACCCCGGCGTTCGAGCCCAAGCGAACCGCAAGGTCGCCTGGCTAAGCTCCCGACATGCTCTTGCGTAGGACCGCGCGCGCGTTCGCGGTGGCGGCGATGATCGTGACCGCCGGCGGAATCGGTGTGGCCGCACCGGCTTCCGCCTGTGCCTGCGGTGGGGTGGCCGCACCCGTGGGCGAGAACGCCACGGTGAACAACGAGGTCGCGCTGCTGGGCTGGGACGGCGTCACCGAGACCATCGTCATGCGGCTGGCGCTGAACAGCGGCGGGGACGACGCCGCGCTCATCGTGCCGACGCCCACGCCGGCCACCGTGACCGCGGCGGACGCGGAGCTGTTCACCGAACTGCGCGAGCGGACCGCGCCCGAGGTCGTGACCAGGCATCGCTGGTTCACCGACACCGCCGACGGTTCCATGGGCGGCGCGCCCGGCAGCGCCGCGCCCACGGTGCTCGACCGGGTGCAGCTGGGTCCGCTCGAGGCGACCACGCTCACCGGCGGGGACGTCTCCGGCATCCAGACCTGGCTGGACGAGCACGGTTACGTCATGAAGGCGGAGGTCGTCGCGACCATGGCCCCGTATCTGGCCGAGGGCTGGTCGTTCGTGGCCATGCGCCTCACCGGCGGCGAGGCGCTGAGCGGCGACCTGGACCCGGTCCGGCTGAGCTTCGCCTCCGACCGGCTCGTCTACCCCATGCGCATGTCGGCCGCCGCCGCGAACACCCAGACCGTGCGGCTCTACGTGCTCGGCGAGCACCGGGTGCAGCGCACGGACGCCGATCGCGGAAAGCAACTGGTGAGCGTCGAATTCGCCGGTCGGATAACCGAATTCGACAGCGCCGGGCTGCAGGAGCTCGCCGCGGGCGGACGCGACTACCTGACCGAGTTGTCGGTCGTGATCCCGAAACCGGCCGAGATCACCTCGGACTTCACGCTCGCCGCCACCGAGGACAAGGACTACCGGCGGGTCGTGCACCGCGTCGAAACGCTCGAATTCCTGGGCTTTCCCGCCGGTTCGGCCGCGCTGGCGGCCGGGCTGCTGGTGACCGTCGGGGTGCTGCTGGTCGTGGTGGTGCGGGTGGCGCGGCGTCAGTGACGCAGTTCGCGGTGCTCGTAGAGGTAGAAGACCGCCGCTTTGCGGCGGGCGCACTGATCGGTGGGGCAGGTTCGGTGAATCGCCAATATGCTCTGTGCCATCTCCACCGTGAACCGTTCCGGGACGACATCACAGCTGTCGGAGATGGGGGCAGCGCGCTGGTGTGACCAAGACGTTCGCACCACATACCTCCTTTCGCGGACACAGAATGGGATATCCGATCCGGCAGCTCCGCAAACACTGGCATCATGAGTGCGATCTACATCACCGACCAGTTACCCGCAGCCAGGTAGGGGGCCCCGCAGGTGGAAGCCAAGAACCGCGAGATCGAACCGGACGTCGTATGGCGGCGCAGCGACGATCGCACCGAGGGCGTCGAGATCGCCTTCCTGGCAAGCGGAAACATCGGCCTGCGTGATTCCCGCAATCCGGACGGGCCGGTGCTGATCTTCACCCCGGGCGAGTGGAAAGCCTTCGTGGCCGGCGCCAAGGACGGCGAATTCAACCGTCCCACAGCCTGATTCGGAGCGGACTCGCCTCGGCCCGGGGCTCGATCCGGGCCGGGGCTCGGTTCGGGCTCGATTCGGCCCGGTCCGCGACCGCGGGAGGCGCTAGGCCCCCAGTGCGCCGCCGATCGTCGGCCAGGACGCGTGCAGGGTGTCCTGCCAGTACGACCAGGAGTGCGTGCCCACCGGGCTGTAATCGACCCGCGCGGGAATGTTCAGCTGCGCCAGCCGGGACGCGAACGCGCTCACGCACGCGTTCACCCCGACCTCGATGGGCCCGCCGAAGAAGAGGTTCTCCGGCAGCTGCGGCTTGATCTCCAGCTCGTGCGGGCCCGGTATCCCGGTGCCGGTGGACAGGAAGATCGTCTTGCCGCGCAGGCGCTCGGCCAGCAGCGCCGGATTGTGCTCGGCCCAGGCCGGATCGCCCGGCGGGCCCCACATGTTGAGCGGATTACCGCCGCGATTGGCGATGGAGAACATGGTGGCGCCCTGCGCGATCGTGGTGTCCGGGCAGGCGCTGTAACCGGCTACGGCGGTGTACATCTCGGGATGGCGCACCGCGAGGGTGAAGGCCGCGTTGCCGCCCATCGAGAGCCCGCCGATGGCGTTCACGCCGTTGCCGTTGAAGTATCCGTCGATGATCGGCGGAAGTTCCTGTGTCAGAAAGGTTTCCCAGCGGTACCGGCCGAAACGCGGGTCGTCGCTGATCCAGTCGGTGTAGTAGCTGGCCTGCCCGCCCATCGGCAGCACCACGTTGACGTTCTTGCCGCGGAAGAAGGGTTCGGCGTCGGTGGCCTGGGTCCAGGTGGACTGGGTCGCGCCGGGATCGAGTCCGTCGAGCAGGTAGTAACTGCCGCGGGAACCGCCACCGGCCGGATGCAATACCTGCACCTGAATGACCCGGCCCATGGCGGGCGAATCGATGAACAGGGCCGAGCGGGTGGCATTCAGCTCGTCCACCCGGACGACCTGGGCCGCGTTCGCCGCTGGCGGCGATATGGCAACCGGACTCAGCAAACCGCAGGCAACTGCAAGAATTGCCGCGGCGACGGTTCTTCGACGCATGGCCCCACCTCCATCAGCCCATCACAAGCGCTATCCAACGTAACTCGAGTGATGGGCATAGCGAGGAATAATCATGATTCCGCGTGTCCCTGGCAAACCGCGTAGCTCACATATGGTAATGCGCTTCAGCTATTAAATGTCAGCGTTTCGCTGCAACGCTCCCCGAATGGATCCGGCCAGGTAATCCAGGTCCGCGCGCGGCGGCGAGGTGGGCCGCCCGCGCAATCCGAAACCATCCCCCGGAGTGCGGGGAATCACGTGCAGGTGGACGTGGAAAACCTCCTGGCCGGCCGTCACGCCGTCGGCCAGGAAGAAGTTCACCCCGTCGGCGCCCACCTCGGACGCGCGCAGCGCCGCGGCCAGCTGCTGCCCGACCCGGAACAGCTTGCCGCCGACCTCGGGGTCCAGCTCCGCCAGACTGCGCGCGGGAACCTTCGGGATCACCAGCAGGTGCCCGGGGGTGAAGGGGCGAATGTCCATGAACGCCACCACATCCGAGTCCTCGTAGACCTTGCTCGAGGGTGCGCGACCGGCGACGATATCGGCGAAAATCGTGTACGGATCCATGCGGGGAGCGTGCCATACGCGCCGGTCCGGCGGGCAGCCCGCCGGTCGCGCGAGACCGCTTCCGGCCCCGGCGAATACGACAGCGGCCCGGCTCCCCCCACCGGGGAACCGGGCCGCTCGCGTCTCGTCCCTAGAGGATCGCGCCCGGGGTGTAGCGGGCCGCCTCCGGATTGTCCGCGACCAGCTTCTCGACCTGGGCGATGACCGCGGCGGTCTGCGCCTCGGCCGCGCCGATGAACGCCGAGCGATCGGCCAGCGCGGCGTCGAGCCCGGCCCGGTCCAGCGGCATGCGGTCGTCGGCGGCCAGGCGATCCAGCAGATCGGGCTCGCGGCCCTGCTCGCGCATGTCCAGGGCCACCGCGACGGCGTGCTCCTTGATGACCTCGTGCGCGGTCTCCCGGCCCACACCGGCGCGCACGGCGGCGATGAGCAGGCGGGTGGTGGCCAGGAACGGCAGGTACCGCTCGAGCTCGCGGTCGATGACGGCCGGGTAGGCGCCGAACTCGGCCAGGATGGTCAGGAAGGTCTCCATCATGCCGTCGACGGCGAAGAAGGCGTCCGGCAGCGCGACGCGGCGCACCACCGAGCAGAACACGTCGCCCTCGTTCCACTGCGCGCCCGCGAGCTCGGCGGCCATCGAGCCGTAACCGCGCAGGATCACCTGCAGGCCGTTGACGCGCTCGGCGGAGCGGGAATTCATCTTGTGCGGCATGGCCGAGGAACCGACCTGCCCCTTCTGGAAGCCCTCGGTGACGAGCTCGTTGCCTGCCATCAGGCGAATGGTGTGCGCGAAAGACGAAGGGCCCGCGCCGATCTGGACCAGCGCCGAGACCACGTCGTGGTCCAGCGAGCGCGGGTACACCTGGCCGACGCTGGTGAGCACGTTCTTGAAACCGAGGTGGGTGGCGACCTTCTGCTCCAGCTGCGCCAGCTTGGCGGCATCGCCGTCGAACAGGTCCAGCATGTCCTGCGCGGTGCCCATCGGGCCCTTGATGCCGCGCAGCGGATACCGGTCGATGAGCTCCTGGATCCGGGTCAGCGCGATGAGCACCTCGTCGGCCGCGGAGGCGAACCGCTTGCCCAGGGTGGTGGCCTGCGCGGCCACGTTGTGCGAACGACCGGCCATGACCAGCGACTGGTACTGCGCGGCCCGCTCACCCAGCCGGGCGGCGACCGCGACGCCGTGCGCGTACACGTGCTCGAGGGAGAGCCGGATCTGCAGCTGCTCGACGTTCTCGGTGAGGTCGCGCGAAGTCATGCCCTTGTGCACGTGCTCGTGCCCGGCGAGGGCGTTGAACTCCTCGATCCGCGCCTTCACGTCGTGCCGGGTGACGCGCTCGCGGTCGGCGATGGACTTCAGGTCGACCTGGTCGATGACCCGCTCGTAGTCCTCGACGACACCGGCCGGAACGTCCACGCCCAGTTCGGCCTGGGCGCGCAGCACCTCGAGCCACAGCTTGCGCTCGAGCACGATCTTGTACTCGGGCGACCACAGCTGCACGAGCTGCGGCGAGGCATATCGGGTGGCAAGAACGTTAGGCACAAAGGTCACGGAGTCTATTTTGCCTGCGCTTCGCTCCGGCGGGTTCGCGGCCCCTAGGTCTCGTTCTTCCCTCCCTCCGCTCCTCCGCTTCGCTCCCCCGCTCCACTCGGTCCAGAACGAGACGGCCGCGAACCGGAAAGCGCTGCTGTGCGGGGGATGTGAGTGACCGGGCTGGTGGGGACGGGCGGCTAGGCGGGCGGGGCGACGATGTCGATCACTTCCAGTAGCGCGCCGCGGGCCATGCGGCGGGGCTGGGGGTCGGGCTCGCCGAGAGCGGTGACGACGGCTCCGTCCACCACCGCCACGAGTCTGCGGGTTTGCTCCGGGCGGACCAGGCGGTCGGAGCGGCGCAGGACGTCGGCGAGTAGCTCGTCGAGCTGGGCGCGTAGTCGGAACTGGACCTCGCGTAGCTCGGGGTGCCGGGCCGAGGCCACGGTGCGTTCGTAGCGGGCGATCAGCTGGCCGCGGGCATCGTCGTCGTTGTGCTCGGGACCAACCAACAGGTCCAGCACCAGATCGACCGTGGCTTCGGCGCCGCGCCGGCGATGGGTCACCTCACCGACCCGGCGGCGCATGGCCTCCAATTCGGCATTGCCGGAGAATTCGACCGCGCGCGCGATCAAGTCCTCCAGGGACTCGAAGTAGTAGGTGGTCGAAGCCAGCGGCAACTCCGCCCGCGTCGCTACCGAGCGGTGCCGCACCGCCTCGAAGCCACCCTCGAGTAGTAGCTCGGCGGCGGCACATACCAACGCTTGGCGACGCTTCTCGCCTTTCGGAGTCGTCGCAGTGGTCACGGTGCAATCGTGCCAGTCATCATCGGTTCATCTGTGCCGAATCTGTGCGATCTGTGGTGATTCCAATTCCCTGGGCGATTCGACTGGGGAATCAGGCGAGATACCGTTCCAACCGGTCCAGCGCTTCCTCGATATCGGCACTCGCGCCCGCGAACGAGAACCGCACGGTGTGAGACCCATTGACAGTGTCGAAGTCGATTCCGGGCGCCAGCGCCACCCCGGTCGCGTCCAGCACCTCCGTGCACCAGCGCATCGAATCATCGGTCAGGTGCGCGATATCGGCGTACGCGTAGAAGGCGCCGTCGGCCGGGGCGAGATCGGTGATGCCGAGTTTCGGCAGTCCCGACAGCAGCAACTGGCGATTCGCCGCGTAGCGCGCGACATGGCCGTCCAGTTCGGCCTTCGCCTCCGCGCCGAACGCGTGCACCGCCGCGTACTGGGAGATAGCGGGCGGGCACACCGTCATGTTCGACGCCAGCCGCTGCAACGCCGGGCGCAGACCCGCGGGCACCAGCATCCAGCCCAGCCGCCAGCCGGTCATGGAGAAGTACTTCGAGACCGAGCCGATGACAATGGATTCGCGCGAGGTCTCCCACGCCGAGGACGTCGGCTCGGCGCCCGGCGACTCGGTGTCGTACACGATGCCGTGATAGATCTCGTCGGAGATGAGCAGCGTGCCGTGCTCGTCGCACCAGCGGGCCAGTGCGGCCAGTTCAGCAGGATCGATCATGGTGCCGGTCGGATTCGCCGGGCTCGCCACGATCAGGCCCGCCGGCGGCTCGGGCAGCGCCTCGAGCATGGCGACGGTCGGCTGGAAACGGGTCTCCGGACCGCAATCGAGCTCCACCACCCGGCACCCCAGCGCGGTGAGGGTATTGCGGTAGGCCGGATAGCCGGGCCGGGCCACCACCACGGTGTCGCCCAGATCGAAGGCCGCCAGGAAGATCAGGGTGAACGCGCCCGAGGAACCGGTGGTCACCACGACGTCGTCGGCGTCCACCTCGATGCCGTAGACACGCCGATGGTGATCGGCGATCGCCTCGCGCAACGCCAGGATGCCGAAAGTCTCGGTGTAACCGAGCAACTCGGCGTCCATGGCCGCTTTCGTGGCCCGCAGGACCGGTCGCGGCGCGGGCGTCGACGGCTGCCCGGCGGCCAATACCAGCACATCTCCGTGTGTACGCGCCCGTTCAGCTGCTGCCTTCCAGACATCCATGACGTAAAAAGGTGGGATGGCCGACCGCCGAGATTCGATACGCACCCGACAGACGGTAGAGCACTCGCTCTCCCCACTGTCCGGTAATAGGCGTGTGAATGGCTGAGGAGGGACGCGTGCCGGGGGGAGCGGCCACCGAGGAAGACTCGGCGGCAGCCCACCCGTTCGCCTACACCGAGGCCGAGCACCCCACCTCGACACCCGAGTCGAGACCGGGCAGACCCGGGGACGGCCCGGAACACACGGCGAGATCCCGGCGGGGCGGCGAGTCGGACTCGCCCGCCGCAAGATCGAGAACCGAGACCGCGCGCAGACGCGGGCTGGGGCGGTGGCGCGGCGGCCGCGCGGGCGAGGGCGCAACGACCGCGGGTGCGCCGACACCGGACGGCGAGGCCCGGCCACCTGCCGGCGAAACCCGGACCCAGGCCGAGGTGCCGCCCGCCGGCGACACCGGGGCCCGGCCGGAATCGCCGCCCGCCGGCACAGGCGAGACGAAGGTGGAGTTACCCGCCCACGAAGGCGCGGCAGACGGCGAGTCGCCCGTCACCGCCGAGGACGAGTCGCCACCCGGCGGGGAAACGGGTGCCGACAGATCGCCCGATGTCACCGAGTTGGCGCCCACTGGTCGGGCCGGTCGCGGATTGCTACGGCGAGGCCCGGCGCGAGGCGACTCGAACAGCCGGGCGCTGCCTTCCGAGCCCGAAGCGCAAGTGCCCGAGGCGGACACGACGCGGCGGAAGATGCCGGACAGCTACACGCCCGGCCTGCGGCTGCCGCTGCACGGCGACGAGGACATCCCGGCGCGGGAGCGGGTGGCCCGGGCCGCGCGGGCGGGGGCCTCGACGGTGGCGTGGGCGCGCGGGCGAGCGCCCGTCGTGCGGGACAGAGCGCTCGAATTCTGGGGGCGGCGGCCGCGATCGAGAGCCGAGGCGATGGAGCTGGCCGCGCGGGGGCGGGCCGAGGCGCGGCGGCAGGCGCCGCTCGCCAGGGACTGGGCGGTCAGACACCGGGTGCTGATCGCCGGGGTCGTCGCGGTGGTGGTGTTCACCGGGGCGGACAGCACGCTCGGGCGCTTCCCCGTCGACGCGCCCCTGGAACCCGGTACGGCACTGCGGGTTCCGACCGCGCACCCGATTCAGGTGCAGACACCCAAGGAATCGGCGAAACGCTATCTCGACGCCATCAACAACGGCGAGAAACTGCGCGAAGGGGCGGTGGTGGCCGCCGCCGCGCGCGCCACCCTCGAACGTGCCAAGGCCGAGGCCGCGGCCGCCGTGGCGGGGGAACACCAGGACTGGATGACCACCACCGCGCCCGGCACCTTCGTCCTGCCCGGCGTCGGCAACTTCGCCCTCCCCGCCCAGGGCATGTTCACCTCCGGCTTCGGGCCGCGCTGGGGCACCTTCCACGCGGGCATCGACATCGCCGGGCCGCTCGGCTCACCCATCTACGCGGTCGCCGCGGGCACGGTCATCGAAGCCGGTCCGGCGCAGGGCTTCGGCCTCTGGGTGCGCATCCGGCACGACGACGGCACCATCTCCATCTACGGCCACATGTACGACTTCTTCGTCTCCGCGGGCGAACGCGTCCCTGCTGGCATGCAGATCGCCCGCATCGGCAACCGCGGCGACTCCACCGGCCCGCACCTGCATTTCGAGATCGTCCAGAACGGGCAGCGCGTGGATCCCCAGGCGTGGCTGGCCCTGCACGGGCTCATGCTCACCTGAGGTCGGCGCCCGCCGGAAAGCGCTCGGCCCCTTGCGTGATCGCAAGGGGCCGAGTCATCGGACGTGTTCTCAGACCGCCGGGGTCGGCACGCTGATCCGGCCCTCCACCGCCGCGAGGGCGATATCGGAGCGGAAGTGCCCGCCCGGCAGCTTGATTCCCGCGAGGCGGTCGTAGGCGTTCCGGCGGGCCACGGTCAGATCCGCGCCCTGCCCGACGATGGCGAGCACGCGGCCGCCGGCCGAGACCAGCGCGCCGTCCTCGCGCAGCGCGGTACCCGCGTGCAGCACCTCGGATTCGGTTCCGGTGCCGGTCGATTCGGCCCCGGTGATGACGTCGCCGCTGCGCGGGCGCGCCGGGTAGTTCTCCGCGGCCAGCACGACGGTGACCGCCGCGCCGTCCTTCCAGCGCGGGGCGGCGACCTGATCCAGGGTGCCGGTGGCGGTGGCGTTCAGCAGTTCGCCGAGCGGGCTGTCCAGCATGGCCAGCACGGCCTGGGTCTCGGGATCGCCGAAGCGGCAGTTGAATTCGATGACGGCCGGGCCGTCGGAGCCGATCGCGAGACCCGCGTACAGCAGGCCGCTGAACGGCACCCCGCGCCGGACCATCTCGGCGGCAACGGGTTTGACCACATCGTCGACGATGGCCCGCAGCGTGTCGTCACTCAGCCACGGCAACGGCGTGTACGCGCCCATGCCGCCGGTGTTGGGCCCGGTGTCGCCGTCGCCGACGCGCTTGTGATCCTGCGCGGGCAGCAGCGGCACCACGTTCTCGCCGTCGACCAGGCAGAACAGCGAGACCTCGGGGCCGTCGAGGAAGGATTCCAGCAGTACCGGATGCCCGTTCTCGAGCAGCTCCGCGCCGTGATCGCGGGCGACCGAGCGGTCGGCGGTCACCACCACGCCCTTACCGGCGGCCAGACCGTCGTCCTTCACGACCCAGGTCGGCCCGAAACGATCCAGCGCGGCGTCGAGTTCGCCCGGATGATCGACGATCTCCGAGTGCGCGGTCCGCACCCCGGCCGCGTTCATGACGTCCTTGGCGAACGCCTTGGACCCCTCGATCTGCGCGGCGGCGGCCGACGGCCCGAACGTCGCGATGCCCGCGGCCCGCACCGCGTCGGCGACACCGAGCACCAGCGGCACCTCGGGACCCACCACGACCAGGTCGACGCCGAGCTCCTGCGCCAGCGCCGCCACCTCCGCACCGGAGGAGGCGTCCACCGCCCGGACCTCGGCGTGCTGGGCGATGCCCGCGTTGCCGGGCGCCGCGTACACCGCCGATACCGACGGGTCCCGGCGCAGGGCCAGGACGAGGGCATGTTCACGGGCTCCGGAACCGATGACGAGTACGCGCACGGCTGACAGCTTAAAGCGTGCGCGAACACCACCCGGCCGCCGGTCGCCCCGCCCGGTATCCCTGCGCCGCCCGCCGGTCACAGGGATGATGGTCGGTGACGGCCGGTCACCGCGAACCACACAGAGGATGTGCCTGCGATGGGCTTGATCGACGGAATCATGGGCAATGCGGGACGCATCGATCCCGCGGGGGCGCAACAGGAGTACGGCAAGCTGCTCGGCCAGGGCGAACAGGTCTATGCCGCGTACCTCCTGGTACGGGACGCCCTGCTCTTCACCAACCGGCGCCTGGTGCTGGTCGACAAACAGGGCGTGACCGGCCGCAAGGTCAGCTACCACAGCGTGCCGTACCGGGCCATCACCCATTTCTCGGTGGAGACCGCCGGCACCTTCGACCTCGACGCCGAGCTGAAGATCTGGATCTCGGGCGCCGATGAGCCGCTACAGAAACGGTTCAACCGCCAGGTAGATATCTACGAGGTGCAGGGCATCCTGTCCCACTTCGTCGCGGTCTGAGTAGCCGACGGGCCGCGCCCGAGCCAGTTCATCGGACGCGGCCCGGAAGCGCAGGGCGCAACCGGCGTCCGCCCTGTGTCCGGATCAGTAGGTCCGCAGGCCCCCGCCTTTGGGATTCAGCATCGATTCGCTGGTCAATCGGTCGACAGCGGGGAACTCCAGGTATTTGCGGCCTGTATCCCACACCACGGACTGCACCACCTGACGGTCCTTCAAGAAAACGTAGTATCCGAAAGGCGCTGGGTCAGAATTGTTTCCACGCGGAAGCCCGCTCCAGCAAGTGCCCGCGGGGGTTTCAGCCTTACGGTTCAGCCGATCATCCGTCGCGTTGGAAGAGGCGTCGATAACAGCATCCCAGCCGTCCGACCAGCCCGCTGAGCGCGTGACCTCGCCAAGGCTGACGGGTTGCTGACCCTGCCCGGCGGTGCGAATCGCCGATATCAATGCCTCGCTCGAGCCGAGCGGCTCCGGTCCACGGTCGAGTTTGATTTCCGCCTGACAAGCCTGCGTGGCGGGCTTGTCCTGCCCAGCAGAGCAGCCGGCCAGCATCGGAACCACCAACAACCCAGCGAGAATGGCTGATTTCACGTACCTGGCACTCACTTTCCCGGTAGGGGGATATCGATCGGCAGCGGACTCGTAATATTCGCCCAGCCAACAGTGTTGCTGAACGCAATCTGAGCCGGAGCCTCAGGCCCGTCGGGGCTGTGAATGACTACGGTGTCGCCCCTGTCGACCGCCGCGATGACCGCCGACTGCAGCTCTTCCTTCGACGCGTTCGCGTTGGCCAGACCGATCTGACGGCCAACCTCGTTGTTCTTGAGGTCCATCGCTTCTCGCTGCGGACCGTTGCCACCGACCTTCTCGTGTGCACTGGAGTACTGCTCGGCCCAGTCCGCACCGAACTCCTGCGTCATGCGCGCATTCCAGTAGGCGTGTCGAGCAGCGTCAGCGTGACCGTCGTCCGACGAGTTCTCATAGACCTCGGTGTACTTGTTCGTCTTCCCGAAGGCCTCCGCCTCGTTCTTGATGTCGTTGAATACCTTGTAGTTCCACGGATTTCCCCCGTGCAGCGGATTGCAGAGGGCATCCAGCGCCTCTTTCTCCTCGACCGTCATCTCCACCGATGTCATATCGGGGTTGAACAGTCGGAGCTTTTCCAGCAGGTCGGCGTCCGGCCAGACGACGATCTCGGACTTGGTCGTATCCACCTGGTAGTTCAGGAGAATGTCGCGGAGCGCCGCGTCCTGCGGGATGCCGGCCAGCACCAGTTTGACGTCCTGCGGCACATTCTCGAGGTGGGTGGCCAGGTTCCGCGCCCCGATCTTGTCGGTCTCCTGCACATCCCAGTACGCCTGTTTGAGTTCGCCGGCCAGCCGATAGCACTCGGCGGCCTTCCAGGCGATGGAAGACGGGTTGCCCCAGTTCTTCTTGACCGTCTCCCAGTTCGAATCGTACGAATCCACGTCGCCGGTCTCGTTGTCGTAGAAGAGGTTGTAATCCGACTCCGCTATCTTGTCGACGACAGCCTGCAACGCCTTGATGTCCGACTGCAGCGCGGTGGACGTGGTATCGATCTGCCGATGGATGGCATCGAGGATGTCGCCCGAAGCGACCGCCTCGTTCTTCAGCTTGGTCGATACCGACCGGGCGGACGCACCCGCCGCTTCGCCGAAATAGGTATCCGACGACTGAACCGCTTTGTCCGCATCGAGAGCCGCGTTCTCCAGCGAGATTCCGGCGTTCATCGCGTCCGCGCCGGCGAAGCGCGCCGAATCGAGCTTCCAGGCCAGCACGGTCGAGATGGTGATCTTGTCGCCGCTCATTTGATCGCCTGGAACTTGGCGACGTTGCCCGCTTCCATCGCATCGACGGCGCCGGCCGCGGCATCGGTGAGGTCCGCGAACTGGGTGAGTCTGCCCTGATGCAGGGTTATCACCCGGTCCATCGCCTCGAGCGTCAGTTCGACATTGGCCGCGAACGCCGAGTGGGGCATCCCGGGACCGGCAGCCTTCCGGTTGACCTCACCGATCGGAGCCAGCTTTCCCATCGCGTCTCGATGGGTGCGGGTCGTGGTCGCCAACGCACGAATCTGGTCCGGAACGAAATTGACCATGGTTACCCCTCCACCAGCTTGCGATTCATCAGTCCCCCGCGCCGATCACGACGCTCGCCAGATGGTAGCTGGTCGGCACGCACGGGTAAGCGCCCGCTCCGTCGTCGCTAGACTGTCGAGCCGTCGTGAAAGGCAGCCTGGTAACAGCGATTCGGAGCAGGGGGCACAGTACGTGGACCAACGACGCGAGCGGGCCGAGCGGATCGACAGAGTCATCGGCGAAGTACGGGCGCAGGCGCGCCCCGCGGACCGCACCATGGCGATCGAGGTCGACGCCTACGGCCACATCACCCAGCTGAAGTTGTCGCCCCAGGCCGTCGCACAGGGGACCGCACAACTCGAACAGACCGTCATCGAGCAGTACCGGGCCGCGCGAGCAGACGCGGAAGCACAGGCGCACGAGGTGTACGACCGGTTCCTTCGGGACGAGAAACGCGCCGCCGCGCAGGCGACCTCGCAACCGGCGTGGGCCGACCCGGACGACATGCCCCCGGTCCGAATCTGGACGGACCCCCGATAAATCCGGGAACTCGCAACACCCCAGGTGGGATCCGGCGGCCGGCGCGAATCCGCGTAGTCTGCCCGGCATGGCTTCTGTTTTCTCAATGATCATCGAAGGTCAGCTGCCGGGCCGATTCGTCTGGGAGGACGACGAATTCGTCGCATTCCTGACCATCTCCCCGGTCACGCAGGGGCACACGCTGGTGGTGCCGCGCAAGGAGATCGACCAGTGGCAGGACGTCGATCCCGGCACGTTCGCGCGGATGACGGCGGTGTCGCAGAAGATCGGGCAGGCCGTGCGGGCGGCGTGGGACGCCCCGCGGGCGGGCATGCTCATCGCCGGACTGGAGGTGCCGCACCTGCACCTGCACGTGTTCCCGGCGTTCGAACTCGGTGACTTCGACATCACCGGCGCCGACCCCGAACCCAGCAAGGAATCGCTGGACGAGGCGCAGGCCAAGATCAAGCAGGCGCTGCGCGACCTCGGCTACGGCGCGAACGTCCCGGAATAACCGCTACCGCTCGCGCGGCAGGCGCACGGTGAAGGTGGTGCCCGAGCCCGGGACGCTGGCCACCGACACCGTGCCGCCGTGCGCGGCCACCAGCGCGCGCACGATCGACAGGCCCAGCCCCGTACCGCCGCTGATTCGGCTGCGCGAATCGTCGGCGCGGTAGAAACGCTCGAAAACCCGCTCGGCCTGTTCGGGTTCCAGGCCCGGGCCGGTATCGGCGACCGCGAGCAACACGTGATCCGTTTCAGGGGTGAGCCTTACGGTCACCGACGCCTCGGGCGGGGTGTGCACGAGCGCGTTGTTCACCAGATTCGCCAGCACCTGACGCAGGCGCTGATCATCCCCGAGCACCTCCAGTGTGCCCGCGCCCGAACAGATCTCGATGTCGATGCGGCGGGCCGGGCCGTCGGGGTGCTGCACCGCGTCCAGCGCCCGCGCGCCGTGCACGGCGTCGCTGGCCACGGTCAGCAGATCCACCGGCCGCCGCTCGATCGGGCGCTGCGCGTCGAGCCGGGCGAGCATGAGCAGATCCTCCACCAGCAGGCCCATGCGCTTGGATTCGTGTTCGATGCGATCCATGACCAGCGCCGGATCCTGAATCGCCCCTTGGCGATACAGCTCCGAGAAGCCCTTGATACTGGTCAGCGGAGTCCGCAGTTCGTGGCTGGCGTCGGCGACGAAACGCCGCATGTTGGCCTCCGAACGCCGCGCCGCCTCCTCCGACGCCTCGGTCGCGGCGAAGGCCTGCTGGATCTGGGTCAGCATGGTGTTCAGCGACTGCGACAGCCGATCGACCTCGGTGTCGGTGCCGCGCACCGGAACCCGCTGATGCAGATCACCGCCGGCGATGGCGGCGGCGGTCTGCTCGACCTGCCGCAGCGGGCGCAGACTGCGCCGGATCACCCAGCGGGCGACGAACGCCAGCGCGGTGAGGACGACCAGGCCGATCCCGGCCTGCAGCATGATCAGCCGATCCAGGATCGAACGGGTCTGATCCATGCGCAGCGCGACGGTGCTCACGCCCTTGTCGGTGCGCACCCGCAGCACCCGCCACTGCTCCGACGCGTCACCGACCGAGCCGACCGTAATGGGTTTGTCGCCAAGGTCCGCGGGCACATCCGGCTGACCATTGCCGACGTCCAGATGCAGGGTGCTCTTCCCCGTCGCGTCCTCGACCCGCACGTACAGCAGATCGGGTGGGCGTTCCTTGTTCTCCGGGGGCTGCGGCAGCACTTCGGGCCGGCGCGCGCCCGGGGCGGCCCAGCCGTGGCTGGCCTCGGCCAACTGGCGGTCCATGCGGTCCACCAGGACGTCGCGCATGAGCGCGGTGACGCCGATGCCCGAGACCAGCAGACCCAGGCCCGTCAGCGACACCAGCGCCAAAGCCAGGGTGGTACGCAGCGGGATGGCGGCTAGGCGGCGTGAGAGTGCCGCGCGCACACCGGTTTCGCGTGGGGCCGGAACCCCGTCGGCGGCCGGGGCGTGCTCGGTCATCGCGTGCCCGGCGCGCGCTGCGATTCCCGCATGACGTAGCCGACCCCGCGCAGGGTGTGGATGAGCCGGTCCGGCCCGGTGTCGACCTTCTTGCGCAGATACGACACGTAGGTCTCGACCACCCCGACCTCACCGCCGAAGTCGTAGCGCCACACGTGATCCAGGATGCGCGGCTTGCTGAGCACGGTGCCCGCGTTGACCATGAAGTAGCGCAGCAGCGTGAACTCGGTCGGCGAGAGCGGCACCGCCTCCCCCGCCTTCCACACCTCGTGGGTGTCGTCGTCCAGCTCGATGTCGGCGAAGCGCAGCCGCGAGCTCTTCTCCTCCACCGCGGTCCGCCCCGCCCGCCGCAGGATCACCCGCAACCGCGCCACGACCTCCTCGAGGCTGAACGGCTTGGTCACGTAGTCGTCGGCCCCCAGCGTGAGCCCGGTGACCTTGTCCTCCACCTCGTCCCGCGCGGTCAGGAACAACACCGGCGCGTCGATCCCGTCCGCCCGCAGCCGCCGCAACAACCCGAACCCGTCCATCCCCGGCATCATGACGTCCACGATCAGCGCGTCCGGCCGGAAACTCCGCGCCCGGTCCAGCCCCTCGGTCCCGCTCCCCGCCGTGGCGACCTCGAACCCCTGGAACCGCAGACTGACCGACAACAGCTCCACGATCATCGGCTCGTCGTCGACGACCAACACCTTGGCCTCGACGTCCCGCACAGACCCCACACCGCTCATACCCCCATCCTGCGGCCACCCCCGGTGATCTCCCTGGACCTTCCCTGTGAGTTTCCTGCGAGCCCCCCGCTCCGTGGCCCCAGAAACTATGGGCGGCGCCCGTTTCTGAAGACGGAAAATTTCACTCTTTGCGCCGATACCGTGCGATGACCCCTCCTCGGGGCCCCGAACAGGAGCAGCACATGCAGCAAACGAGTCGTACGAGCCGTCGAATCCCCTGGGGTGTGAAGGCCGCGGTGGCGGTGTCAGCCCTCGTGCCGCTCACCACGACGCCGGGCTCCGCCGACGTCACCCATGTGAACGTGACAGTCGCCGGCCCCTACTTCGTCGGCCACACCTACGAGATCCACGCCGAGGCCGAGAACAGGAACTACAACCCGGTCATCTTCCGGGACAACGGCGCCTGCATCGGCAGCCGGCCCACCGGCGGCCACTACACCGGTGCCGACGTCTACATCGACTGGACACCCACCACGGTCGGCACCCACAAACTCACCGCGGTCCAAGACGGCGTAGCCGAAACCGTCATCGTCGAAGTAGCACCGTCCGACGACCAGCCCACGCCCGCCGACACCTCCGGCTGCGACGGAGGCGGCACCAGCAGCTTCGGCTCCTGACGACCCCGAATCAGGCCGACCGCGCCCGGCATCCCCCGGGCGCGGGCCACTTCCCCTCCACCACATCGAGTTTCACGACCGAACAACCCGCGCCCCCACACGCACCCGCGAAACCCCCGAGCGCAATGCCGAAGGCGAGCCGAAAGGAAATCGCAACGCCTGATCTCGCGACCTTCGGGGTAACTCCCCGGGTACCCCCAGAACCCGGCCACGCTCGTAGGCGAGTCCGGGGATGAAACGCAACCGCCTCCCCGGCGACCGTAAAAATCGCGGAGAGGCGGTCCAGAGCCCCCTGTCAGGATTGAACTGACGACCTTCGCTTTACAAGAGCGGTGCTCTACCACTGAGCTAAGGAGGCGGGAAAGCGGTGCCCATCATAACCGGGTAGGCCGGCTGCGCGGAAAAGCCGGGTCCCCAGGTGATTTCGATACTGTCGGGTCAGGGCCGAGCGGCGGCCGGACGGGGCTTGTGGCCCCGCCTCCGGCCGCGTTCGGAATCGTTCCCACGCAGTATCGGGTCAACCGCTCTTGTCAGGACTGCGCCGCCTGACGGGCCGCGTCATCGGCGGCCATGGCATCACGCAAGCTCTTGGGACGCATATCCGTCCAGTTCTTCTCGACGTACTCGACACACGCGGCGCGCGAGTCCTCGCCGAAGACGACTCGCCAACCCGCCGGGACCTCGGCGAAGGCGGGCCACAGCGAATGCTGCTCCTCGTCGTTGACCAGGACGAAGAACCGGCCGTCTTCGTCGTCGAAGGGATTGGTGCTCATTTCACCTCACTGGATACTGGCGCTGTGTACGGGAACGCTGACGGTTCGTCCGTCGACCACGGTAGGGCACCGCGGCGACGGGACTAGCCCCCGACGTTGATTCGACCCTAGCAAGGGTGGTGTTACGCCCGGGCGGTTACCTTCACGCGGCGAAGAATTCCAGCAGGATCTTGTTCACCGCTTCGGGTCGTTCCAGGTAGCCGAAGTGCCCGGCATCGGGGATCTCATGGTAGCGGGCGCCGGGGATGGCATCGGCCACCTCGCGGGACAAGTAGGGCGGGATCATGCGGTCATCGGCGAATCCGACCGACAGACAGGGCACGTTGATCGCCCGGTAGGCGGCGAGTCGATCGAAGTCGTGGTCCATGCGGCGCTGGGCGCGCACGCCCGGTTTGACCGGGCCACCGGTGAATTCGAACAGGTCCAGCCAGTCGCGGGCGGCGTTGACGTCGGCCATGGTCGCCGGCGACAGGTTCATGAGCGCGGTCAGCGCGGCCTCGTACTTGGCGGGCAGTTGCACACCGGAGTCGTCGAGCGCGTGCTCACCGAGCGAGAGGGTGCGCTGGAACTGGTCCAGGCGGGCGTGCCCGGCCAGGAAGACGGCCTTGCGCACCAGATCGGGCCGGGCCAGCGCGAGTTCCTGGGTGACCCGCGACCCCATGGACTGCCCCACGACCAGCGCCGGGCCCTCGTCCAGGAATTCGATGAGCGCGGCGGTGTCGCGCACCAGGTCGTCGATCGTCATCCCGTCGGCCGCCTCGTACGACGGTGCGATGCCGCGGTTGTCGAAGGTGCAGACCCGGTACCCGGCGGCCACCAGCGCGGGCACCTGATGCAGTTCCCACACCCGGCCCGGGCTCCCGGTGCCCATGATCATGACGACCAGCGGACCGCCGCCCTTGACGTCCGTTCCCCGGGCGCGGTCCCCCTTGACCTGGTAGTTCAGCGAGATTCCGTTCACCGTGGCCAACGGCATTGCGGCTACCCCTTCATCCGATTCGAGCGGCTGTTGCCTGTGCTCACCGTAGCGGTCGCGATCGCGGCCGGCTTCCGCACCGGTTGTCGACCTCACGCACCGCGATGTTTCAGATCCCCGGTCCGTTGCGTTTCCGGCTCGCTGTGAGCGCAGGGGTGCGGTCGGCGATACGCGGCCAGATACGATGGACTCCTCGATACTCGAGCAGAATTCCCCGAGAGGACGGCATGATGGCCGCGAAGAGCAGCGCAAACGACATCGCGGACGACGATCTGGAACCACTGGCCGACGAGACCGCGCGCCAGGCACAGCGCGTCGTGGCCGCCTACGCCACCGATGCGGACGAATGCCGGATGCTGCTCTCGATGCTGGGCATCGCTCCCCTCACGCGAGGCGAATGAGACCGTGAACCCGGACAGTTCGGGCGCCGGTTCCGGCTTCGTCGTCGTAGCCAATCGGCTACCGGTCGACCTGGAACGCCTGCCCGACGGCACCACACGATGGAAGCGCAGTCCCGGCGGCCTGGTGACCGCCCTGGAGCCGGTGCTGCGCAACAACAAGGGCGCCTGGGTCGGCTGGGCCGGCGTCCCCGATGTCGATATGGACCCGATCACCGAGGACGGGCTGGATCTGCATCCGGTGCCGCTGTCCTCGGAAGAGGTCGCCGACTACTACGAAGGTTTCTCCAACGCCACGCTGTGGCCGCTCTATCACGATGTGATCGTGCGCCCGGTCTACGACCGCAAATGGTGGCAGGCGTACGTGCAGGTGAACCGCCGCTTCGCCGAGTACACCGCCAAGGTGGCCGCCGAGGGCGCCACCGTCTGGGTGCAGGACTACCAGTTGCAGCTGGTGCCCAAGATGCTGCGCATGCTCCGCCCCGATCTCACCATCGGCTTCTTCCTGCACATCCCGTTCCCGCCGGTCGAGCTGTTCATGCAGATGCCGTGGCGCACCGAGATCGTCGAGGGTCTGCTCGGCGCGGATCTGATCGGCTTCCACCTGCCCGGCGGCGCGCAGAACTTCCTCTACCTGGCCAGAAGGCTTGCCGGACAGCCGACTTCGCGCGGTAACGTGGGCGTTCGCTCGAAACTCGGTGTGGTGCAGGTGGGTTTCCGCACCGTGCGCGTCGGCGCGTTCCCGATCTCCATCGCCTCGACCGAGCTCGACGAGTACTCCCGCCGCCGCGGCGTGCGGGAACGGGCCGCGAAAATCCGTGCGGAACTGGGCAATCCGAAGACGATCCTGCTGGGCGTCGACCGCCTGGACTACACCAAGGGCATCGACATCCGGCTCGCCGCGCTCGAAGAGCTGTTGCACGAGAACCGGATCGACCCCGCCGACACGGTGATGGTGCAGCTGGCCACGCCGAGCCGCGAACGCGTCGAGTCCTACAAGCAGATGCGCGGCGACATCGAGCGCCAGGTGGGCCGGATCAACGGCGAGTTCGCCCGGGTGGGCTATCCGGTGGTGCACTACCTGCACCGCCCCATCCCCAAGGAAGAGCTGGTCTCGTTCTTCGTGGCCGCCGACGTCATGCTGGTGACCCCGCTGCGGGACGGCATGAACCTGGTCGCCAAGGAGTACGTGGCCTGCCAGGGCGGCCTCAGCGGCGCCCTGGTGCTGTCCGAGTTCACCGGTGCGGCAGCGGAATTGCGTCAGGCATACCTGTGCAACCCGCACGACCTGGACAGCGTCAAGGACGCGATAGCGGGCGCCATCGAGGACGACCGCGACACCCGCCGCCGGCGCATGCGCTCGCTGCGCCGCCAGGTCCTGACCCACGATGTCGACCGCTGGGCCCGGGCCTTCCTGGACGCCCTGGCGCACGATCGGGTGGCGGGCAGCGCCCTGCTGACCGACGACGACGTCGACCCGGACATCAGCGGCTGACCCTCGCACCCAGCAGAGCGACGATGGTCCCTACCCGGCATCCGGGTAGGGACCATCTCGTTCGGGAGCGCTGTGGGCCGATGACGACGCGCTACGGCCGCGCACAGCCCTCGGGTCAGATCGGATCGACGTTGGCGACCAGCCAGCGCCCGTCCTGCTTGTCCAGCGTCACCTTGATCCGGCTCTGGATGTACGTACCGGTCGCGGGATCCTTGCCGACGCTCTTCTGGTTCAGGAACACCATCACCTCGGAGTGATCGGCGGTCGTGCTCATGACGCCGGTCGCCTGGATGGTCGCGGTGACGATGAGTTCCTTGCTCTTGGCCGAGGGCGCGATGTTCTCCCGCACGACCATCTCCCAGTCCTTCTGGAAGTCCGGGGTCATGTCGTCGACGACCTTCGCCATCTGGGCGTCGACGGACTGGAAGCTGTAGCCGAACATGCCTTCGGCGGCCCGGCGCGCCACCACCATCGAGTCTTCGCGGGCATCCTCGGACTGGCTCTCCTGCCACGCGGAGTAGCCGCTGAAACCGGCCAGGACGAGACTGACGATCAGCAGCGCCGCGGCTCCGATGAGGACCTGCAGACTGCGCGATGTGCGGATCAAAACACCATCTCCATCCCGGTCACCGACAGCTTGCCGCCATCGTCCTTGCCGATGGTCACCCGGAAGCGGTACTGGCGCTGCTGCTCGCCGTCGACGCCGGCGTTGGTGAGCACCTGCTTCACCGCGACCAGCACGATCGCGGCGTGGTCGTCGGAGCTCTCCAGCGCGGTCGCGACGACCTCGCCCTTCACCTTGACCTGGGCCTTCTGGATGAGTTGCGAGAACTCGTCCTTGCGGCTGGCCAGGTCGGCGGCGAAGTCACCCGAGGTGACCTCGAGCGCCTTGGCGAAATCCTCGGGCGCCGACTCACCGTTGATGTTCACGATGGTGGTCATGGCCTGCTTGGCGAACTGGGTGTACTCGGTCCGCTGCGCTTCCAGGTCGGACGCCGAATTGCGTTCGAAGAGAAAGAAACCCGTCGCGCCGAGCGCGGTGAGGGACAGCACGACGCACACCGCCGCGACGATCTTCATCCAGGTGGATCCGGAAGCGGCCGAAGCGACTGCGGGCGCTTCGGATGCTTCGGACTCCTCGGAATCGGCGGGTGCAGGGGCCTTGTCGAGCCGCACCGTGCTGTCGGAGGTG